>NZ_MSJQ01000377.1 GCF_014596515.1 Streptomyces sp. CBMA156
GCGCTGCGGGCGGGCGCTCGGGCCATGCTGCTGTCCGCCGAGGCGACGCCGGCCCGGCTGGCCGCGGCCGTCCACTCGGCCCACCGCGGCGAGGGCCGGCTGTCCCACCCGGTGCTGGCCTGCCTGCTCGACGGGTCTCCGGAGCCGCCCGGCCCCGGAGGGCGCCCGGGCACCTCGCCGCTGACCGGCCGCCAGACCGAGGTGCTGCGGCTGATGGCGGACGGCCACGGCAACGAGGCCATCGCCCGGACGCTGCGCTGCTCCAAGCACACCGTCAAGAACGTGATCTACGAGCTGATGGGCCAGCTCCAGGTGCACAACAGGGCCCACGCGGTGGCCCACGCCGTGCGGACCGGGCTGATCTGACCCGCCGGCCGGTGCGGGGCCCGGTCCCGGAACCCGGACCGGGCCCCGCACCGGGACAAACGCGCAGTGACACCGGCGCCGAGGCTGCCGCTCGTTCCCTGGTACCAGGCCTCGCTCCGGCGACACGCTGCTCCTGCCGATGTCCGTCCGGCGGGCATGGCGACCCTCACTCCACCCGCGGGCGGCGCCACGAGCACTCCACCGCGGGTTCGATCGCTGCCGAGAGGACCTGATGGACATCACCCAGGACACCCGGAACACCGGCCAGGAGCCGTTGCCGGAGCACGAGTTCAAGGTCTTCGAGGAGCTGGAGTCGGAGGTCCGGCTGTACTGCCGCACGTTCCCGGCCGTCTTCGAGCGGGCCAAGGGCGCCGAGCTGCACACCGAGGACGGCCGCACGTTCATCGACTTCTTCTGCGGCGCGGGGACGCTCAACTACGGGCACAACAACGACGCCATCAAGGCCCGGGTGGCCGAGTACCTCGCCGCCGACGGCATCACGCACGGCCTGGACATGTACACCGTGGCCAAGCGGGAGTTCCTGGCCGCCTTCGCCGACACCGTGCTGCGGCCCCGCGGGCTGGACTACAAGGCGCAGTTCACCGGCCCGACCGGCACCGACGCCGTGGAGGCCGCGCTCAAGCTCGCCCGCAAGCAGACCGGCCGCACCGGCCTGGTCGCGTTCACCGGTGCGTACCACGGCATGTCGCGCGGTTCGCTCGCGGTGACCGGCAGCCGCCGGGCCCGCCGGGCGGGCGGGGTCAGCGGGCAGGACGTCACGTTCATCCCCTACGAGGACGGCCCGCAGGGCCCGTTCGACTCGATCGGGTACCTGGAACGGCTGCTCGCCGACTCCTCCTCGGGCGTCGACCTGCCGGCCGCGGTGATCCTGGAGCCGATGCAGATGGAGGGCGGGGTCTACCCGGCAAGCGCCGGGTGGCTGCGCGCCCTGCGCGAACTCACCGAGCGGCACGGCATCCTGCTGATCCTCGACGAGATCCAGGCGGGCTGCGGCCGCTCGGGCCGGTTCTTCTGCTTCGAGCACGCCGGGATCACCCCGGACGTGGTGACGCTGTCCAAGTCCCTCAGCGGCTACGGACTTCCGCTGTCGCTGGTGCTCTTCAGACGGGAGCTGGACGCCTGGGAGCCGGGTGAGCACACCGGGACGTTCCGCGGCAACCAGATGGCCTTCGTCGCCGCCACCGCGGCCTGCGAGCTGTGGCGGCAGGACTCCTTCCACACCGGGCTCGCCGCCGGGACCGCCCGCCTGGACCGGTTCCGCGGCGAACTGGACGGGCTGGGGCAGGGCCTGGTGACGCGCGGGCTCGGGATGGCGCTCGGCATCGACCTCGGGGCCGCCGGCGGCCCCGAGCGCGCCAAGCGGCTCCAGCGCCACGCCTTCGAGCAGGGACTGATCGTCGAACTGTGCGGCCGTGCGGACGAGGTGGTCAAGCTGCTGCCGCCGCTGACCGTCGATCCCGCGCTGCTCGACCGGGGCCTCGACGTGCTGCGGCAGGGTCTGCAAACGATCTGACATCCCGTCCCGTCACGGAAGGAGAAGGCCATGTCCCGTCCGCCACGCCGCCACCTGATCTCGATCGACGACCTCGGCTTCGAGGAGATGCACCGCATCGTGCAGCGGGGCGCCGACTTCGCCGCCGGCCGCCGCGAGGACGCCCGCCTGCCGCGCGACACGGTGGTGGGCGTCCTGTTCCGCAGGACCTCCACCCGCACCCGTACCGCCTTCTCGGCCGGAGCGCTGCGGCTGGGCGGCCGGTTGATCACCTACGGCCCCGACGACCTCCAGGAGAACACCGGGGAGACGGTCGAGGACACCGCCGCCGTGCTGTCCCGGATGCTCGACGTGCTGGTGGCCAGGACCGCGGGCAGCGAGGCCGAGCTGCGGGCCTTCGCCGCCCAGGAGCGGATGGCCGTCGTCAACGCGATGAGCGCCGCCGAGCACCCCACCCAGGCGCTCACCGACCTCACCACGCTGCTCGGCCGGTTCGGGCGGATCGAGGGCCTGCGGGTGCTCTACGCCGGCGAGGGCAACAACACCGCCTCGGCGCTGACGCTGGCGCTGTCCCGCTACCCGGGGACGGCGCTGTACCTGCGCACCCCGGACGGCTACGGGGTCGAGCAGCGCTACCTCGACCGGGCCGCCGAGTACGCGGCGGGCAGCGGCGCGCTGGTGGAGCAGCGGCACGACATGGCCGACCTGCCCGAGGTCGACGTGGTCTACACCACCCGCTGGCAGACCACGGGCACCACGAAGGCCGACCCCGACTGGCGGCTCGCCTTCGAGCCGTTCCGGGTGGACAAGGCCGTCATGGACGCCAGCCCCGGTGCGCTGTTCATGCACGACCTGCCCGCGCACCGCGGCGACGAGGTGACCGCCGAGGTGCTCGACGGGCCCGCCTCGATCGCCTTCGAGCAGGCCGAGAACAAGTACCACAGTGCCCGCGCGGTGCTGGAGTGGTGCGTCGGCGGCCCGGAGGGAGACGGCCCGGAGAACGGCGACCCGGAGGACGACGGCCCGCAGTGATCCCGGCGAAGGGGCCGCCTCCCGGAATCCACCGGGAGGCGGCCCCTTCGGCGTGTCCGGCCCCGGGCGCGGGCGCGCGAAAGGGCGGCTCCCCGCAGCGGAGCCGCGGGGAGCCGCCCTTCCCTGCGACCGTCAGTCCGTCTCCGCCATCAGCCGGTCGAGCACCTCGGCGAGCCCCGCGACGTGCGGCGGACGCAGCACACCGAGGTGGTCGCCGCCGACCCGGTGCAGCTCCAGGCCGCCCGGGGTCAGCTCGGTCCAGCGCGCCAGGTAGTCCCGGAAGGGCTGACCGGAGGCCACGTCGTGCCCGCCGCCCGCGAGTTCGTCGCCGGCCAGCAGGTGCATCCGCCCCGGGTAGGGCCGGTGCCGGTAGCCCAGGGTCGCCTGGGCCAGCTCGCGCCAGACCTTGAGCCGGCCCGCCCAGAAGGTGTCACCGGGCCGGGGCGCCAGCCGGGCGCCCTCGTCGATGACGTAGTCCAGCACCTTGAGGAACTCCCCCTGGAGGCGGGCGATCTCCTCCTCCCCCACCGCCAGGTCGAGTTCGCCGAGCAGGCTCTCGCCGCGGGCGAACATCGCCACCTCCTCCCACAGGTTCCTGCGGGTGTGGCTGTCCAGGGCGGGGTCGAGCAGGGCGAAGGTGACCTGTTCGCCGTCGCGGTGCAGCCGGTGCGCCAGTTCGCTGGTGACCGGTCCGGCACCGCACCAGCCCAGCAGGTGGTACGGGCCGGTGGGCCGGATGGCCCGGATCCGGCCGAGGAACTGCTCGGCGACGCTGCCGATGCTCTGCGGGGAGGCGACGTCGCGGTGCAGCCCCGGCCACTCCAGGCCGACCACCTGCCGGTCCTCGGCGAGGTGTTCGGCGAGGTGGACGTACCACTGGGCGCCGCCCGGGTAGACGCAGAACAGCGGTGCCCGGACGCCCTCGCGCCGCAGCCACAACACGGAGTCCGCGAGGCCGTCCGCGGCGTGCGCCGGGTCGGCGGCGCGGGCGGGCGCGAGGTCGGCGGCGACGGCGGGGTCGATCGCCCGGGCCAGTTCGGCGACCGTGCGGTGCTGGTAGAAGTCCCGGAAGGCGACCGCCGTCCCGTGCTCCTCGCGGAGCCTGACGATCACCCGCATCGCGATCAGCGAGTGCAGGCCGAGGTCGGTGAAGGAGTCGTCCACGCCGATCCTGGGCAGGCCGAGCACCTCGGCGAGGGCCGCCGCCAGCAGGCCCTCGACCGCGGTGCGCGGCGCCAGGTACGGGGTGGCGGGGACGCTCTCGGCGTCGGGCTCGGGCAGGGCGCCCGGGTCGACCTTGCCGCTCGGGGTGAGCGGCAGGGCGTCCAGCAGGACGAAGCCGGACGGGACGAGGTACTCGGGCAGGTGGCCGAGCAGCCAGTCCCGCAGCTCGGCGGCCCCGGGGGCCGCGCCGTCGCGCGGCACCACGTAGGCGACCAGGCTGCGGTCCCCGCCGGGCGCGGTGCGCACCCGGACGGTGGCCTCACGGACCGCCGGGTGGCGGCGGAGCACGCCCTCCACCTCGCCCGGCTCGACCCGGTAGCCGCGGATCTTCACCTGGTTGTCGGCCCGGCCGCCGAACTCCAGCAGGCCGTCCTCCCCGTAGCGGGCCAGGTCGCCGGTGCGGTAGAGCCGGGCGCCCGGCACCGCCGCGTACGGGTCGGGGACGAAGCGGTCGGCGGTCAGGCCGGGCCGCTCGGCGTAGCCGCGGGCCAGCTGGGCACCGCCGATGTACAGCTCGCCCGTGACGCCGGCCGGGACGAGCCGCAGGTCGCGGTCGAGGATCCGCATCACGGTGTTGGCCACCGGCCGGCCGATCGGCACCGGGCCCGCGGGCAGCCGGTCGGCCGTGGACTTCAGGATGCAGCACCCGACGGTGGCCTCGGTCGGGCCGTAGTGGTTGACCACCGCCGTGGCCGGGGCGTGTTCGGTCCAGGCGCTGAGCGCCTCGCGGGTGAGTTCCTCGCCGCCCACCACCAGCCGGTCGGTGGCGGCGGCGAGCGCGGCGGGCGCCAGGGTCTGGTTGAGCAGCGCCAGGTGCGTCGGGGTCAGCTTGACCAGGCCGAATCCGCCGCGTTCCAGGGCGGCCACCAGGCCGTCCAGGCCGGGGGTGCCGTCGTCCTCGGTCAGGGTGACCGGCCGGCCGGACAGCAGGGCGGGGAACAGCGAGGTGACCGGCAGGTCGAAGGTCATCGCGGAGTACAGCGGGGAGCCGGTGCCGCGCACGTCCGGGAACTCGGCCGCCGCCCAGGAGGCGTAGTTGACCAGGGAGCGGTGCTCGATCATCACGCCCTTGGGGGTGCCGGTGGAGCCCGAGGTGTAGACGATGTAGGCCAGGTTGCCGGGCGTGGCGACCGGGCCGAGGTCGCCCGGGTCCAGCGCGTCGAGTTCCGCGTCGCGGTCGAGCAGCACCGTCCCGGCGGGGTGGCCGGCGACCAGGCCGGCCAGCTCCTCCTGGGTGAGGACGGCCGCGGCGCCGGTCTCGGTGAGCACCCCGGTCAGCCGCCGGGCGGGGTGGGCCGGGTCGAGCGGCAGGTAGGCGGCACCGGCCTTGAGCACCCCGAGCAGCGCCGCGACCAGGTCGGGGCCCCGGCGCAGCAGCACCCCGACCTTGGACTCGGGGCCGACGCCGAGCCCGCGCAGCCGCCGGGCGATCCGGTTGGCCCGGGCGTTGAGTCCGGCGTAGTCGACGGTGCCGCCGTCGGCGCGGTGCAGCGCGACGGCGTCCGGGGTGCGGGCGGCCTGCCGCTCGAACAGCTCGTGCACGCAGGCGTCCGGGACCGCCGTCGCGGGCCCGGTCGCGTAGCGGTCCAGCAGTTCGCGCTCCTCGGCGGCGAGGGCGTCGGCCCCGGCGTCGCCCTGCGGGTCGGCGGCCATCGCCTCCAGGATCCGCCGGTACAGCCCGGCCAGCCGCTGCCCGTTGGCACGGCTGATCCGGTCGGGTCGGCCGTAGAGGACGAACACGCCGGGGAAGGTCGAGGCGTCCAGCGCGAACTCGTTGGGGCTGACGTCGACGACCTTGTCGGACTCGATCTGCCGGTCGTCCAGGACGTGGAAGTCCAGGTAGGTGAAGGACACCTCGATCAGCGGGGTGCCGTCGCCCCAGGCGCGCTGCATCTCGGGCAGCGGGAAGCGGCGGTGCGGCCAGGCCGCCACCTCGGCGGCGAAGACCCGCCCCACCAGCTCGCGCCACGTGCCGCCGGTCAGTTCGACGCCGAGCGGCACGGTGTTCAGGTGCATGCCGCGCACCAGCTCGCCGCCCTCCGTCTCCAGTCGGCCGTTGAAGACCAGTCCGCTGTGGAAGCGGCGGCTGCCGCTGATCGTGGCCATCGCCTTCAGGTGCGCGGCGAACAGCACGCTCTTGAGCGGCACCCCGGCGGCGGCGGCCAGAGCGCGCAGGCCGGGCTCCAGGTCGCGGAACGGAACGGCGACCTGGTACGGCTGCTCGCCGGCCGCCGGATCGGCGGCCCAGGACGGCGGCAGCACGACGCGCTCGAAGCCGGCCACCCCCTGCTGCCAGAACGCCCGGTCCTCGGCACTGGCCAGGGAGCGCCGCTCCAGCGCGATGTGGTCGGCGTAGCGGACGGTGTGCCGCTGCCCGGCGGCGGCCGGGGCCTGCCCGGCGCGGATCGCCCGGTAGTCGCGCATCACCTCGTCGATCAGCGAGTGGTGGCTCCAGCCGTCGAGGATCGCGTGGCACTCGATGAAGGAGAACGTCCAGCGGTCGTCGGCGGTCTGGTGGACGTGGAAGCGCAGCATCGGCGCCCGGCCGACGTCGAAGGGCGTCCGGCGGGTCCGGGCGGTGAACTCCGCCAGCTCGGCCCCGACCCGCTCCTCGTCGAGCCCGCGCAGGTCGTCGTAGCCGACCTCCAGGGTCGCGTCGGCGTGGACGAGCTGGAGCGGCTCGGAGTAGCCGGTGAGGTCGAAGGCGGTGCGCAGGATCTCGTGCCGCCGGACGAGCAGGGCGGCGGCCTCCCGCAGGGCGGGCAGCGAGAACGGCGCGTCGTCGACGAACGGGAAGAGCGTGATGTTGTGGTAGGGGCTCTCGTCCCGGTCCGCGAGCATCTGGTAGACCATCGCGGCCTGCACCATGGCGAGCGGGTAGGCGTCCACCAGGCCGGGCGGCAGGGCGGCGCGGTCGGCGTCCGGGAGCAGCGCGAACGGCGCCACCCGCTGCTCCTCCACGCTGGCGGGCCCGCCGGGCCTGGCGAGGTCGGCGAACCGGGCCAGGCCCTCGACGCTCTGGTGGACGAGCAGGTTCTGCACCGTCAGGTCGATCCCGCGCCGCCGCAGCGCGCCGACGACCTTGATCGCCCGGATCGAGTCGCCGCCCAGGTGGAAGAAGTTGTCGAGGGCGCCGACGCGGGGCAGCCGCAGCACCTCGGCCCAGGTCTCGGCGACGGTCTGCTCGGTGCCGGTCCGCGGGGCGACGTGTTCGGGGCCGCCGAGGCCGCGGTGGGCTTCGGGGGCGGGCAGGGCGCGGCGGTCGATCTTGCCGTTGGCCGTCATCGGGAAGGCGTCCAGCGGGACGAGGATCGCCGGCACCATGTAGCCGGGCAGCGTGCGGCCGAGGGCGGCGCGCAGCTCCGCCACGTCGAGGGTGCGGCCCGCCCCGGGCACGACGTACGCGACCAGCCGGGCCTCCCGCTCGTCGGGGCGGCGGTGCGCGATCACCAGGCTGGTGTCCACTCCGGGGAGTGCGCCGATGGCCGCCTCGATCTCGCCGGGTTCGATCCGGTGGCCGCGGATCTTCAGCTGGCCGTCGGCCCGGCCGACGAACTCCAGTTCGCCGTCGGCGCCGTAGCGGGCGAGGTCGCCGGTGCGGTACATCCTGGCGCCCGGGGTGGTGGCGTACGGGTCGGGCAGGAAGCGCTCGGCGGTCAGCGCCGGGCGGTGCAGGTAGCCGCGGGCGAGGCCCGGGCCCGAGACGTGGAGCTGGCCCCGGACGCCGATCGGCACCGGGTTGAGGTCCGCGTCGAGGAGGTGGAGCCGCAGGTCGCCGAGCGGGCGGCCGATCGGGCTGCGCCTGGCACCGCCGGTGTCCTCGGCCCGCACCGGGCGGTAGGTGACGTGGACGGTGGTCTCGGTGATGCCGTACATGTTGACCAGGACGGGCCGCCGGTCGCCGAACCGGTCGAACCAGGGTGCCAGTTCGGCCACGTCCAGCGCCTCGCCGCCGAAGACGACGGTCCGCAGCGAGAGCGCCTCCGGCGCGAGGCCGGCCAGCGCGACGGCCTCCTGGAGGCCGCGGAAGGCGGAGGGGGTCTGGTTGAGCACGGTGACGCGCTCGGTGACCAGCAGGTCGAGGAAGTCCTGCGGCGAGCGCGAGAGGGCGAACGGCACCACCACGGCCCGGCCGCCGTTCAGCAGCGCGCCCCACAGCTCCCAGACCGAGAAGTCGAAGGCGTAGGAGTGGAACAGCGTCCACACGTCGCCGGGGCCGAAGCCGAAGTCCTCCTGGCAGGAGCGCAGCAGGCGCAGCACGTTGGCGTGGGTGACCGGGACGCCCTTGGGGGCTCCGGTGGAGCCGGAGGTGTAGATGACGTAGGCGGTGTTGCCGGGATCCGCCCGCGGGGCGGGGTCGGTGTCGGGCCAGTCCTCGCCGGTCTCGTCGAGCAGCAGGGTGGTGACGGTCTCCTCGCCCGTGCTCCGGTCGGTGACCAGTGCGGTCACCCCGGCGTCGGCGAGGATGTAGGCGAGCCGGTCGGCCGGCTGGCCCGGGTCGAGCGGGAGGTAGCCCGCGCCGGACTTGAGCACGCCGAGCAGGGCCACCACGAGGTCGAGCCCGCGGTCGCAGCGCACGCCGACCAGGGTCTCCGGGCCGGCACCGAGCGCGCGCAGCCGGTGGGCGAGGCGGTTGGCCCCGGCGTTCAGTTCCGCGTACGTCAGCGAGACGCCGTCGCAGGTGGCGGCGAGGGCGTCGGGGGTGCGCTCGGCCCACTGCCGGAAGACCTCGGGCAGGGTCTCCTCGGCGGGGTAGCTGCGGCCGGATCCGCCCCAGGAGGCGAGGAGTTCGCGTTCGGCGGCGGGCAGCAGGTCGAGCCGGCCGACCGGCCGGCCCGGTTCGGCGGCGATGCCGGCCAGCAGCCGCAGGTAGTGCCCGATGGTCCGCTCGATCGTCGCCCGGTCGAACAGCGCGGTGGCGTACTCCAGTTCGCCGGTGACGGAGCCGTCGGCGGTGGTGGTGAGCGCGAGGGTGAGGTCGAACTTGGCGGTGTGCCAGTCGACCGGCCGCTGCTCGGCGCGCAGCGCGCCCGGCTCGGCCGGGGTGTGTGCGGCGAGCTGGAAGACCACCTGGAAGATCGGGTTGCGGGAGGGGTCGCGCTCGGGCGCCAGCTCGTCGACCAGCCGCTCGAACGGGGTCTCCTGGTGGGTGAACGCGCCGAGCGCGGTCTCCCTGACGCGGCCGAGCAGTTCGAGGAAGGACGGGTCGCCGGAGAGGTCGGTGCGCAGCGCGACGGTGTTGGCGAACAGGCCCACCATGGGCTGGGTGTCGGCCTGCTCCCGGCCCGCGACCGGGGTGCCGACCACGACGTCGCTCTGCTCGCAGCCGCGGCCGAGCAGCAGCTGGAAGGCGGCCAGGAACACCATGAACGGGGTGGCGCCCTGGGTGCGGCCCAACTCCACCAGCGGCTCGGCCAGTTCGGCCGGTACGGTGAACGTCTCGATGGCGCCGGCGGCGTCCCGGACCGGGCCGCGGGGCCGGTCGGTCGGCAGATCGAGCGGCGTGAGGTCGGCCAGGGCGCTTCGCCAGTAGGCGAGTTGGCCGGCCAGCCGGTCGCCGGAAAGGTGGGCGCGCTGCCAGGCGGCGAAGTCCGCGTACTGCGCGGCGGGCGGGTCGAGCGGGCTCGGCCGGCCGGCCGCGTACGCCTCGTAGAGCTGCCCGAGTTCGCCGAGCAGAACGTCCTCCGACCAGCCGTCCGAGGCGATGTGATGAATGGTCAGCAGAAGTGCGCACTCGTCGCCGGCGAGCTGGGCGAGCAGCGCCCGGACGGGGTGCTCGGCGGCCAGGTCGAACGGCCGCCGGCCGTCCTCGGCCACCAGCTCGGCGAGCCGCCGCTCCGCCAGCTCCGGCTGCTCCCACTGCTCCGGCTCGGCGGCCCCCAGGTCGACGGTGGTCAGGGCGATCGGCCCCGGGGCGTCGATCACCAGCACCGGCTCGTCGTCCACGGCCGGGTAGCGGGTGCGCAGCACCTCGTGCCGGGCGACCAGGGCGTCCAGCGCCCGCCGCAGCGCCGCCCGGTCCACCGGTCCGGGCAGCCGCAGCAGCAGCGGCATCAGGTACTCGGTGCCGCCGGGCCTGAGCCGGTCGAGCACCCACATCCGGTGCTGCGCGAACGACAGCGGGAGTGCGCCGTCCCGGGGCACCGGGGCGATCCCATCCTGCCGCTTCTTCGTCAAGCCGCGCAGGCGTCGCTGCAGCAGCTCCGTGCGGGAGCTCGGGCTCGTGCTCATCCTTCGCCTTCCTGTGCGTGCGACGGGGTCCGCGGTCCGGTGACGGTGCAGGGCCTGTCCCTCGGGTCCTTGCCGGCCGGGCGTCAGCCTGCCGACTGCGGGAAGCGGGTGGCAGGGTCAGCACGGCCGAGGTTGCGGCGGCGGACTGCGCGCGTGACTGCCGGTCCTTCTCTGGGCCCGGGGCGGCCGGCCTCCCAGCATCGACCCATGACCGACACCGTGCGCGAGGAAGTCCCCGAGAAGGTCCCGCCGTTGGCGCGCAACCGGGACTTCCTGCTGCTCTGGCAGGGAGCGGCGGTCTCCGGGCTGGGCTCCAACGTCTCCGGCGTGGCCTACCCGCTGCTGGTCCTCGCGCTGACCGGCTCCCCGGCCGACGCCGGGTTCACCGGCTTCCTCGCGCTGCTGCCGCACCTGCTGTTCCAGCTCCCGGCGGGAGCGCTGGTCGACCGCTGGAACCGCAGGCAGACGATGATCTGGTGCGACGTGCTGCGCTGCCTCGCCATCGGCAGCGTCGCGGCGGCACTGCTGCTGGACCGGCTGTCGCTGCCGCACATCCTCACGGTCGGCTTCGTCGAGGGCACGCTGACGGTGTTCTTCCAGATCGCCGCCTCGGCGGCCGTCCCCAACGTGGTGCACCCGTCCCAGCTCGCCGCCGCGCTCTCCCGCAACGAGGCGCGGGCCCGCGGCGCCACGATGCTCGGCAAGCCGCTGGGCGGCCTCCTGTTCGGCCTCGGCCGGGCGGCGCCGTTCCTCTTCGACGCCGTCAGCTACCTGTGGTCGCTGGTCTCCCTGCTGCTGATCCGCACGCGGTTCCAGGCCGAGCGGAGCCCCCGCGGCGGCCCGCTGCACCGCGAGCTCACGGAGGGCGTCCGCTGGCTGTGGCGCCATCCGTTCATCCGCACCACGACCTTCCTGATCGCGGGCAGCAACCTGCTGTTCCAGGCGGTCTTCCTGACGGTCATCATGATGGCGCGCGGCCAGGGCGCCTCGTCGGCCTCGATCGGCCTGATGTTCGGGCTGGGAGCGGTCGGCGGGGTGCTCGGCTCCCTGGTGGCGCCCGGGGTGGAGCGCCGGCTGTCGATGCGGGCCGTGGTGGTCGGCGCCAACTGGGTCTGGGCACTGCTGGTTCCGCTGCTCCTGGTGGTCCACGGCCCGTACCTGCTCGGCGCGGTGTACGGCCTGATGTGCTTCGTCGGCCCGGTGTGGAACGTGGTGACGTCCGCCTACCAGCTCGCCGTCACGCCGGACGCCATCCAGGGCCGGGTGCTGGGCGCCGTCGGCCTGGTCGCCTACGGCGCCGTCCCGCTCGGCTCGCTGATCGGCGGCCAGCTGCTCTCCCGGATCGGCGCGGACTCCACCGTGTGGGTGCTGGCCGCCTGGATGGTCCTGCTCGCCGCGACCGCCGCCCTCAGCCCCTCGGTGCGCTCCGCCCCCTCCCTCTCGGGCGCCGCCGCCGAGTCCGCTCCGACCGCCTGACCCGGGGACCCGGCGGCAGGGCGCGCGTGCTGCTCCTGCTGCCCGTTTGTCTCTTGCCGCCGTTCCCCGGCGCCCGGCAGGCTCACCCCGTCGCAGTGTCAAACCCCGAGGCTAGGAGGGCCGTGATGGCCGAGGAAGCCACCGACACCTGCCCGTACCGGCTCGTCGCCCCCGACCGGCGGCATGCCCTCCGGCGGGCCGGCGAGGAGTGCCCGGCGCACCCCGGGACCGGGCGGACCGGGCGACGGCCGCTGAGCCCGTGCCGCCGTACGGACAGCGGTGTCATCGGGGGCTCCCGTGCGCGGGTCTGACCCGGTGCCGGCCGGCGTGCTCCAGACCGTGGGCCGGACGCCGCTGGTCGAGCTGACCAGGATCGACCCGACCAGCCACTTCCGCCTGTTCGCCAAGCTGGAGGCGCACAACCCGGGCGGCTCCATCAAGGACCGCTCCGCGCTGGAGCTGCTGTCCGAGGGCATCCGCTCGGGCCGGCTGGTCCCCGGCCGGTCGGTCGTCGTCGAGTCCAGCTCGGGCAACCTGGGCATCGGACTCGCCCAGGTCTGCGGGTACTTCGGGATCCGCTTCATCTGCGTGGTGGACCCCCGTGCCAACCGCCAGAACATCGCCGTCATGCGGGCGCTGGGCGCCGAGGTCGAGGTGGTCACCAGGACCGACCCGGTCACCGGCGAGTACCTGCCGGTGCGGATCCGGCGGGTGCGCGAGATCCTCGCCACGACCGAGCACGCCTACTGCCCCGACCAGTACTCCAACCCGCTCAACCCGCGCTCGCACCACGCGACCATGCGCGAGATCTGCGAGGCCGTGCCCGACGGCCTCGACTACCTGTTCTGCGCGACCAGCTCGTGCGGAACGCTGCGCGGCTGCGCCGAGTACGCGCGGGAGCACCGCCTCCCGGTGACCATCGTGGCCGTCGACGCCGAGGGCAGCGTCATCTTCGGCCGCAGCCCCGCGCCCCGGCTCATCCCCGGGCACGGCGCGGCCGTCCGCCCGGCCCTGCACCAGGACGGCCTCGCGGACGAGGTGGTGCACGTCAGCGATCTCGACTGCGTGGTCAACTGCCGACGGCTGGCGCACCGCGAGGCGATCCTGGCCGGCGGCTCGGCGGGCGCGGTGATCGCCGCGGTCCGGCGGATGAGCGCCCGCATCCCGGCCGGCGCGACCTGCGCGGTGATCCTCCCCGACCGGGGCGAACGCTACCTCGACACGATCTACAACGACGACTGGGTGGCGTCGCACTTCGGCGACGTCGCCCGCCTCTGGAAGGAGAACGGCCCGGTGGCCGAGGTGACACCATGCTGATCCTGACAGCCCGTGAGGTCCGGCAGGTCCTGGACGGTGCCGAGCACCAGGTCGTCGGGGCGGTCAGCCGGGCGTACCGGCTGCACGCGGCCGGCCGGACGGTGCTCCCCCACTCGCTCTTCCTGCGGTTCCCCGAAGCGGCCCGCGACCGGATCATCGCCCTGCCCGGCTACCTCGGGAACGCCGGGGACGCCGGAGGCCCCGGGGACGAGGAGCCGGTCGCCGGCATCAAGTGGATCTCCTCCTTCCCCGGCAACCTGGACGCCGGGCTGGAGCGCGCCTCGGCGGCGATCATCCTCAACTCGATGCGCACCGGCCACCCCGAGGTGCTGCTGGAGGGCTCGGTGGTCTCCGCCCGGCGCACCGCGGCGAGCGCCGCGCTCGCCGCCGCGACGCTCGCCCCGCGGGAGCCGCAGACCGGCGTCACCCTGATCGGCTGCGGCGTGATCAACTTCGAGGTGCTCACCTTCCTCCGCGCCCTGCTGCCCGACCTGGCCGAGGTCACCCTCTTCGACCTCGACCCGGCCCGCGTACGGGCCTTCGCCGAGCGGTGCGCGGCCCGGCTGCCCGGGCTCAGGACCGGCACCGCCGAGCGGATCGAGGACGCCCTGGCCGCCCATCGGCTGGTCTCGATCGCCACCACCGCCGCCGCCCCGCACCTGGACACCTCCCCCTGCCGGCCCGGGACGCTGCTGCTCCACCTGTCCCTGCGCGACCTCACCCCGGAGACCGTCCTGTCCAGCGTCAACATCGTCGACGACGCCGACCACGTGTGCCGTGAGGCCACCTCGCTGCACCTCGCCGAACAGCGGGCCGGTCACCGCGACTTCATCGCCGACTCGATCGGCGCCGTCCTCACCGACGGCCGCCGCGACCGCGACCCCGAAGCCCTCACCGTCTTCTCGCCCTTCGGCCTGGGCGTCCTCGACCTCGCCGTCGCCGACCTGGTCCGCCGCAGGGCGCGGGAACAGGGCCTCGGCACGGACGTCCCGGACTTCCTCAGCCCCGAGGCGTAGGGGCCGTGACCGCGCCAGGGGCGTACGCCGTGACGCCGCGAGGGGAGTGTGCCGCGGCTCCGCGAGGGGGGCGCCGCGCCCGTCGCGGAACCGCCGGGACCCGGGTGCCGCGGGCCGGTCAGTCCCCGCACAGCGCCCGGGCGAGGCCGCACAGCTCCGCACGGTCCGTGCAGCCGGTCTTGTGGAGCAGGCTGGCGATGTGCTTCTCCACCGTGCGGGGCGAGATCGACAGCCGCTGGGCGATGTCCTGGTTCCCCGGGCGCTCCACGAGCAGGGCGAACACGTCGTACTCACGCGGCGTCACCCCGACCCTCCGCAGCCCCTCGGGGATCAGCTCCCGCCCGGTGCGCCGCTGGGCGACCACCACCCCCGCCTGCCGGATCAGCGACCGGCAGGCACCGGCCACCGAGCGGACGCCGGCCTGGTGGAAGTACTCCTCGGCGGTCCGCAGCCAGGTGACCGGGTCACCCCAGCCGTCGGCGAGGGCCGCCTCGGCGACCAGGCGCAGCCCGAGGTGACGGGCGGTCGGGAAGCCCCGGAACTCCTGCGACGCCAGATCCACCAGGCCCGCGGCCTCCCGGCCGCGGCCCTCGCGTCCGAGCAGGACGGCCTCGGCGAGCACCAGGAACTGCCGGTTCCACGCCAGAGCGGCGGCCGGGGCCGCCAGGACCGTCGCGTACACCGAACGATCGGCCGTGTCCGCGATGACGGCGAGCAGCGGGCCGAGGCCGTGCCGTCCGCTGATGTAGAACACGCTGGGGTGCCGGTCCTCCCAGGCGGCCGAGGCGGCCAGCTCCTCCAGTGCCTGGGCGCGGTTCTCCTCCAGCAGGGCGCAGAAGGCCCGGCACAGGCCGTGCAGGACCGGCGTGAGGAAGGAGGCGGAGTCGTCGGCCCGCTCGAAGCGGAGCAGTTCCCGCTCCATCTGCCGCCGCCGGCCCTGGTGGGCGGCGACGGCGGCCGCCACCAGCAGCAGGTAGCGGTGGATGCCGAGGTTGCGCATCCGGGCGCTCGGCTCCAGGCAGCGTTCGATGATCTCCCGGGCGGCCGTGAAGTCGGCGCGCTGCAGGGCGTCCATGGCCAGCAGGCCATCCGCGTTCTGGGCGAGGACGAGGGCGCCCAGGTCCCGGGCGGCGTCCCTGGCCTCCCGGATCCGGCGCGCGTCACCGGTGCGCAGGAAGGCGTTCCCGCCGAGCCGCAGCAGCGCCTCCACCCGCCAGACCGGCAGGGCGTGCTCCTCCGCGACGGCGAGCATCCGCTCCAGGCACGCGTCCGCGTCGTCGAAGCCGTGCTCACGGGCCAGCAGGGCGAGCAGCTGCCAGGCCTGGCAGGCCACCACGGGGAGCTTCTCGCGCTCGGCGACCTCGGCCGCCTCGCGGGCCAGCCGCTCGGCCTCCGCCCTCGCCCCGCCGTGGCCGGGCAGCAGCGCCAGGT
>NZ_MSJQ01000378.1 GCF_014596515.1 Streptomyces sp. CBMA156
CGCGTGGGCGTCGAGCCGTTCGAGCACGGCGGTGACGGCGGCCGACAGCGACCGCCGGTGCGGCTCGTCCGCCGGGCCGTCGCGGCCCTGCCTTCGGCGCGTGCTCATCCCGTCCCCCGTCCCCCGTCCTGCGGTCAGTGCGTCAGGTCCACGACGGGTCCGGTGAAGGACCCGTCGGCGGACACCGTCAACTCGCTGGGCACGCCGTCCACCTGGACCCGGGCCAGGTACGCCGTCGGGCGGACGCCGACGACCGGCACCCGGACCTCGAACGGGTCGGGGCGCGGCCGCGGCGGTGCGGGCGCGCGGAACTGGTGGCTCGCCCCGGGCCGCCCGGCGGGCGGGTCCAACTCGTCCAGCAGCAGCAGGACCTGCTGGTCGTCCAGGACCGGAAGGTCCAGCCGGACGTCCAGCCGGGCCGAGACCCCGGCCGGTCCGTCGTCGCGGTCCGCGGTGCCGACCGGCGCGACGATCCGCGGCTGCCGGGCGAAGGTCTGGGCGTTGGACTCCACGGCGAGGTGGTCGGCGGCTGGCCGGCCGTCCAGGGCGAGTCCGTGCAGCACCTGCACCCGGTGCACGCCGGGCGGCAGGTCCTCCGGTACGGCGACCACGAGGCGGTCGTCCCGGACTCCGGCGGGGCCGACCGGCACCCGCCGTCCGCCCAGCCGGGCCACGACCAGGTCCGCCCGCAGGCCGGAGCCGTCCACCACCAGCTCCCGGTCCTTGGTCACCGGCCCCTCCTCGGGGGCGCCCCGCGACCCGGCCGGCCGGGAGCGCACCCGCTCGACGACCGGCCCGCGGGACGGCACGGCCCGTACGGTGCGGCGCAGCACCGGTTTGCCGGCCACCGGATCGGTCTTGCCCTCCACGAAGACGGCGGTGGCCTGGTAGGAGACGGACAGCGCGTACGGCGTCTGGAGCAGCGTGCTCCACAGCTTGGACATCTCGTCGACGTCCATCGTCGTGGGCGTGAAGCGCACCCGCTGCGGCGCGGCGGCCAGGTCCGTCCCGGTCAGGTACGGCTGGTCGGCCGCCTCCTCGATCAACTGCCGGGACAGCACCGGCTGTTCGGTCAGTGCCCGGACCACGCAGCCGAGCAGCCGCTGGCCGACCAGCTGGGACTCCTCGCCGTAGCAGCTGATCAGGTAGTGCAGGTCGAGGGCGGCGGCCGGCCGGGTCAGCACGGTGCCGTCCGTCGCGCGGGTGGGCGCGTCGCGGTTGCGCAGCGAGGCGTTGGGCGTGACCTGGTAGAGGAAGACGGTGATGGCCGGGTCGGCCGGCGGCTCGGTCGGCGGCTTGCGGGTGCCGACCTCGACCGCGAACGGGATGTCGGGCGAGAGCGCGCGGCTGATGAGCAGCCGCAGCGCCTCGCTGACGGTCGCGATCGCGAGGTGGTTGCTCATGGGTCCTCCCGTCCGGTCATGAGGGCTCCCGGTCGAGGTACTTGTCCAGGTCGAGGGCCGGGGCCCGGCGGGCCGCCACCGGCCTGCGCGGTGCGACCGGGGTGCGTTCGGCGGCCCTGACCTCGATCCGTCCGATCAGGACCCGTACCGCCTGTTCGACCGGCCGCTGCCGGCCGCGGGCCGCGTTCCCTGAAGCGCGGCCCGGGGTGGCCGCCACGGCGGCCCGCCGTCCGGAGGCCGGTGAGAGGGCGGGCCGCACCGGCGTCGGCGGTGGTGCCGTGGTGG
>NZ_MSJQ01000379.1 GCF_014596515.1 Streptomyces sp. CBMA156
CCCTCCACCTCCCCACCCCGCCGGCCGCCCCGCCCGCGCCCGCCTCCTCCCCCGTCGACCCGCGGATCGCCCTCGCCACCGGTCAGACCGCCGTCCCGGCCCCGCCCGCGGTTCCCCCGGCGCCCACCGTGCCCCCGGCCCCGGCCGCGCCCGCCAAGATCACCCTGGACAAGGGCCGGGTCAGCCTGGTCAAGGGCAGCTCGGTCTCCCTGGTCAAGAACGGCCGCCCGTTCCTCTCCTCGATCCGGATGGCCCTCGGCTGGAAGTCCGCCGCCCGCGGCCGCTCCGTCGACCTGGACGCCTCGTGCCTCGCCTTCGACGCCCGGCACAAGCGGCTGGAGACGGCCTGGTTCATGAAGCTGAACATCTTCAACGGCGCGATCTCCCACTCCGGCGACAACCTGGTCGGCGGCGAGGGCGGCGACGACGAGGTGATCACCGTCCACCTGGAGGGCCTGCCGGCCGATGTCCACGGGCTGGTCTTCGTCGTGAACTCCTTCTCCGGCCAGAAGTTCACCGACGTGCGCGACGCCTACTGCCGTCTGCTGGACGCCCGGACGGAGGAGGAACTGGTCCGCTTCGACCTCACCAACTCCGAGCCGCACACCGGCGTGGTGATGTGCAAGCTGGTCCGCCGCCCCGGCGGCGAGTGGGAGATGACGGCGCTCGGCGAGTACGTCGACGGCAAGACCGCCCGGGCGATGATCGAGCCGGCCGCGTCGATGCTGTAACCCCGCGGCGTCATGGCCGCGCCCGTCGATTCACCCCTTTGAGGCATCAAGTCGTCCTCGTGGCAGCTCGATTGACTCTCAGGGGGGTGAATCGCGCTCCTCCCCGCACCCGAGGAGGAGATCCGTGCCACGCTTCCTGTCCCGCCTCGCCGTCACCGGCACCGCGGCGGTGCTCGCCGCCGGGCTGATCACCCCGACCACCGCCCAGGCCGCCGCCGGCCCCGGCGTCCGCGCCGGCTCGCTCCACTGGACGGCCCTCGGCGACTCCTACACCGCCGGGGTCATCGAGGCCACCGGCGACGAGACCGCACCGCGCGACGGCTGCGCCAGGACCGTCGAGTCCTACCCCGAGATCATCCGCCGCGACCTGGGCTCCCTGGTCGGCCTGCGCAACGTCAGTTGCAGCGGCGCCACCACCGGCAACGTCGACGTGAGCACCCAGTCCCCGCTCGGCCGCCCGCTCCCGCCGCTCGGCACCGACCCGAACGCCCCCTACCCGGCCGTCCCGCGGCAGATCGACGCCGTCGACCCGGCCACCGACCTGATCACCGTCGGGATCGGCGGCAACGACCTCGGCTTCGCCGAGATCCTCAAGAGCTGCATCGAACTCGGCGCCGTCCACCTCGGCCAGGGCACGCCCTGCAAGGACAAGTTCGACGCCGAACTGCCCGGCCGGTTCGACCGGTTGCGCGCCGACTACGGCCGGATGCTCGACTCACTGCACGCCAAGGCCCCGTCCGCCAGGGTCCTCACCGTCGGCTATCCGCACCTCGTCCCCGAGAACGCCGCCCTCTGCCGGTACGGCAACCCCCTCCAGTTCGGCACCTTCACCACCGGCGACCTGGCCTGGACCCGCACCGCGCTCCTGGAGCCGCTCGACGCGCTCATCGCCCAGGTCACCGCCGCCCACGGCGACTCCTTCGTGGACCTCTACCCCGCCAGCGCGGGCCACAGCGTCTGCGACGCCGACCACTGGCTGGACGGCGTGCTGACCAGCGTCCTCCCCCTCAGGTACGCGGTGGTGCACCCCAACGCCACCGGCCAGGCGCACACCGCCGCCCTGGTCGAGGACGCCGTCCTCGGCGGCTGAGACCAGGGCAGCCCCCGTACCCGCCGGCGAGACCTTCCTCCACCCGGTGGACGGCTACGTCGGCCTGCACGTCATGTACCGCCGGCTCCGACCGGCCGGCCTACTCCTCGATCGCCCCGCCGACCCGCCGCAGGTGCTGCCGGAAGCTGTACGCCGGGTCGGCGGCGCGGCGCTCCAGGTACTCGTCGAAGGCGGTCTGCCGGCGCAGCGTGTCCCCGGCGGCGATCCGCCCGGCCTGCGCGCGTTCGGTCCCGGCGATCGCGCCGGCCGTCTCCAGCACCTCCGCGACCCGGTCGGCGGGGACGAACAGCACCCCGTCCGGGTCGGCGAACACCACGTCCCCGGCGCTCACCGGGTGCGGCCCGAACTTCGCCGTCAGCAGCGCCGCCGGCTCCCGGTCGTCCAGCCGCACCGGGCCGAGCGGCAGCGCGCCGTAGCTGAACACCGGCAGCCCGATCTCCAGCAGCTCGGGGGTGTCCCGGTGCAGCCCCCACACCACGATCCCGGCCACCCCGGCGGCCCGCGCCTCCAGCACCGCGAGGTCCCCGATGCAGGCCTCGTCGGTCCGCCCGCCGTTGTCGACCACCAGCACGTCCCCGGCCGCGGCCGTCCCGTACGCCTCCAGGAACACGTCCACGCTCCCGTAGTGACGCACCGGCAGCACCCGCCCCGCCACCCTGGCCCCGGCCACCACCGACGCGACACCCACCGGCGCCACCCGCAGCCCCACCCCGAGCCGCACACAGGCGTCCGCCACCAGCGGCGTGGACAGCTCCGCGAAAGCCTTCAGCATCCCGACTCCTCCCGTCGAAAAGCCAGTTCACCAGCACGGAATCCTATGGCAGGCCTCAAACTCACACCATCGAGTGGAACTCCGCCGCATACGGCATAGCCCGGCCGAGCGGCGGTCAGCGTGACGGCCATCTGAAGGAGGGGCATCATGAGTGCTGTGGCGCATGAGCAACCGATCACGGGCTCCCCGACGCAGACCGGCATCCTGCTGGAGAGCTTCCTGAGCCTGCACTCCCCCGAAGGCTTCCGAGCCGAGCTCATCGAGGGAGAGATCATCGTGGCACCACCCCCGGACGGCGATCACGAGGACCACATCAACCACCTGCTCAAGCAGGTGTGACATCCGCCAAGCCCGACCAGGACCGGATCGCCAAGCGCCACTGCTACGCCCGCGCCGGCATCCCGCTCCACCTCCTCGTCGACCGCGAGAAGTACCAGGTCGGTCTCTTCGGCAAGCCCCACCGGGAGGAGTACACCGAGGTCCACCTGGCCGCCTTCGGCGAACCGCTCGCGCTCCCGGCGCCCTTCGGCTTCGAGCTCGACACCAAACCGTTCCTCTGACGGCCGTTCCCGCTGACGCCGACGGCCCGCACCCCCCGTCAGGGGTGCGGGCCGCAGTTCGTGGGCGCCGGGTCAGCCGCGGGTGGCCATGGCGCGCAGGAAGAAGGTCAGGTTGGCCGGGCGCTCGGCGAGGCGGCGCATGAAGTAGCCGTACCACTCCTGGCCGTACGGGAGGTACACGCGCATCGTGTTGCCCTCGCCGGCGAGGCGCAGCTGCTCCTCGGGGCGGATGCCGAACAGCATCTGGTACTCGAAGGAGTCCCGCTTGCGGCCGTTCCACTGGGCCAGCTGGCCGGCGATCTTGATCATGTTGGGGTCGTGCGAGGCGATCATCGGGTAGCCCTCGCCCGCCATCAGGACCTTCAGGGCGCGGACGTACGCGAGGTCCACCTCGTGCTTGCCCTGGAAGGCGACCGACTCGGGCTCCTTGTAGGCGCCCTTGCACAGGCGCACCCGGGAGCCGGGGCCGGAGAACTCGCGGCAGTCGGCCTCGGTGCGGCGCAGGTAGGCCTGGAGGACGACGCCCAGCCAGGGGAAGTCCGCCCGCAGCTCGCGCGCGATGGCGAGGGTGGAGTCGGTGGTGGTGTGGTCCTCCATGTCGAGGGTCACCGTGGTGCCCGCGTCGGCGGCGGCCTCGCAGATGCGGCGGGCGTTCTCCAGCGCGATCTTCTCGCCGTCCACCGGGAGGAACTGGCCGACGGCCGACAGCTTGACCGACACCTCGGCGCCGGCCGCGAGGCCGGTCTCCTTGAGGGCCTTGAGCAGGTGCTCGTAGGCCTCGGCGGTGCCGGCGGCCTGGGCGGCGTCCTGGGTGTCCTCGCCGAGGTGGTCCAGGGTGACCTTGCGACCGGTGGCGATCAGGTCGTCGGTGGCGGTCACCGCGTCGTCGAGGACGTCGCCGGCGACGAAGCGCTCGACTATCGCGTGGGTCGGCGGGAACTTCTCGACCACGGTGCGGACCTGCGGGGACCGGGAGGCCGCGAGAAGGGCGGAACGGAGCATCGTGACTCCTGGTGCTGGTGTTTCCAAGGGTGGCAGAAGGGCCGGGGCGGCGGTATCCGGGTGCCGCGCGCGGCGCGTCCCGGGAAGGGTGGCGGCGCGCGACGGGTGGGCGGACCGCCGCCCCGGCGGGGCGACGCCCGGCTGCGGGACCGGGCGTCGCGGGTGACCGGTGGCTACTGGACGAGCCGGCTGGTCGGAGGGGCTGGTCAGCCCATGTGCGGGTAGCGGTAGTCCGTCGGCGGGACGAAGGTCTCCTTGACCGAGCGGGTGGAGGTCCAGCGCGCCAGGTTCTGCTTGGCGCCCGCCTTGTCGTTGGTGCCCGAGGCCCGGCCGCCACCGAAGGGCTGCTGGCCGACGACGGCGCCGGTCGGCTTGTCGTTGATGTAGAAGTTGCCGGCGGCGAAGCGCAGCTTGTGCATCGCGTCCTGGGCCGCGGCGCGGTCCTGGGAAATGATCGCACCGGTCAGGCCGTAGGCGGACGCCGACTCCATCTGGGTCAGCATCTCCTCGTACTTCTCGTCCTCGTAGACGTACACGGCCAGGACCGGGCCGAAGTACTCGTCCTTGAAGTACTCGCTGGACGGGTCCTGGCAGACCAGGACGGTCGGGCGGACGAAGTAGCCCACCGAGTCGTCGTAGGTGCCACCGGCGAGGACCTCGACCTGCGGGTCGGCCTGGGCGCGGTCGATGGCGGCCTTGTTCTTGGCGAAGGAGCGCTCGTCGATGACGGCCGACATGAAGTTGGACAGGTCGCTGACGTCGCCCATGGTGAGGCCGTCGACCTCGGCGGCGAACTCGTCCTTGAGGCCGGCCCAGATCGACGCCGGGACGTAGGCCCGCGACAGCGCCGAGCACTTCTGGCCCTGGAACTCGAAGGCGCCGCGGGTCATCGCGGTCTTCAGGACCTTCGGGTCGGCGGACGGGTGGGCGACCAGGAAGTCCTTGCCGCCGGTCTCGCCGACGATCCGCGGGTAGGTGCGGTAGCCGGAGATGTTGGTGCCGACCTCGCGCCACAGGTGCTGGAAGGTGGCGGTGGAGCCGGTGAAGTGGATGCCGGCCAGCGCGGGGTGCTTGAGCGCGACCTCGGAGACGGCCAGGCCGTCGCCGGTCACCATGTTGATGACGCCCTTGGGCAGGCCGGCCGCCTCCAGCAGCTGCATCAGCAGGTGCGCGGAGAACTGCTGGGTCGGGGACGGCTTCCACAGCACCACGTTGCCCATCAGCGCGGGCGCGGTCGGCAGGTTGCCGGCGATCGCGGTGAAGTTGAACGGGGTGATCGCGTAGACGAAGCCCTCCAGCGGGCGGTGGTCGCTGCGGTTCCACACGCCTTCCGAGGAGATCGGCTGCTCGGCCATGATCTGGCGGGCGAAGTGCACGTTGAAGCGCAGGAAGTCGACCAGCTCGCAGGGAGTGTCGATCTCGGCCTGCTGGGCGGTCTTGGACTGGCCGAGCATGGTGGCGGCGGCCAGGGTCTCGCGCCAGGGGCCGGCCAGCAGGTCGGCGGCCCGGAGGAAGATCGCGGCGCGGGAGTCGAAGGAGAGCGCCTGCCAGGCCGGGGCCGCGGCCAGGGCAGTGTCGATGGCGTCCTGCGCGTCGGCCTGGGTGGCGTTGCGCAGGGTGCCGAGCCGAGCCGCGTGGTTGTGCGGCTGGACGACGTGGATCTCGGTGCCGCCGCCCATCCGGCGCTCACCGTTGATCGTCATGGTCAGCTGGACCGGCTCCTGGCCGCCCAGCTCCTTCAGCTTGGCCTCCAGACGAGCCCGTTCCGGGCTCCCGGGGGCGTAGCTGTGGACCGGCTCGTTCACCGGCGCGGGGACCTGGGTCACAGCGTCCATAGAGCGCACGCTCTCCTTCGTTCAGTGCGGGGGGATTGCCGGCGCGGGTTGCGCGCCGGCCACAGCACGAACGCTATTCCTGGCTACCGGGCCACATGATTGGCCGGGCGGCTAAATTCCCCCGTACGGCATTGTCCGGCCCGACGAAGGGGGTCACGCCGCGGTCACGAACCGTCCCCGATCGCCCCACCGTTCACACCACCTCGCACCACCGGCCCACGCCCCCGGCGCGGGACACCGGCTCACACTCCGGCGCTCGCCTTCCGGCCGTTCACCACCGCTGCTCTGGCCGCGACCTCCTCCACCACCGGCCGCCGGGCTCCCTCGTAGGCCGCCAGGGCGCTCGCCAGGTCGGGCTGCCCGGCCAGGCAGCGGGCAAGTTCGACGGCGCTCTCGGCGGCCAGCGAGACCCCCTGGCCCGAGCTGTTGGACGGGGCGTGCACCGAGTCGCCGACCAGCACCATCCGGTCGCGGTACCAGTGCGGAACGGAGGGCATGATCTCCAGCCGGGGGAAGACCTCGACGCTCGCCTCGTCCGCCGCCGCCAGGACCTCCCGGGCGGGCAGGTCCTCGGCGTGCCGCTCGCGGACCAGCGCCAGCCAGTCCTCGCGCGACACCGCCCTGACCTGCTCCGGGGTCGGCTGCCCGGGACGCGGGATGTTGCTGAACCAGGCGGTCCCGGTGCCGTCCCGCAGCGCCCAATATCCGAAGAACGCCCGGGGCCCCTGGGCGAAGTGGATGGACTCCCCGGCCGCGCGGGGGCCGTCCAGCCGGTGCGCGCTGTGTCCACCGATCCCGATCAGGCCGGTGTACCGGGGGCCGGGCGCGGCCGGGTCGATCAGCCCACGGACCGCGGAGCGGGTCCCGTCCGCGCCGATCACCAGGTCCCCGTCCGCGGTGGTTCCGTCGGCGAACCGGGCGGTGATGCCGGTCGTGCGTTCCTCGACGCCGGTCAGCCGCTTGGCGTACCGGACCGGGATGCCCTCCCGCCGCAGCCGCCGCTGGAGGACGGCGTACAGCTCGGCGCGCCGCATCACCCGGCCGGACACCTCGGGGAACTCGCCGAGGACACCGTTCCCGGCGTCCTCGATGACCATCCGGTCGATGCGCTGGCCGATCGCGGCGACCTCCGCTTCGAGGCCGACGGCCGCGAGAGCCGCGAGACCGTTGGGCGCAGTCATAAAAGTTCCGCCGATGCCGCCGGCCGCGGTCGGGTAGGCCTCGAAGACCTCCGCCTCGATGCCGGCCCCGTGCAGTGCCAGCGCGGCCACCGGCCCGGCGATGCCGCCGCCGATGACCAGGGCCTTCCCGGTGGTGCGCGTGGTGGGTGCGGTCCGGATGGTGCGGGCGGTGCTCATTCCATCCTCCTCAGGAATTCCTGCAGGGTCCGGGTGAACTCCGGCTCCCTGAGCTGTCCGATGAGGTGCTCGGTGTAGCGTCGCTCGGCTTCCAGCAGCGCGAGGGCGTAGTCCTCCTCGACGACGAACATCGGGTGGACGTCCATCCCGCCGACCTCGTGCAGCATGGCCCGCGAGGCGTGGATCCTCGCGTCCAGCGCCTCCAGCCGTCGGGCCAGCAGTTGCGCCGACTCCTCGATCGGCAGTGCCGCCAGCAGGCACAGGGCCACCCCGAACGCCGGGTACTCGTGCTGTGGTTCGGCGACCAGCTCGCGCATCCAGTCGCCGAGCTCCGCCGTGCCCTCCTCGGTGAGGGCATAGACGGTGCGCTCCGGGCGCTGGGTGTCGCGGACGGTCTCCTGCTCGGCGACGAACCCGGCCTTCCGCAGCTGCTCCACGACCATGTAGAGCGAGCTGCGGTTGTACTTGATGTTCCGGTCCTTGCCCTGCTCCTTGAGCCGGCGCCCCATCTCGTACGGGTGCATCGGCTCGATCGTGAGCTCGGCCAGGACCGCGAGGGCCAGCGGGTTCGACACCTTGCGTCGCTTCGCCATGGAGATGTTCCTCATCGATTGGTCAGTACCGACTATTCATTCTCGGATAGTCAGGGTCAACTATTCGGTATCGACGATCCCGAACTCTGTCCGCCCGGCTAAAATCAACCACATACCGTTGTCCGGGCGGATGAAGGAGGACCGGAGTGACCACCCCCGGCCTGCCGCTCCGTCAACTCCTGATGTCCCTCGGCGAACCGCTGGTCGAACTACAGGCCGCCCCGCAGGGACTGGACGTCCCGGTGCGCGACGTCGCCATCCTCGACCCGGAGGACCCACCGACCGCCGCCCCCGGCGAACTCGTGCTCGCGATCGGCGCCCGCGGCCGCGCCGCCCTGCCCGCCCTGCGCGCGGCCGGCCGGGCCGGGGCCGCCGCCGTCGCGATCAAACTGGACGGCCCCGGCCAGGCCGACGCGCTGCGCGAGGCCGCCACCGACGCGGGCGTCGCACTGCTCTCGGTGCGCCGCGAGACCCGCTGGGAGCACCTCGACTCGCTGGCCCGGGCGATCATCGCGGGCCCTGACGCCCCGGACGCCGCGGAGCCCAACGCGGGCGACCTCTTCTCCCTCGCCCAGACCGTCGCCGTGCTCACCAACGGCATCGTCTCGATCGAGGACACCTCCAGCCGGGTGCTGGCCTACTCCCGCTCCTCCGACTCCGACGAGGTCGACGACCTGCGCCGGCTGTCCATCCTCGGCTGGCAGGGCCCCGAGCCGTACCTGTCCAAGCTCCGCGAGTGGGGCATCTTCCAGCACCTGCGCAGCTCGGACGCCCCGATCGCGGTCGAGCCGCACCCCGAGCTGGGCCTGCGCCGCCGCCTGGCGGTCGGCATCCGGGCCGGGGCGCAGCCGCTCGGCACCATCTGGGTGCAGGAGGGCGCGCAGCCGCTGGCCCCGCTGGCCGAGCAGGCCCTGGTCGGCGCCGCCCGGGTCGCGGCCGCCCAGCTGGTGCGCCGCCGCCGGGAGCTGTCCGCCGACGTCCGGCTCACCCGGACCCTGCTCACCGGCCTGCTGGAGGGCTCCACCGGCCCCCAGTCGCTCGCCACCCACCTCGGCCTGGACCTGCGCCGCCCGGCCACCGTGCTCGCCTACGCCGCGCACACCACCGACGCGCTGCACCGCTCCGACGTCACCGGCCTGATCTCGGTGCACGCCGCCGCCCGGCACCGCACCGCGCTGCTCGCCCCGATCGAGTCCCGGGTCTACGTGCTGCTGCCCGAGCTGCCGCCCGGCCTGCCGATGACCACCGTGCGCGACTGGGCCTCCGAGGTGGTGACGGCCGCCCGCGAGCACCTGGGCGTCCCGCTGCGCGCCGCGATCGGCTCGACCGTCGACGGCCTGGCCCAGGTGCCCGACTCCCGCGCGCAGGCGGACCGCATCCTGGACGCGATGGGCCGCGGCGGAGTGGACCTCGACGTCGCGGCACTGATCGACGTCCAGGCGGAGGTGCTGGTCAGCGAGGTGGTCGCGCTGCTCCAGGAGAGCACCGGCCTGCGCGACCCGCGGCTGACCGCGCTCACCGACTACGACCGCCGCCACGGCACCAGGCTCGCCGAGTCGGTGCTGGCCTGGCTGGACGCGCTCGGCGAGGTCCGGGTGGCCGCGGACGCCCTGCACATCCACCCCAACACCCTGCGCTACCGGGTGCGCCGCGCCGAACAGCTGACCGGCATCGACCTCGCCCAGCCGCAGCAGCGCCTGCTGGCGATGCTGCAACTGCGGCTGCCCGCGGACGAGTAGTCCGCGGGCAGCCGCAGGCGGTCGGTTCAGCAGGGGTGGGTCACTCGCCGTAGCCCTGGCCGCGCTTGTGCTCGTTCAGCCGGCGCCACGGGCCGCTGATGGCCAGCTGGATGCCCGGGGTCTGGATGTTGGCGAACAGGGTCTTTCCGTCGTCCGAGAAGGTAACCCCGGTGAACTCGCTGAACTCGGGCTTCTCGGCGGTGCCGATGTTCAGCTCGTTGCGGGCGATCGGGAAGACCAGGCCGTCCTCGGTGGCCCCGAACAGGTGCGAGATGCCGTCGCCGTCCTCGGCGATCACGATGCCGCCGTACGGCGAGACGGTGATGTTGTCCGGGCCGTCGAAGTTGTCGTGGTCGCCCCAGACGTCGCTGTTGACGCCCAGCAGGACCTTCAGGGTGATGGTGCGGCGGGTCGGGTTGTAGAACCAGACCTGGCCGTCGTGCTGGAGCGGGCTCTCCGAGCGGGCGAAGCTGGAGACGAAGTAGAAGCCGCCGTCACCCCACCACATGCCCTCCAGCTTGCGGGCGCGGGTGACCTCGCCGTCCTTGAACTGCTTGCGCACCGAGACGGTCCTGGCGTCGCGGTCCTCGACCTTGACCCAGTCCACGCCGTAGGTGGTGCCGACCTTGGTGGCGCGCGAGAGGTCGTCGATGAACTTGCCCTGCGCGTCGAAGACCTTGAAGGCCTCCAGCACGCCGGCATCGGCGGCCAGCTTGCGCAGCTTGTAGCGGCCGTGCTTGAAGCCGGCCGGCGGGGTCCAGCGGAAGAGCAGGCCGTTCGGGTTCGAGGCGTCCTCGGTCAGGTAGACGTGGCCCTTCTTCGGGTCCACCACGACGGCCTCGTGCGCGTAGCGGCCGAAGGCCTTGACCGGCTGCGGGTCACGGTTGTAGTCGTCGTCGAACGGGTCGACCTCGAAGATGTAGCCGTGGTCCTTGGTGAAGCCGTTCTTGCCGGCCTTGTCCTCGGTCTCCTCGCCGGACAGCCAGGTGCCCCACGGGGTCACGCCGCCGGCGCAGTTGGTGGAGGTGCCGGCGATGCCGACCCACTGCTCGACCGAGCCGTCCCGCTTGGCGTGCACGATGGTGCAGCCGCCGGCCGCGGCCGGGTCGTAGACGTGGCCCTCGGTCAGCGGCACCGGGTTCGGCCAGCCGGCGCGGGCGCCGGACAGCTCGTGGTTGACCACCATCAGGTTGCCGCCGCGCTCGTCCTCGAAGGCGGAGGTGCCGTCGTGGTTGCTCGGGGTGAACTCGCCGGTGCGCAGCTTGGTGACGCCGGCCCGGTTGAGGACCTTGTACGAGAAGCCCTTCGGCAGGGCCAGCAGCCCGGCCGGGTCCTGGACCAGCTGGCCGTAGCCGACGGCGGTGCCGGCGGCCGAGTTGGTCCCGCCGGCGGCGGCGACCGGGGCCTCGCCGCCGACCGGGGCGGCGATCGCGCCCGGGGCGCTGGCCAGCGCCTCGGCGCTGCCGGCGATCAGCACGCCGGCCCCGACGAGGGTGGAACGGTTGACGAAGTCCCGGCGGGACAGCGACATGGCAGCAACTCCTGAGGATGAGCGGGGGCGTCGGTGTGGGATGCCGACGCCCAGCAGGCTCCGCCGGGCGGGTGAACCCGGCATGACGCCCACCTCACGTCCAGGCGGCCATTTGCCGACCGATGACCGTCACATGACTCCTGCTTTACTCGCGCCCCGTCGGATCACCGCCCGGATCACCACCCGGATCACCGCCGGCCCACCCACCCGGCCGGCCATCATCCGGCGGGCCGGAACACCGGGGACGCGCCGGCCTACCCACCGCCGCCGCCCCGGCCGACACACCGTCAGCGCCGCGCCACCCGCCACTGCTCCCAGGCCGACAGCCACAGCCGCTCGACCATCCGCTGCTCCTCCCAGACCCCCGCCCCGCCGCCGCCCGGCCGCTCCCGCCACAGCTGCGCCCAGGCCCGCTGCGCCGGCAGACTCGCCACCTCACTGGCGAACACCGTGTACCGGACGACCTCCTCGACGGCCGCCTCGCCCTCCGCCGTGCCGACCAGCCAATGAGTCTGCTGGGAAAGGCGGTTGAGGTGGTTCACCATCGAGGTCACCGCCGCAGCGGCCTCCTCCCTGGTCTCGGTGGCCAGCCGCATCTGCTGGCGAACCGCCGCCTCCCAGCGCACCGCCCCGACCTCCCCGCGCAGCCCGCGCGGCAACCTCGGCGTGCGCCCGGCCCGCACCTGCGCCTCGATCGCGGCGGACTCGGCGACGGTCTGCCCGATCAGCGCCCGGTGCGCCTCCATCCCTACAGCGGGCGGGAGTTCGCGTTCCTCGACCGGGACGTCCCCGGCCCGCCGGGAGGCGAGGTCACGCAACAGCTCGGTGCGCCCGCGCAGATGGCGCTCGAAGTCGCCGATCCCGCCGAGCTCCACCGCGCCGGGGGCCAGCCCGCGCCCGCACACCGTCACGGTCAGCCCGCCGACCCGCAGCCGTCCGGCCCACACCGGCACCGGCCGGTCCGCCGGCGGAGCGCCGGGCGCGGGCACCGGCCGGTCCTCGTGCACCTCCAGCGCGCAGGGCTCGCCGTCCACCGTGATCCACTCGCGCAACGCCCGCACCCGGCCAGGACCGTCGCCCTCGTCGACGCCCAACTGCTCGTAGACGCGGTCCCGTTCGTCCTCGACCAGGTCCTCCAGGTCGGGCAGCTGCTCGCCCTGCTCGGCCCCAGGACGATAGGTGCGCACGGTCACGTACGGACCGGCCGTCGAACGCCAGTCACCGCACTGGACCTCGACCCAGCGCAGCTCGCCGCCGGAGGTCTCGAAGGCGGCCAGCATCTCTCCGGTACGACCCGACCCGGCGGCCACGCCGTACACCGGGAAGTCGGCCGCCGCCAGTGTCCGGCGGGAGAACTCCTCCTGCCCGGCGAGCTGGTCGGCGAGCTGGTCGGCCAGTCGGTCCACGGACTGCTCCACGGACTGCTCCACGGATTGATCCACGGACCGGTCCACGAGCCGCTCGGATTGACCGGCGAACCGGTCCTCGCCGACCCGCCGGTCCGGGGCCGGGACGTGGCCGGAGGGCCCGCTGTTCCGCTCCTGGTGCCTGCCGCCGCTCTCCCGCATCATCCTGTGCCGCACCCCCGAGTCCTCGCGCCCGCACCGCTGACGCCACCTTACGTGCCGACAGCTGCCGGGTCATCAGCTCGGTCCCCGGACGGGCGCGGTGGCCGTGTCAGGACGTCCGGTTGTCAGCCTCCCTCCCTAACCTGGCGGCATGACAGCACAGAACGACGCGGCAGACGCGGCACAGGACCGGACCGGGCAGGACGCGTTCCCCGCCCGGATCAGCATCGTCACCCTCGGGGTGACCGACCTCGACCGCAGCGCCCGCTTCTACGAAGACCTCGGCTGGAAGCGCTCCGCCGCCTCCAGCCCGGAGATCGTCTGGTTCCGCACCGCCGACTCCGTGCTCGGCCTCTTCCCCACCGACGAGCTGGCCGCGGACGCGGGCGTGCCCGCGACCGGCGAGCCCTCCTTCCGCGGCGTCACCCTCGCGGTGAACCTGGAGTCCCCCGCCCTGGTGGACGCCGCGCTGCGGACGGCGGTCGAGGCCGGCGCCGTGGTGGTCAAGCCGCCGCTCCCGACCCACTGGGGCGGCTACTCCGGCTACTTCGAGGACCCGGACGGCCACCTCTGGGAGCTGGCCCACAACCCGTTCTTCCCCTTCACCGAGGACGGCTCGCTGGACCTGCCCTGAACCCGGCCCCGGACCGGCCCCGGACCGAGACCCGCCCGGGCCCTCCCCTAGGACGCGGCCCGCCCCGGGTCCGCCCTGACCTCCGCTGCCCCGCCCAGCTCCTGGGCCAGCTCCCGGATCAGCTCCTGGAGCGCGCCTTGAAGGCCGCCTTGCGCGCCTCCTTGGCGAGCGCCCGGTCCGGATGCAGCTCCCCGATCGCCTCCAGGACGTCCGCCGTGTACGGGTGGTCGACCCGCCACAGCTCGCCGAACCACCCCGCCGGGTCCCCGTTCACCGGCAGGTCGGTGATCAGTTCGCGCAGCAGCTCGGCCTCGCCGCCGTTGTCCAGCAGCTGGGCGGCGAAGGTGTCGACCACCGTCCACAGCGCCATCGCCCGGTCCGGCACCGGCACGTCCGTCGCCCCCTGGGAGGTCAGCCAGGCCCGCGCCGCGCCGCCCAGCTCCGGGTCGGCCATGACCTCCCGGACAGCCGGCTCCGCGCCGGGACCGAGCAGGTTGAGCGCCGAGACGCAGAGCATCCGGCGCAGCGGGCCGTACCCGTCGATGCCGCGCGCCGCGGCGAGCAGATCGCGCGCCGCCGCCACCGGCTCCCGGCCGGCGGTCCACTCCCGCAGCTCCTCCTCCGGCAGCACGTTGGCCGACTCGCACACCCCGCGGAGCAGCTCGGCCGCGTCACCCTTGGCCAGGTCGCCGACCAGCGGCGCGTCGTAGCCGTCCTCCAGCAGCCACTGCCGGATGCCGTACTGCCCGAGCGGGGTGAGCCTGACCAGCCCGAAGCGGGCCGACTCCTCCTCGTCCAGCGGCTCCTCGCCGACCACGGCGGGCTCCTCGCCGTCCTCCTCGTCGAACAGCTCGGGGTCGATCGGGCGGTAGTCCAGCAGGCCGAGTTCGGCGAGGTCGCCCAGCATCGGGTCCAGCGCGACCATCACGTCGGTGATGTCGCCGAGCAGTTCCTCGCTGGGCTCCTCGCCCTCCGGGACCACCAGCAGCGCGGCCAGCACGCCCAGCGGCACGGTCTCGTTGCCGGGCTCGGCGAAGGCGGTGGTCTCGTAGAGCACCTGCAGGGCCTCGTCGAGCAGCTCGGCGGCCTCGTCGCGGGCCTCCTCGACCCCGGAGAGCGCGTCCTCGTCCTCCTCGTCCCCCTCGTCGCCGCCGGCCGGTTCGCCGTCGGCCTCCTCCGGGACGGAGTCCGCCTCGACGGCCAGCTCCCGGACGATCCCGGCGGCGGTCAGCCACAGCTCCAGGACGGTGTCCGGATCACCCTGCTCGGCGGGCTCCAGGTCCGGTCCGGGGACGGCGACGTGCTCGCCCTCCGCGGTCGTACCGAGTTCCACCAGGTCCAGGTCGCAGGCCAGCGACCAGGCCCGCAGTGCCTCGACCTCGGCCTCCTCGGGCACCTCGCCCTCGGCCGGGGCCAGACCCAGCAGCCTGGCCACGGGGGCCCGGTCCGCCTCGACCAGGTCGCCGAACTCGTCCACCACCCGGTGCGGGGCCGCCCAGCGGGCCAGCGCCAGCGCGTACCCGAACATCGGTACGGCCTTCGCCTGCCCGGCCAGCTCGTCCTCGGCGGGCAGCCTCACCGGCGGGACCAGGACGGCCGCGTCGTCCAGGTCCTCGTCGTCCAGCCCGTGCGCGGCGAAGGCCCCGTAGAGGTCCTGGAGCTCCAGGTCGGCCGGCAGGACCGCCTCGACCGGCCCCTCCTCTGCCGAAGCTCCGGCGTTCTTGCGACGTCGTCCGGCCATCGTTGTGCGCTCTCCCTCAGCCAGCGGTCAGCCCAACAGCGCCGCGTACCCGATCCAACACCTCAGCGTATAGGCCGGGCACCCCCGACGCCCGGCCGTGCGGGGCGCACCCAGGGGCGCGCGCCGTGGGCGTGCGCCCACCCCTTATCCTTCGATCTGGCACCGCGCACACCCCGCGCGGGCCACCGGGGCAACGAAGCCCTCGCCCTCCACCCGACCCCGGGCCGGAGGGGCCCTCTTCAGCTCACCTCGCCCCACCAGGGAGCCCCGCACCGCGGCCACCACCACAGCGCCTCCGGACGGGCGCGCCGGCACACCCCGCCGACCCCGGTGGTGCCCGGCCACAGGAGACCCCTGCCATGGCGGACCTCTCCCCCGCCGGCTCCGGCCTGCGCACCGCGCAGCTCGACGGACGCCGACTGTCGGAGGCCCTGCTCCCCCTGGAGCTCGCGCCGCGCGCCCAGCTCCAGCTCGCCACGATCAGCCGCTGGAACGCACTTCGCGGCATCCGCGTCGGCCTGGTGGCCGCCGCCCTGCTGCTCATGCTGATCGGCGCCAACCTCGCGACGCCGATCTACTCGCTCCTCCAGCAGCAGCTGCACCTCACCGCGCTCGACACCACCGTCCTCTTCGCGATCTACGTGTTCGCGCTGGTCCCGGTGCTGGCCGTGGTCGGCCACTGGTCCGACCACCTCGGCCGCCGCGCCCTGATCCTGCCCGCCGTCGCCCTGGCGGCCATCGGCGACGTCGTGTTCGCCACTTCCGGCAGCTTCTGGCAGCTCGCGCTCGGCCGCGCCGTCCAGGGCATCGCCGTCGGCCTGTCGACCGGCGCCGCCGGGGCCGCCCTCGGCGACCTGCTGCCCGACCGCCCGACGCTCGCCGCCAAGATCACCCTGGCCTGTTCGGCGGGCGGCGTCGCGCTCGGCCCGATCGTCGGCGCCCTGCTGGCCGGCGGTTCCGACCCCCTGCTGACACCCTTCCTGCTGCACGCCATCGCCCTGCTGGCGCTCTGCGTGCCGCTGGCCCTGGTGCACCCCCGGATGCCCGGCCGCAACCGCCCGCCGGCCTCCCTGCCCCGGATCACCACCCCGGCCCACCTACGCCCGCAACGCATCCGGCTGCCGCGCACCGGCCGCCGCGAGTTCCTGCTCGCCGCCACGGCCGGGTTCATCTCGTACGCGGTCTTCGGCGTCTACCTCAGCCTGGCCCCGGCCTTCGCCGCCAAGCTGCTGCACACCGACTCCAAGCTGGTCGGCGCCGTGGTCGCGGCCCTGCTGCTGGCCTCGTCGGCCGTCACCCAGCTGGTCGTCCCGCCCACCACCGACCGCGTGGTGACCGCCCTCGGCATGGCCGGCCTGGCCACCGGCCTGGGCCTGGTGGTCGCCGCCCAGTACACCGGGACACCGGCACTGCTCTTCATCGGCAGCGTCCTCGGCGGCGTCTGCCAGGGCGTGGCCTTCCGCTCCCTGTTCACCACCGCCGTCACCGCCATGGACCCGGAGCGCCGCGGCTCGGAACTCTCCGCCCTCTGGATCATCGTCTACCTCGGCAGCTCCCTGCCCATCGTCGCGGTCGGCGCCCTGGTCCAGCGCTACGGCCTGCTGCCCGCCGTCAGCGGCTTCGCCGCCCTCGCCGCCGTCCTCTGCGCCGCCCTCGCCGTCGCCGTGGCCCGCAAGCCCAAGCCGACGGCCTGACCCTCGCCCGAACGCCGCTGCCCGGGACTACTTCGGTAGTCCCGGGCAGCGGTGCTTCGCCCACCGCGGGTGGACACCCGCGCGCCATCCGCTGTGGTGAGCAGGTCCGCCGCCGTTCCCCACCTTCCCCCACCCGCCTCCCGGCGGGTGCCCGCCCCTGCCCTCACCGCGTGCCGCCCGGCCTGACGGCACGCGGCCCCTCGGCCGCCACTCAGCTGATCGTCCCGCCCACCTCGGACCGCGTGGCCACCGCCCTCGGCATGACCGGCCTGGCCACCGGCCTCGGCCTGGTCATCGCCGCCGGGCACACCGCACCCCCGTGCTGGTCTTCATCGGCAGCGTCGTTCGTCGTGCGGCGTATCTCAGACGTTCCAGGGCTTCCAGGCCCCGGTCACGATCTCGACGCCGAACGGCTCCGGCAGCCGGACGGACTCGCCGAACTTCCACTCGCCGAGCACCTCGTACGTCCCCTCGCCCCGGTCCGGCTCCCCGAACAACGTGACACCTGACTGCCTCGGGTCCCGGTCCACCAACAGGTAGTACGGCACCCCGCCCCGGGCATATCCGTTCCACTTGGTGGACCTGACCTGCCTTCCGAACACCGGACGACGGTCGTCACGGGCGTTCGACGAGGAGGTCACCTCGACCACGAGACCGATCTCTTGCGCGTGAAGGTGCAACACCTCTTCGGCACGCTTCGCCGCATCGGTGTCCCGGTCCACGATCACCATGTCGGGGATGTAGCCATCGCCGATCCCGGCCAAGTCCAGGTTCACGCTCTGAACGGCCCTCCACGGGAATCCCGCATCAGCGAGCCGGGCAGCCAGGAACGCCTCCTGGATGTCCGAGAGAATCCCTCCATGGGCGTAGACCGGCGCCGGTGACACGACGAACTCCCCTCCGACGACCTCGACCCGCGTACCGTCGTCGGGCAGTCGCAGATGGTCGGCCAGCTCTCCGCGGACCCACATGGCGTACGCCGAGTCGGGCAACGTCCAGTGCCCGATCGCTTCCACAGCCATCACGTCGCTCCCTCCGAGGTCGCGGCACCAGCCTGGCCGCCTGGTCGCAGATATACCACCGCCGCGCAAACGTTTTCCCTCGAAGGAGAGGTTTCCACAGCAGCAGGTTGACGGCATCGCCTGCGGACGAAGCCGCGCGAACCACCCAGCAGGAGAATCTTCACGCGCCGATCCGTCGCCTTCCTCGCTGGCCCAGCGCGTCCTTCATCACCGGCCAGTCGTTGCACGTCGACGGCGGCTGGCTCCTCCACTGACCCGCGCCACAGCACCGAGACCCTTGAGAACAGGAAGAGCCCACCATGCAGCACCGCGTCCGCGCCGTCCTCCTCACCCCGAACAACACCACGCTGCTGATCAAGCGCATCCGCCCCGGCATCGACCCGTACTGGGTGATCGTCGGCGGCAGGATCGAGCCGACGGATGCCGGCCCCGAGGAGGCCCTGCTGCGGGAGGTCCGCGAGGAAATCGCGGGCTCGGCGGAGATCGTCAGCCTCCTCCACACCATCGGGACGGACGACGAACGTCAGGACTTCTACCTCGCCACCATCGAAAAGTGGAGCTTCGAGGACCGCACCGGCCCCGAGTTCAGCCAGGAAGGCCGAGGCGAGTACGTCCTCGAAGAGATCCCCCTCACCGCCGAAGCCCTCGACGCGATCAACCTCCTCCCCCAAGAGATCGGTGCGGTCCTCCGCGAGGCGGTCGGACGAGGGGATCGGACCGGTGGCCTCCTCAGCGCACCGACTTGCTGCCCGGAGCCCTGAGCGGCTGTCGCCGCGCGGCGAAGGCAGGGGCGGGCACCCGCCGGCAGGCGGGTGGGCGGTGGATGGTGGGGAACGGCGGTGGACCTGCTCAACGAAGCAGACCACGCGCGGGTGTCCACCCGACGACGGGCGAAGAGGCCCGGACACACCACTGCCGCGCGAACCCGTGGGTTTCGCGCGGCAGCAGGGTGACGAAGGGGCGAAAGCCCGGCCTCAGACGTTGAAGCCCAGGGCGCGGAGCTGGTCGCGGCCGTCGTCGGTGATCTTGTCCGGGCCCCACGGCGGCATCCAGACCCAGTTGATGCGCAGGTCCTGCACCAGGCCGTCGGTGGCCGTCCTGGCCTGGTCCTCGATGACGTCGGTCAGCGGGCAGGCCGCCGAGGTGAGCGTCATGTCGATGGTGGCCACGTCGGACTCGTCGATGTGGACGCCGTAGATCAGGCCCAGGTTGACGACGTCGATGCCCAGCTCGGGGTCGACGACGTCCATCAGGGCCTCGGTCAGGTCCTCGACCGAGACCGTGCCGGCCGTGGTGCCGACGATGACGGTGCCGGACTGCTGCTCCTCCGCAGCGGGGGCCTCGGCGCCGGTGGTGGTGGTGGTGTTCTCGTCACTCATGGTCTTGCTCCTCCCCTACGGGATCAGTCGTTCACGGCGGGGTTCTGGGCGAGCGCCTGGGCGGTGGCGTCCTTCCAGGCCATCCAGCTGAGCAGCGCGCACTTGACCCGGGCGGGGTACTTGGAGACGCCGGCGAACGCGACCGCGTCCTCCAGCACCTCCTCGTCGCCCTCGCCCTGGCCCTTGCTCTGCATCAGCTCCAGGAAGGCCTCCTGGACCGCCTGCGCCTCGCCCACGCTCTTGCCGACCACCAGGTCGTTGAGCACCGAGGCGCTCGCCTGGCTGATCGAACAGCCCTGGGACTCGTACGAGACGTCGGCGACGGTCACGCCGTCGAGCTTCACCCGCAGGGTGATCTCGTCACCGCACGTCGGGTTGACGTGGTGCACCTCGGCGTCGCCGTCCCGCAGCCCCTTGCCGTGCGGGTTGCGGTAGTGGTCCAGGATGATGTCCTGGTACATCGAGTCGAGCTTCATGGTCGTCCTGCCCCGTCCCGTCAGCCGAAGAAGTTCCGGACGTGGTGCAGGCCGTCGATCAGCGCGTCGACCTCGCCCGGCGTCGAGTACAGATAGAACGACGCCCGCGTGGTCGCCGGAATTCCGTACCGCAGGCAGACCGGCCGTGCGCAGTGGTGGCCGACGCGGACGGCGATGCCCTGCTCGTCCAGCACCTGGCCCACGTCGTGCGGGTGGATGTCGCCGAGCGTGAAGGAGATCGCCGCGCCGCGGTCCACGGCCGTGCGCGGGCCGATGATCCGCAGGTCGGGGACCTCCAGCAGCCGCTCGACGGCGTACTCGGTGATCGCGTGCTCGTGCGCCGCGATCCGCTCCATGCCGATGTCCTGGAGGTAGTCGATGGCCGCGCCGAGCCCGACCGCCTGGGCGATCGGCGGGGTGCCGGCCTCGAACTTGTGCGGCGCCGGGGCGTAGGTGGACGAGCCCATGGTGACGGTCTCGATCATCTCACCGCCGCCGAGGAACGGCGGGAGGTCCTCCAGCAGCTCGTGGCGGCCCCAGAGCACGCCGATGCCGGTCGGGGCCAGCATCTTGTGGCCGGTGAAGGCGACGAAGTCGGCCTCCAGCGCCTGCACGTCCAGCACCATGTGCGGCGCGGCCTGCGAGGCGTCGATGACGACCAGCGCGCCGACCGACTGGGCCTTGCGGACGATCGCCTCGACCGGGTTGACCGTGCCCAGCAGGTTGGAGACCAGGGTGAAGGAGACCACCTTGGTCTTCTCGGTGATCAGCTCGTCGATGTTCGACAGGTCGAGCCGGCCCTCGTCGGTCAGCCCGAACCACTTGAGCTTCGCACCGGTGCGCTGCGACAGCAGCTGCCACGGAACGATGTTGGAGTGGTGCTCCATCTCCGTGATGACGATCTCGGAGTCGGCGTCCACCCGGTACGGCTCGTCGGCCCAGCCGAGCATGTTGGCGACGAGGTTGAGCGACTCCGAGGCGTTCTTGGTGAAGATCACCTCGTTGCGGCTCGGCGCGTTGACGAACGCCGCGACCTTGTCACGGGCGCCCTCGTACAGCGCCGTGGCCTCCTCGGCGAGCACGTGCACGCCGCGGTGGACGTTGGCGTTGTGCCGCTCGTAGTAGGCGTTCAGGGCTTCCAGCACCTGGCGCGGCTTCTGCGAGGTCGCCGCGTTGTCCAGGTAGACCAGCGGCTTGTCGTCGTGCAGCACCCGCTGGAGGACCGGGAAGTCCTTGCGGATCGCGTCGGTGTCGAGCAGTCCCGCAAACGGATGGGTCACTCGGACGCGCCCCCCTTCACATACGCCTCGTAGCCCTCGTTCTCCAGCTTGTCGGCCAGCTCGGCGCCGCCGGACTCGACGATGCGGCCGCCCGCGAAGACGTGGACGTAGTCGGGCTTGATGTACCGCAGGATGCGCGTGTAGTGGGTGACCAGCAGGGTGCCGACCTCACCGGTCGAGCGGACCCGGTTGATGCCCTCGGAGACGATCCGCAGCGCGTCGACGTCCAGGCCGGAGTCGGTCTCGTCGAGGATCGCGATCTTCGGCTTGAGCAGCTCCAGCTGGAGGATCTCGTGGCGCTTCTTCTCGCCGCCGGAGAAGCCCTCGTTGACGTTGCGCTCGGCGAAGGCCGGGTCCATCTGGAGGCCGGCCATCGCCTCCTTGACCTCCTTCACCCACAGCCGCAGCTTCGGGGCCTCGCCGCGGACGGCGGTGGCGGCGGTGCGCAGGAAGTTGCTGACCGAGACACCGGGGACCTCGACCGGGTACTGCATGGCCAGGAAGACGCCGGCCTTGGCGCGCTCGTCGACGGACATCTCCAGGACGTCCTCGCCGTCCAGCAGCACCGAGCCGCCGGTGACGGTGTACTTGGGGTGGCCGGCCAGCGAGTAGGCCAGGGTGGACTTGCCGGAGCCGTTCGGACCCATGATGGCGTGGGTCTCGCCCTGCTTCACGGTCAGGTCGACGCCCTTCAGGATCTCGCGCGGGCCGTTCTCGGCTTCCACGGAGACGTGCAGGTCGCGGATTTCAAGGGTTGCCATGTGTACTCAGGACTCCTGGTTGACGGAGACGAGCACATCGTCCCCTTCGATCTTTACGGGGTAGACAGCGACCGGCTTGGTGGCGGGCAGGCCGGAGGGCTTGCCGGTGCGCAGGTCGAAGCTGGAGCCGTGCAGCCAGCACTCGATCATGCAGTCCTCGACCTCGCCCTCGGAGAGCGAGACGTTCGCGTGCGAGCAGGTGTCGTTGATCGCGAACACCCCCTCGTCGGTGCGGACGACGGAGACCGGCACGCCGTTCAGGTCCACGCGCTTCGGGACGTCCTCCTGGAGGTCGCTCAGCGCGCAGGCGCGGAGGAAGGTCATGGGGATCAGACCGCCGATTCCAGCTCGGCGTCGATCTTGACCATGAGCTGCTCCTGGACCTCGGCCACGCCGATCTGCTGGAGCAGTTCGGCGAAGAAGCCGCGCACCACCAGGCGGCGGGCCTCGTCGGCCGGGATGCCACGGGCCTGGAGGTAGAACAGCTGCTCGTCGTCGAAGCGGCCGGTCGCCGAGGCGTGGCCGGCGCCGACGATCTCGCCGGTCTCGATCTCCAGGTTCGGGATCGAGTCGACCCGGGCGCCGTCGGTGAGCACCAGGTTCCGGTTGAGCTCGTAGGTGTCGGTGCCGAGCGCGGCGGCGCGGATCAGCACGTCGCCGACCCAGACCGCGTGGGCGTCCTGCCCCTGGAGCGCGCCCTTGTACGCCACGTTCGACCGGCAGTGCGGCGTGTCGTGGTCGACCACCAGGCGGTGCTCCAGGTGCTGACCGGCGTCCGCGAAGTAGAGGCCGAACAGCTCGGCCTCGCCACCGGGGCCCGCGTAGTTGACCCGCGGGTGCAGGCGGACCAGGTCGCCGCCGAAGGTGACGACCACGGACTTGAACGAGGCGTCCCGGCCGACCAGCGCGTTGTGCTGGGCGACGTGGACGGCCTCGCGCTCCCAGTCCTGCACGGAGACGAAGGTGAGCTTGGCGCCCTCGCCGACCAGCAGCTCGACGTTGGCGGCCCGGGTGCCGGTGCCCGCGTGGTTCAGCACCACGACGGCCTCGGCGAACGGCTTGACGTCGATCACCACGTGGGCGAAGCGGACCCCGCCCTCGCCCCGCACGTCGATCCTGACCGGCTCGGCCAGCACCGATTCCTTGGGAACGGTGACCACCAGGGCCTGCTCGAAGGCGCTGAACGCCTGCGCGGCGACCCGGTCGACCGGCGTACCGGCCTTGCCCAGACGGGCGTCGTCACGGCCGACGGTCTCGGCGGTGACGCCGTCCGGCAGCGTGAACTCGACCTTGTCCTCACCGCGCGGAGCAGCGGCGGCGGTGCCGTCGTGCAGCCCGCCGAGGCGGTGCAGCGGGGTGAACCGCCAGTCCTCCTCGCGGCCGGTGGGCACCGGGAAGTCGTTCACGTCGAAGGACGGCTTGACCGCGACGCGCGCGTCGATCGGCTGCTGGACCGTGGTGCGGCCGGTGCCGGGGCCGGCGAGCTGCGCGCCCGCGCCGGCGGTGCCGACCTCGATCGAACCGGCGGTGGTGGAGCCGGTGGGGGTGTTGACGTCAGCCATGGCTGTCGTGGTGCTCTCTTCCTCGAAAAGTCGGTGGGCGGTCGAAGGCCGGACGTCAGCCGACCGCGCCCTCCATCTGGAGCTCGATCAGCCGGTTGAGCTCCAGCGCGTACTCCATCGGCAGCTCGCGCGCGATCGGCTCGACGAAGCCGCGGACGATCATCGCCATGGCCTCGAACTCGGTCAGGCCGCGGCTCATCAGGTAGAACAGCTGGTCCTCGCTGACCTTGGAGACGGTCGCCTCGTGGCCCATGGACACGTCGTCCTCGCGGACGTCCACGTACGGGTAGGTGTCCGAGCGGGAGATGGTGTCGACCAGCAGCGCGTCGCACAGCACGTTGGACTTGGCGCCCTTGGAGCCCTCGCCGATCTCGATCAGACCGCGGTAGGAGGTCCGGCCGCCGCCTCGCGCCACCGACTTGGAGACGATGTTGGACGAGGTGTTCGGCGCCATGTGCACCATCTTGGCGCCGGCGTCCTGGTGCTGGCCCTCGCCCGCGAAGGCGATCGACAGGGTCTCGCCCTTGGCGTGCTCGCCCATCAGGTAGACGGCCGGGTACTTCATGGTGACCTTGGAGCCGATGTTGCCGTCGACCCACTCCATGGTCGCGCCCTCGTACGCCACGGCGCGCTTGGTGACCAGGTTGTAGACGTTGTTCGACCAGTTCTGGATGGTCGTGTAGCGGCAGCGGCCGCCCTTCTTGACGATGATCTCCACGACCGCGGAGTGCAGCGAGTCGGAGGAGTAGATCGGGGCGGTGCAGCCCTCGACGTAGTGGACGTAGGCGTCCTCGTCGACGATGATCAGCGTCCGCTCGAACTGGCCCATGTTCTCGGTGTTGATCCGGAAGTAGGCCTGGAGCGGGATGTCCACGTGCACGCCCTTCGGCACGTAGATGAACGAGCCGCCCGACCACACCGCGGTGTTCAGCGCGGCGAACTTGTTGTCGCCGGCCGGGATCACGGTACCGAAGTACTCCTTGAAGATCTCCGGGTGCTCACGAAGCGCGGTGTCGGTGTCCAGGAAGATGACGCCCTGCTCCTCCAGGTCCTCGCGGATCTGGTGGTAGACGACCTCGGACTCGTACTGGGCGGCGACACCGGCGACCAGGCGCTGCTTCTCCGCCTCCGGGATGCCCAGCCTGTCGTAGGTGGCCTTGATGTCCGCCGGCAGGTCCTCCCAGGACTCGGCCTGCTTCTCGGTGGAGCGGACGAAGTACTTGATGTTGTCGAAGTCGATGCCGGTCAGGTCGGAGCCCCAGGTCGGCATGGGCTTCTTGCCGAACAGCTTGAGGCCCTTGAGACGCAGGTTGAGCATCCACTCGGACTCGTTCTTCTTCGCGGAGATGTCGCGGACGACCTCCTCGCTGAGCCCGCGCTTGGCCACGGCACCGGCGGTGTCCGGGTCGGCCCAGCCGTACTCGTAAGTGCCCAGGCCCTCGAGCTCCGGGTGCGAAACGGTGTCAGTCATGCGAGCTTCCTAACGCGCGGACGCAGAATCTTCGGTGGACGTACCGGCAGTCGGCACCGCATCGGAGCCGCGGCCCGAAGGGCGCCGGGCGGACGACGATGCGGCACCGGGTGCCGGCACATAGGTGGTGCAGACCCCGTCGCCGTGGGCGATCGTGGCCAGCCGTTGCACATGGGTGCCCAGGAGTTGCGAGAAGACCTCGGTCTCCGCCTCGCAGAGCTGCGGGAACTGCTCGGCGATGTGCGCGACCGGGCAGTGGTGCTGGCAGAGCTGGGCGCCCGCCGGGGCCTTGGCCGCGGCCGACGGGACACGCCGCACCGTGGCAGCGTACCCGTCGGCGCTCAGCGCCTGGGCGAGGGCCTCGGTGCGTTCCCCGGCGGCGGCCAGGCGCAGGGCCTCCAGGTACTTCTCGGCCTGCTTGCCGAACCGGGCGCGCGCGAAGGCGGCGACCGCCTCCTCGCCCGCCTTGCCGCCGCCCACCGAGTCCGCGATCCAGCGCAGCGCGTCGGCGGCGAGCTGGTCGTACGCCTGGTAGAAGGCGTCCCGGCCGCCGTCGGTGAGGGCGAAGGCCTTGGCCGGACGGCCCCGGCCGCGGCTGCCGTAGACCCGCCGTTCGCGGGACTCGACCAGGCCCGCTGCGGCGAGCCCGTCCAGGTGGCGGCGGACGGCGGCGGCGGTGAGGCCGAGCCGGCTCGCCAGGTCGGCGGCGGAGGAGGGACCGTGGTCCAGGATCGACCGGGCGACCCGGTCCCTGGTGGCCCGGTGGCCGTCCAGCAGCACCTCGGCCGCCGTCACGGGCACGTCGCAGGAGGAGGCCGACTCGGCCTCCTGCTGCTGGGCGTGCTCGCTCATGTTTTTCACAACACCAGTGTTGCGTAATTACTTCCGCCGGGACAAGCCGTGACGCAGGCCTCACCGGTGGGATCTGTCACGCAGGTAAGCCTTACCTGGCCTGCGGAAACGATCACCGAGCCGCCGTACGGCCCACCTGTCGGGCCCTCTTAGACTCGCCGGTATGCACTCCGAACCCGCGGTCCAGATCGCCGGGCTGGTCAAACGCTACGGCGACAAGTCGGCCGTGGACGGCCTCGACCTCACCATCCCGGCCGGTGCGATCACCGCCGTCCTCGGCCCCAACGGCGCCGGCAAGACCACCACCATCGAGACCTGCGAGGGCTACCGCCGTCCGGACGCCGGCACCGTCCGCGTCCTCGGCCTCGACCCGGTCGCCCAGAACGCGGCGCTGCGCCCCCGGATCGGCGTCATGCTGCAGTCCGGGGGCGTGTACGCGGGCGCGCGCGCCGTCGAAATGCTCCGGCACACCGCCAAGCTGCACGCCCACCCGCTGGACGTGGACGCCCTGGTCGAACGCCTCGGCCTGGGCTCCTGCGGCCGCACCACCTACCGGCGGCTGTCCGGAGGACAGCAGCAGCGGCTCGCCCTGGCGATGGCCGTGGTCGGCCGCCCCGAGCTGGTCTTCCTGGACGAGCCCACCGCCGGCCTCGACCCGCAGGCCCGCCGGGCCACCTGGGAGCTGGTGCGCGACCTGCGCCGGGACGGCGTCACCGTGGTCGTCACCACCCACCACATGGACGAGGCCGAGCAGCTCGCCGACCGGGTCGCCATCGTCGACCGCGGCAAGGTGATCGCCGACGGCACCACCGAGGAGCTGTGCCGCGGCGGCGCCGAGAGCGCGCTGCGCTTCGACGGCCCGCCCGGGCTCGACCTCGGCCCGCTGCTCAAGGAGCTGCCCGAGGGCGCCACCGCCACCGAGACCGCCCCCGGCGGCTACCGGATCGAGGCGCCCGTCGACCCCCGGCTGGTGGCCACCGTCACCGCCTGGTGCGCGGCCTCCGGCATCCTGCCCGAACGGCTGTCCGTCCAGCGCCGCAGCCTCGAAGACGTCTTCCTCGACCTGACCGGACGGGAGCTGCGCCCGTGAGCGAACGAAGCGAGGTGACGGTGGGCACCGTGGCCACCGACCACTCCCCCAGGCCCGGCGCGGCGCCGATCGGCCGGATGCTGCTCGCCCAGACCGCGTTCGAGACCCGGATGCTGCTGCGCAACGGCGAGCAACTGCTGCTCACCGTGGTCATCCCGACCGTGCTGCTGGTGCTGTTCTCCGCCGTGGACGTCGTCGCGGTCGAGGGACCCGGCAAGCGGGTGGATTTCCTGGCCCCCGGCCTGCTCGCGCTGGCCGTGATGTCCACCGCCTTCACCGGCCAGGCCATCGCCACCGGCTTCGAGCGCCGCTACGGCGTGCTGAAGCGGCTCGGCGCCAGTCCGTTGCCGCGCTGGGCGCTGCTGACCGCGAAGACCGGCTGCGTCCTGGTGACGGAGGCGCTGCAGGTCGCGCTGCTGACGGTGATCGCGCTGGCGCTCGGCTGGTCCCCCCAGGGCAGCCTCGTGACGGTGGTCGCGCTGCTGGTGCTCGGCACCGCCGCCTTCTCCGGGCTCGGCCTGCTGATGGCCGGCACCCTGAAGGCCGAGGCCACCCTGGCCGCCGCCAACCTGGTGTTCGTCCTGCTCCTGCTGGCCGGCGGGGTGGTCGTGCCGCTGGGCAAGTTCCCCTCCGCGGTGCGGTCGGTGCTGGAGCTGCTGCCGATCTCGGCGCTCTCGGACGGTCTGCGCTCGGTGCTCCAGGCCGGCGCCGGGGTGCCCTGGTCGGACCTCGGCATCCTGGCCGGCTGGTCGGTGCTCGGCCTGGCCGCGGCCGCCCGCTTCTTCCGCTGGGAGTAGCCCGCCGCCGCGACGCGCGACGCCCCCCGGCCGGATGCGGCCGGGGGGCGTCGCCGTGCGTACGGCTGACGTGGCGTCAGCTCTCGCTGCCGCCGCGGCGCTTGCGGGCCAGCAGGACGAGCGCGCCGCCGACCAGCAGCACGCCGCCGCCGGCCGCCGCGATCATCGGGGTGGCGTCGCTGCTACCGGTCTGGGCGAGCGCAGGCGCGCTGCCGGAAGGCGTCGGGGTGGGGGTGGGGGTCTTGCTCGGGGTCGGGGTGGCCGACGGGGTGACGGTCGGCGTCACGGTGGGCGTCGGCGTGGGCGTCGGGGTCTTCGTCGGCGTCAAGGTCGGCGTCGGCGTGGGGGTGGGGGTGGGCGTCGGGGTCGGGGTCGGCGTGGGGGTGGGGGTCGGAGTCGGTGTGTGGCACGGCTCGATGGTCTTGGTCTCGTTGATGTTCCAGCCCTTCTCGTTCGGGTTCTCCGTGGTGGTGACCACCAGGTTCGCCTTGATCGGGGCGTTGTGGTCCTTCACCGGGAAGGAGCCGTGGAACTCCGCGGGGAAGGCCTTGGCGTCCAGGACCTTCTCGCCGTCGATGACGAGGCTGACGGTGTTCTTCACGTCGGCCTTGGGGCTGTAGTTGATCAGATCGATCACGATCTTGTCACAGGTCACCGACCAACTCGGCACGTGTGCCGAAGCGTTGGTGACCAGTGCCAGAGGCAGTAGAAAACCGGCCGCAGCCGTTCCGGCAAGTGCCGTCGCGCCGATCGCGAAGTGCCGCTGCTGTCGTGCCATTACCTTGTTCCCCTCCGAACGGTCTTGTGCAGCAGGCGTGTTGAGTGGTTCGCGGTGGCCCGCTACGACTGTCCGGGGGACTCTACCGGCACTCCCGCACCCCGCCACACCCCGCCGTACGACCGGATATCGACTTTCCGTCCGTCTTCCTATGTGCATGACCAGCCCATCACAGCCGCCACCTCGCAGAACGCGAATTCGGCAAACCTGACTGAACTTCGTCACCTTCAAGACGAACGGCGCCCCCGGTGATCAGGTTCAATCACCAAGAGCGCCGCTTCGGTCAACCGACGAACATCCGGGCCATTCCGACCTTTCCGGCGGCCCGGCCCTTCCGTGCCGTCACCGCCGGTTCAGGGCCTTCAGGCCCGCTTGGCCGCCTTGCGTCGCGCGGCCACCACGATCCCGCCGCCGGCCGCGAGCACGACCGCGCCGCCGATCGCCAGCGGCAGCACCGGGCCGGAGCCGGTGTGCGCCAGGTTGCCACCCGCGTCCGGCGAGGCGGACGGGCTGCCCGCGGCCGCCGGAGCGCTCGTCGAGGCGCCGGCCGACGGACTCGCCGAACCGCTCGCGCTGGGCTTGGCACTGCCCGTCGGGGCAGCGGACGGGCTGCCCGAGGGGCTCGCCGAACCGCTCGGGGCGGTCGAGCCGCTCGGCGTGGCCGACGGCGAACCGCTCGGCACGGTCGGCGGCACGGTCGCCGGCACCGTCGGCGGCACGGACGGCGTCGGGACGGTGCCGGGCAGGCAGCCGGTGAACGGGTAGTGGTGCGTCTCCGCACCACCCTTGCCGGTCAGCGAGGCCGCGATCACCGAGCCGTTGACCGGGCCGCCGCTGCCGAGGTCGAAGGCGGCGTTCGGCGCGAGCACGGTACCGGCCCAGGCGGCCTGGCTGTTCTTGACCACCTTGGTGGCGGTCGGGAAGTTCCAGAGCAGCTTGGACCGGATCGCCCCGCCCTGGGCACTCTGGAGCTTGTCGTCCAGCACGAAGGCCTTCTTGCCCTCGTCCCACAGGTGGAAGCCGGTGGTCCCGGCCGCCGCCATGTCGTACGAGCCGCCGGTCACGTTGACCACGGTCACCGAGCCGGCCGGCACCTTGAGGAAGACGTCCTTGGCGCCCTGGAGCTTCGCCGCGTCGACGGTGAAGCTGTTGTACTTCGCGTCCCCGCCAGTGAGCGTCAGCTTGGCGCCCTCCGCCTGGACGGTGGCGCCGGAGGTCTGCGCCACGGCGGCCAGCGAGGTGGACGCGGCGCGCAGCTTGGCGAACTCGGCCTTGAAGTCGATCGGCGAGGGGCCCTGGGCGACGGTGCCCTGGTGGGCCTGGGCCACCGCGCCGTCGGCCTTGGCGCCGAAGACGCCGTTGCCCTTCATCACCTGGGTGTTGTGACCGGTGATCTTTCCGGCCACGACCAGGGCGTTCTTGCCGGGCAGAGCGTCGACCTGGGCTGCGGTGAGCTCCTGGCCGACCGAGAAGCCGCCGGTGAAGTCGGCGTTGCCGCCGACCGCGACCGCGCCCTCGGCGTCGGGGGTGTGGGTGTCGTCGCCCTCGATGAACTCACCGTAGAGGTTGGCGACCCCGAGGCCACGGCATTCCTGGGCGGGGTCGGCGGCGTGGGCGGCCGGGGCGATCAGACCGGCCAGTGCGAGTGAGCCACCGACGGCGAGCGCGGCGGCGGAAATGGGTATGCGCATGTGCAGGATCTCCGCTTGACGTGCGGGAGGGGGGGTGGGGAGAGCGGTCCGAAAAAGGTATGGACCAAGTCGCACTCTTTCGGCCAAATGGGTGATTGGTCAAGACCAATTCACTCCTTGACCGAAGCACCCCGTTTTGTCCGCGTGTCACTCCCCCGCGTGTCGCCCGCCACCGGTTCCGCACCGCCCCGCCGTGCCCCCGCGCCCCGCCCCAAGATCGCCTGTAAGGCCGCCTACGATTGACCCCGTGCCTAACCCCTTCTCCTGGCTCGCCGAGCGCTGGCAGCCCTCCGCCGCGATGGTCCGACGCGCCGCGCTCGCCGCGCTGGTGATGAGCGTGGTGATCGTCGTCACCGGCGGCGCCGTCCGGCTCACCGCCTCCGGCCTCGGCTGTACGACGTGGCCCCGCTGCACCGACGACAGCCTGACGCCCACCGCCGAGATGGGCTTCCACGGCGTCGTCGAGTTCACCAACCGGATGCTCACCTACGTGCTGAGCGCCGCCGTCGGCTGGGCGATCCTGGCCGCCCGCTGCCACCGGCCCTGGCGGCACAGCCTGACGAAGCTCGGCTGGGCGCAGTTCTGGCTGGTGATGAGCAACGCCGTACTCGGCGGCATCACCGTGCTGACCGGCCTCAACCCGTACACCGTGGCGCTGCACATGATCGCCGCGATGGCCCTGGTCTGGGTAGCGCTGCTGACGTGGGAGCGGTCCAAGGAGGGCGACGGCCCGGCCACGCTCGCGGTCGCCCCGCCGATCCAGCGGCTCTCGTACGTCCTGGTCACCGTGATCGGCCTGCTCGTCGCGGCCGGCACCCTGGTGACCGGCGCCGGCCACCACCCCGGCACGCCCAAGGACAACAAGATCGTCCCGCGGATCCCGATCGACTACGACCGCCTGGCCCAGTTCCACGCCGACCTCGCCTTCGTCGCGGTCGGCCTGGCCATCGCGGTGATCTTCGTCTTCGCCGCGGTGAAGGCCCCGCCGGCCGCCCGGGCCAGGGCCAGGGAACTGCTCGCCGTCCTGCTGCTGCAGGGCGTGCTCGGCTTCATCCAGTACTTCACCGACGCCCCCGAGCTCATGGTCGGCCTGCACATGCTGCTCGCCGCACTCACCTGGATCGCCGTCCTGCGCATCCCGCTCGCCCTGCGCACCCGCGAGGCCGAAGAGACCCCCGAGCAGTTGCCGGCGCAGACCCCGCAGGCTGCCACCGTCTGAGCGTCGCCGGAGGCCCCCATCCCCCGGGATGGGGGCCTCCGGCATGTCACAGCAGGCGTCGGCCGCCGTCGTGTTTCCGGATGCCCGGCGCCGCGTCGTCCCGAAGCGCATCCAGGACACGGATCGCTTGAATCTCGGACACCTTGGCCGACGTGAGCCGGCCGACCTCCAGCGACTCGTCCGATAGCCGCTCTGCCCCCTTCACTGCCCCTGGCGTCACCAGGCCTCCGATCCGTCACGCAGATACCGTGCTCGGCCGTCTGCGATTGCCCTGACAGCTGCGTCCAGCCGGTTCCGCTGGCGAAGCCGCAGTCGGTTGGCGGCCTCCGATACGGGGAGGAAGACTGCCTCGGACAGTTCGTCGTCGTGTGGGCGAACCCTCGCGGCCCGAGCGGGTGAGAGGGTGCCCGCGTCGAAGATGAACGCGATCTGGTCGTCCCAGGGACCGTGCGGCGCAACCCAGTCCACCACCAGCAGGCGATGGATCCTGATCTCCAGGCCCAGTTCCTCGCGCAGTTCCTGCACTGCGGCCTCGTCCGGTGGCTCGTTGGCCTCAGCCATCCCGCCGGGGAGGTCCCAGCCCTCCTTGTAGGTAGGGTTGACGGTCAGGATGCGACCGGCCCGGTCGCGCAGGATCACGTCCGCTGAGACACGCTTACGGGCCTGCCTGGCATTGCCCTCGGCAAGGTGGGCGTTCCAGGCTTCGGTATCGGTGGAAACGGGCCTCACGTTGAACCTCCCCGAGGCAACGGGACGATGCCGGCTGGCAAGAGCTGCCGCGCTCTGCACGTCTCATCGAATCGTGCCAGGTACTCACCGACAGGCCGTAGTCGCGGTGCCTTCCGAGGAATTCACGGAGGGCATCCAGCTCGGCTCACCCACGGCCACTGGGGCGTCACGCTCCTCCCGTTCAGGAAGATCGTCCATGCCGACCTGACGACGCCCGCACCGATCAAGCCCTCCCCCAGAACCCTTCCCGTCCGCCAAGCAGGCCCGCCTGATCCACGGATCGGCACAGCACGGATCGCCGCTGGGCCCGCCGGGTCGGCGGGCCCAGCGGCCAAGTCGCGCAAACCCCCTGCCCGCACACGCCGACGCCCCCTTGAACCCAAGATCACGATGGGGGCCTTCGCCGTTTTGTCACAACAACTGTCGCCCGTCGTGCGTCCGGATGCCCGGTGCCGTGCCATCCTGTAGCGCGTCCAGGACCCGTACGGCATAGACCTCGCCCATGCGCCCGGAGACCTCGTCCGGGGTGAGCCAGGCGACTTCGACCGACTCGTCCGAGAGCCGCTCCGCCCCACCCTCCGGTCGGCAGCGGAGGACGAGGGCGACGACCCCTCGGCTCACGTTCTTGTAGACACCGGTCAGCCGCTCCACGCCGACGTTGATGCCGGTCTCCTCGTAGACCTCGCGGCGCACGCCGTCCTCGACGGTTTCGTCCAGCTCCAGCACTCCACCCGGAGGCTCCCAGGTCCCGTTGTCAGCCCGGCGAATCGCCAGCACCCGGCCGTCCTCGCGTACCACCACCCCCGCGACGGACACCGAGTGGAGCGGCAGCGGCATCCCCACCTCCCGTGGATCTCGCCTCCCGGTATCGCCGGTCATGTGGCCGGCCTTGAACGGCTGCCGAGGGTGGGACGAAGCACGTCCAGGACATGGGTCCAGTTGTACTCGTCGCGTGCTCCGCCGGACTTGGGCCGGTGGGGAACGGAGTCACCGAACAGGACGCCCATCGAGCGCAGTCGGGCCAGGCTCTCCGAATAGGCCGGGTGGGCCGCCAGGGCGGAGTTGACATAGGGCTGGACGACGACGGGAATGCCCAGCCCGTACGCCTCGCAGAGGATGCCCAACGCCAGCGTGTCAGCGATTCCGAGGGCCCACTTGTTGATGGTGTTGAAGGTGGCGGAGACGACCGCGACGGCATCGGCCTCCGGCAGCGGCCGGGAACTACCGGGCGCACGCCAGGCCGAGCGGATTGGATAGCCGGTATGAGCCTCGATGGCTTCTTGATCCAGGAAACCGAGTGCGTTGGGAGTGGCGATCACCCCGACCTTCCATCCCTCCGCGTGGGCGGCAGTGATCAGTTCGCTCACGCCGTCAGCGATTCCCGAGGCACAGACGATGACGTAGAGGAACGGATCATGATGCCCGGTCAAACCTGAACTCCTGTTCCAAGGAACGCATCCCGCCACCTTCGGCGAGTATCGTCCCGTTGGCTGCTACGAACGGAGTACCAGTATGCCCAGGCACTTCTCCGAACACACGGGCGAGCGCATCGCCCAGTACCGCAAGCTCCGCCATCTGACCCAGCGGGAACTCGCCGGTCGCGCCCACATCTCCTACAGCATGCTGACCAAGGTCGAACAGGGGGCCAAGCCCGCCACACCCAGCGTGATCGCCGCTGTCGCCCGGGCTCTGTTCGTCCAGACCGTCGACCTCACGGGCCAGCCGTACATGACCGAGTTACAGCAGGACGAACTCGACGTGCTGATCCAGCCGATCCGCGAAGCACTCGATCTGTACGACCTCGGCGTCGATCCCGAGATCGTCCCCCGCTCGACGGACGAACTGCACTCCGAATCGGAGCAGTTGTGCGCCCGGATTCGCGAGACCCGCATCAAGGACGCCGCCCGGGTCCTTCCGGCTCTGATGATCGAAGCCACAACGGCCGCACACATGGCGCCCTCCGAGAAGGCGTGGCAGGTGCTGGCGAGCACATGCCGCACGGCCTATGACATCACCGCGAAGTTGGGCTACAGCGATCTCTGCGTCGTGGCTCTGGACCGCATGGCATGGGCGGCCGAGCGCGCATCCGACCCGGTGGTCGCCGGAGTTCGCCAGTATCTGCGATCGCTGGTCTACCTTCGAGCAGGCCAGTACGACATCGGGAAGCGACTCGTCGGGGTCGGCATGGGCGCCCTCGAACAAGCCGACAACAGCCGGATCCGGGACGTGGCGGTGGGGCAACTGCATCTCGGTGCAGCCATGTTGGCCGCACGATCCGGGGAGGGCGACGCGGCAGCCGAGCACATCGCGGCCGCGGCACGGATCGCAGATGTCACCGGCGAGGCCATGCAGGTGCACTGGCTGTCGTTCGGCCCGACAAACGTCGCCGTGCACCAGGTAGCGACCCTGGCAGAGCAGTACCGGTATGCGGAAGCCGTCCGAGCCGCCGACCAGGTCCGGATCCCCGCAGAGTGGCCCGCCTCGCGCGCCTCGGCACACATCGCAGAGGTAGCGCGGGCGCAGTTGTGGATCGGGCGCTCGGAGGCATCACTGAAGTCGCTGCAGCGCGCGAGGGAGTTGGCGCCACAACAGATGCGCTACCACCCGATGGTGCGCGAGACAGTCGCCGGGCTCGTCTCGGCTCGCCGCTCGATGCCGGACACCCTCACGAACATGGCGCACTGGGCGGGAATCTAATCATCACTCCATGGAGCCGCACTATCACCAGTGAGTGATACTCCACCCCTTCTCCCATGGCGATGCTCTCCATAACGAGTCCGTCACGCCCAGGAGAAGCACTGATGACCCTCCTCTCGAACGCCGTGAGAGGCGACGCCGTACTCCGGCAAGCCCCCGATGCGAGCGCCCACCTTCGGGCCGCACCGGAGATCGTCCGGCTTCCCTACCTGCCGGAATCGGTGGCCGCCGCCCGCCAGTTCGTCACCGCAAAACTGCGGGAGTGGGGTCTCGACGACCTGGTGGACGACGCCGCTGTGATCGTCAGCGAGTTGGCCACCAACTCCTCCAAGACCGGCTGCCGGACCCGCATGCTCGTCGGCGTCCGCCGTCCGACCGACCGCATCGTCCGCATTCTCGTCGGTGACGGTTGCCGGTCGATGCCCGTGATGATCCAGGCCGGACCCGACGCCACGTCCGGCCGGGGCCTGGCGATGGTCCACCGGCTCACCCGTGGCCGCTGGGGCGTCACGCTCCTCCCCTTCGGGAAGGTCGTCCACGCCGACCTCACGACCCCCGCGCCGATCAACCGCTCCCCCTGAAGCTCCTCCCGTCCGCGCCCCCGGGCCGGGCGGCGCGGACGGAAGCACCAACACTCAGCCGTGCCCGTCGCCACCCTGGCCGTCACCTCCGGCTCGCCCCCCGATCGTCCGGCCCTCGCCATCCCCACCCTCGCCTGAAAGCCCGACCACCCATGAACCTCGCCACCCTGGCTCAGCACGCCCTCTCCCGCAGCCACACCCCCGCCGAGACGTACGCCCTGATCGCCCGGCGCACCGGCCGCCCCCTTCCCTCGGCCCGCGCCGTCTGCCTCGCCCTCACCATCCCCCTGGCCGAGACCACCCGCCGCCTCAACGACTGCCACGACGCCCTCCTCGCCGACCCCCGCCCCGACTCCGAGACCGACACCGGCGAAGTCCTCGAAGCCCTCGGCGTCTTCGACATCCCCAAATCCCTCACCGACACCGAACTCGCCGTCGTCGAACACCTCCTGACCGCCGTCGACGCCCACGGCAGCCTCCGCCCCGGCCACCGGCACGGCCTCCAGCGCTGGTTCACCACCGGCAACCTCACCACCGCCTACCTCTCCCTCGCCGCCACCCGGCCCCTCCCCCGCACCGGCGATCCCACCCGCTACTGGGCCTCCCTCGTCTCGGCCGGTGAACTCCTGGCCGCCACCCCCGCCCCCGACACTCGCATCAAGTACGCCCTCGTCCGCTGCCGCGACCGCGCGGCCGGAGCCACCCGGCCCGCCTGATCCACGGACCAGCACAGGGCGGATCGCCGCCGGGCCCGCCGGGTCGGCGGACCCGGCGGCCAGGTCACGCGAGCGCCCTGCCCGCACACGCCGACGGGCCGGTTCCCCCACGTGGGGGAACCGGCCCGTTCGTCGTACCGGGGTGCGGTCAGATCTGAATCCCGGCCATCCGCTTCCACTCGTACTCGCCGGTCTTCACCCTGAGGCCCAGCTCGCCCTCGAAGTCGTCGTGCAGGGTCAGCCCGGCCAGTTCAGCGGCCCTGCGGCCGACGGCGTAGCTGGGGGCCACCTGGTCGCCCCAGGCACCGTCCGCCCCGACCACGACGATCCGGGTGGCCACGGTGCCGACGTACTCGACGACCGCGTCGGCGCTGCCCCCGTGCTCGCGGGCGAAGCTGGTCAGGTGCTTGGCGATGCGCTTGGCACGGCGCTCGGCACGGGCGTCCGGCGCGGCGGCGGTGACGGTCTCTGCGCTGCTCATGCCCGCATGCTACCCACCGGTAGGCGCCCTGGCGACGGGAGCGCCCTGTGCACCGGGCCACATACTGGGAAGGTGACCTTCAACGGCTGGCCGGCCGAGGCGCTCGACTTCTACGAGCACCTGGAAGCCGACAACTCGAAGACCTTCTGGCAGGCCCACAAGGAGCAGTACGACGACGCCGTACGGGCGCCGATGGAGCGGCTGCTCTCCGACCTGGAGCCGGAGTTCGGGCCGGGGAAGGTGTTCCGCCCGAACCGCGACATCCGGTTCAGCGCCGACAAGTCCCCGTACAAGACCCACATCGGCGCGCACCTGGAGAGCGGCGGCTACGTCCAGCTCTCCGCCGACGGCCTGGCCTGCGGCAACGGCATGTACCAGCTGGCCCCCGACCAGCTGGACCGCTACCGCGCCGCCGTCGCCGAGGACGTCGGCGGCGCCGAGCTGGAGCGGGTGATCGCCCGGGTAGAGCGGGCCGGCCCGCGGGTGCACGGCCGGGACTCCCTCAAATCGGCCCCGCGCGGCTACCCCAGGGACCACCCCAGGATCGCCCTGCTGCGCCACAAGGGCCTGGTGGCCTGGCAGGAGTGGGAGCCGGCGGCGTGGCTGGACACCCGCGCCGCCTACACCCGGATCACCGGCTTCCTGCACGCCTCCCAGCCGCTCAGGGACTGGCTGGACGGCCACGTCGGCCCCTCCGAGCTCCCCTCCCGCTGAGAACGCGAAGAGCCCCGGTCCGCTGGACCGGGGCTCTTCCGACAGGAAGTCCTACTTCACGAACGGGTCGACCGCGCAGACCACCATCAGCAGCGACAGGTAGGTGATCGACCAGTGGAACAGTCGCATCTCCTTGAGCTTCGCGCCCACGATCCCGGCCTTGGCCCGCCCGTACAGCGCGTGCGCCTCGCGCAGCCAGAACCCGCCGAGCAGCACCGCGGCGACGGGGTACAGCCAGCTCATGTGCCCCACCGGCCAGAGCGCCAGCGAGACCGCCACCATCACCCAGGAGTAGGCGACGACCTGCTTGCCGACCGCCACGTTGCCCTTGACCACCGGCAGCATCGGCACGCCGGCCCGCTCGTAGTCGTCGCGGACCTTCATCGACAGCACCCAGGTGTGCGGCGGCGTCCAGAAGAACACCACCAGGAACAGCAGCACCGCGGCCCAGGACACCGTGTTGGTCACCGAGGACCAGCCGACCAGCACCGGCATGCAGCCGGCGATGCCGCCCCAGACGATGTTCTGCGAGGTGCGCCGCTTGAGCCCCAGCGTGTAGACGAACACGTAGAACAGCAGCGCGCCCAGCGCCAGCCAGGCGGACAGCCAGTTGACCCCGAAGCCCAGCAGCACGGTCGAGACGACCGCGAGCACGATGCCGAACACCAGCGCCTCGCGCGGCGACACCATCCCGGTGACGATCGGCCGGCGCTCGGTGCGCGACATGACCGCGTCGATGTCACGGTCGATGTACATGTTGAGGGCGTTGGCGCCGCCCGCCGAGAGGTAGCCGCCGACGACGACCTTCAGCACCAGCAGCATGTTCGGCACGCCCTGCTGGGCCAGGAACATCACCGGCACGGTGCTCATCAGCAGCAGCTCGATGATCCGCGGCTTGGTCAGTGCGACGAACGCGCCGACACGGGCCCCGAGCGGCCGGTGCGCAGGAGTCGCCCCGGTGACCCCGGCGGGACGGGTTTCGACGGCGGTCACTAACACCCCAACTGAAGATGAATCCTCGCAGGCGTCCACAGGAACGAAGGGTCCCGAATCGTCCGCTCTGCGCGTACCACGACACCATAGACGTTCCATATATCCCATCCGGCTCCGGGGTCCCCCGGCGAGGCGGAACGCACACCCCCGGGTGAACCGGGTCGGACGAGGCCCCCGAACGGCTCCGGCCGGGCCTGGCTAGCCCGTCCTGGCCACCGGAGCGGCGCGATGCCGCAAATCGGGAGAGTCTGGACAAAAGCGGTCAGACAGCCCTAGTGGGAATCACCCTGCGGAAATGCCGGTTGTCTCAGCACGGAGGGTGAGCCGCGGCCCGGACGGTAGGCTCGCACGCAGAAGCGGGATCTACCCTCCGTGACCGGCACCACCCAGCGTCGGGACCACAGCGCCGTGGCCGACCCGGTCCCCATTCACGGGGTCACTCTTCACAACGGAAGGAGCCCTGAGACAGGGTGAGCACTGCGCCGACGAACGCATTCGAGTGGACCGATCTGGATGAGCGCACGGTTGACACTGCGCGGGTCCTGGCCATGGACGCCGTCCAGAAGGTCGGCAACGGACACCCCGGGACGGCCATGTCGCTGGCCCCGGCGGCGTACCTGATCTTCCAGCGGTTCCTGCGCCACGACCCGACGGACCCGTCCTGGGCCGGACGCGACCGCTTCGTCCTCTCCCCCGGGCACACCAGCCTGACGCTCTACACCCAGCTCTACTTCTCCGGCTACGGCCTGGAGCTGGACGACCTCAAGGCCTTCCGGGTCGGCGGCAGCCGCACCCCCGGCCACCCCGAGCACGGCCACACCGCCGGCGTGGAGACCACCACCGGGCCGCTCGGCCAGGGCATCGCCAACGCGGTCGGCATGGCGATGGCCGCCCGCTACGAGCGCGGCCTGTTCGACCCGGAGGCCCCGGCCGGCGAGTCTCCCTTCGACCACACCATCTGGGCCATCGTCTCCGACGGCGACCTGGAGGAGGGCATCTCCGCCGAGGCCTCGTCGCTGGCCGGCCACCAGAAGCTGGGCAACCTGGTCGCCCTCTACGACGACAACCACATCTCGATCGAGGGCGACACCGAGACCGCCTTCTCCGAGGACGTCCTCAAGCGCTACGAGGCGTACGGCTGGCACGTCCAGCGGGTGACTCCGAAGTCCAACGGCGACATCGACGTGGCCGCCCTGGCCGAGGCGCTGGCCGCGGCCAAGGCCGAGACCGCCCGCCCGTCGATCATCTCGATGCGCACGATCATCGCCTGGCCGGCCCCGGACGCCCAGAACACCGCCAAGGCGCACGGCTCCGCGCTCGGCGCCGCCGAGATCGCCGCCACCAAGAAGGTCCTGGGCTTCGACCCGGAGAAGACCTTCGAGGTCAGCGACCAGGTCATCGAGCACGCCCGGCTGGTCATCAAGCGCGGCAAGGCCGCCCGCGACCAGTGGCAGCAGGGCTTCGACGCCTGGCGCGCCGCCGCCCCGCAGCGCGCCGCCGAGTTCGACCGGATCCGGGCCGGCGAGCTGCCCGAGGGCTGGAAGAAGGCCGTCCCCGCCTTCCCGGCCGGCAAGGACGTCGCCACCCGCAAGGCCTCCGGCGACACCCTCAAGGCGCTCGGCGCGGTGATCCCCGAGCTGTGGGGCGGCTCCGCCGACCTCGCCGAGTCGAACCTCACCACCATCGACGAGGACAGCTCCTTCCTCCCCGACGGCAACCCGCTGAAGTCGGCGAGCCCGTACGGCCGCACGATCCACTTCGGCATCCGCGAGCACGCCATGGGCTCGACCATGAACGGCATCGCCCTGCACGGCGGGACCCGGGTGTACGGCGGCACCTTCCTGGTGTTCGCCGACTACATGCGCCCGGCCGTCCGCCTGGCCGCGCTGATGAAGCTGCCGGTCACCTACGTGTGGACGCACGACTCGATCGGCCTCGGCGAGGACGGCCCGACCCACCAGCCGGTCGAGCACATGGCGTCGCTGCGCGCCATCCCCGGCCTGTCCATGGTCCGCCCGGCCGACGCCAACGAGACCGCCGTCGCCTGGCGCACCGTCATCGAGCGCCAGACCAGCCACCCCGGCCCGGTCGGCCTGGCCCTGACCCGTCAGGGCGTCCCGACCTTCGACCGCGAGGTCTTCGGCTCCGCCGAGGGCACCGCGAAGGGCGGCTACATCCTGGCCGAGGCCTCCACCGGCGACCCGCAGCTGATCCTGCTCGGCACCGGCTCCGAGGTCCAGCTGGCCGTCCGCGCCCGCGAGGTGCTGGAGGCCGAGGGCATCGCCACCCGCGTGGTCTCGCTGCCGTCCTTCGAGTGGTTCCAGGAGCAGGACCAGGCCTACCGCGACAGCGTGCTGCCGCCGTCGGTCAAGGCCCGGGTGTCGGTCGAGGCCGGCATCGCCCAGGGCTGGCGCGAACTGGTCGGCGACCACGGCCGGATCGTCTCGCTGGAGCACTTCGGTGCCTCCGCCGACTACAAGGTGCTCTTCGAGGAGTTCGGCATCACCGCCGAGCGCGTGGTGGCCGAGGCCCACAACGCCCTGCGCTCCCTCGAAGCCGTCAACCGCTAGCGGCACCCGGCCGGGGCCGCCGACCGCACATCGGCGCCCCGGCCCCCTTCGACTACCCCACGAAGCAGAAGAACAAGGGACTGAAGCACCATGACTGACGCATTGAAGCGCCTCAGCGACGAAGGCGTTGCGATCTGGCTGGACGACCTCAGCCGCACCCGGCTGAACTCCGGCAACCTGGCCGAACTGGTGCAGAACAAGCACGTGGTGGGCGTCACCACCAACCCGACCATCTTCCAGAAGGCCATCGCCGGCGCCGGCGACGACTCCTACGACGGCCAGCTGCGCGACCTCGCCGTCCGCAAGGTCACCACCGACGAGGCGATCCGCATGATCACCACCTCGGACGTGCGCGACGCGGCCGACGTGCTGCGCCCGGTCTACGACGCCTCCAACGGCCGCGACGGCCGGGTCTCCATCGAGGTCGACCCGCGCCTGGCGCACGAGACCGCCGCGACCGTGGCCGAGGCCAAGCAGCTGTGGTGGCTGGTCGACCGCCCGAACGTCTTCATCAAGATCCCCGCCACCAAGGCCGGCCTGCCCGCGATCGGCGAGGTCATCGGCCGGGGCATCAGCGTCAACGTCACGCTGATCTTCTCGCTGGAGCGCTACAAGGCCGTCATCGACGCCTACCTGACCGGCCTGGAGACCGCCAAGGCCAAGGGTCTGGACCTCTCCCAGATCGAGTCGGTCGCCTCCTTCTTCGTCTCCCGCGTGGACACCGAGATCGACAAGCGCCTGGACAAGATCGGCGGCGAGGCCAGGGACCTGCGTTCCAAGGCCGCGCTGGCCAACGCCCGCCTCGCCTACCAGGCGTACGAGGAGGTCTTCGGCAGCGTCGACGGCCGGACCGCGGGCAGCTCCCGCTGGCTCGCCCTGGAGGCCGCCGGCGCCAAGCCGCAGCGCCCGCTGTGGGCCTCCACCGGCGTCAAGGACCCGGCCCTGCCGGACACCCTGTACGTCACCGAGCTGGTCGCCCCCGGCACCGTCAACACGATGCCCGAGGCCACCCTGGACGCCACCGCCGACCACGGCGTGGTCACCGGCAACACCATCGTCCCCAACTACGCCGACGCCAAGGCCGTGCTGGACGCGATCGCCGCCGCCGGCGTGGACTACGACGACGTCGTCCAGCTCCTGGAGGACGAGGGCGTCGAGAAGTTCGAGCAGTCCTGGAACGAGCTGCTCGACACCGTCACCGCCTCGCTCGCCTCCTTCGCCGACGAGAAGTGACCCCTGCTCACAGCCAGCGCACGAAAGCGGAGCCCATCAAGTGAGCACTGATTTCCCCGAGCTGACGCCGGAGTCGGACGCGGACGACCTCCCGCCCGCCCCCGTCAACCCGCTTCGTGACCCCTCCGACCGACGGCTCCCGCGCATCGCGGGGCCGTCCGGTCTGGTCATCTTCGGGGTCACCGGCGACCTGTCCCGCAAGAAGCTGATGCCGGCCATCTACGACCTGGCCAACCGCGGTCTGCTGCCGCCGGGCTTCTCCCTCGTCGGCTTCGCCCGCCGCGAGTGGGACGACGAGGACTTCGCCAAGGAGGTCCACGACGCCGTCCGGGACCACGCCCGCACTCCCTTCCGGGAGGAGGTCTGGCAGCAGCTCGCCAAGGGCATGCGGTTCGTCCACGGAACCTTCGACGACGACGACGCCTTCGACAAGCTGCGCGCCACCATCGAGGAGCTGGACAAGGCCCAGGGCACCGGCGGCAACTTCGCCTTCTACCTGTCCGTCCCGCCGAAGTTCTTCCCGACGGTCGTCCAGCAGCTCAAGAAGCACGGCCTGGCCGACCCCCCGCAGGGATCCTGGCGCCGCGCCGTCATCGAGAAGCCCTTCGGCCACGACCTGGAGAGCGCTCAGGAGCTCAACAAGGTCGTCCACGAGGTCTTCCCCCGGGACGAGGTCTTCCGGATCGACCACTACCTGGGCAAGGAGACGGTCCAGAACATCCTGGCGCTGCGCTTCGCCAACCAGATGTTCGAGCCGATCTGGAACCGGTCGTACGTCGACCACGTGCAGATCACGATGGCCGAGGACATCGGCATCGGCGGCCGGGCCGGCTACTACGACGGCATCGGCTCCGCCCGTGACGTCATCCAGAACCACCTGCTCCAGCTGATGGCGCTCACCGCCATCGAGGAGCCCGCCTCCTTCCACCCGAAGGCGCTGGTGGCCGAGAAGCTCAAGGTGCTCAGCGCCGTCAAGCTCCCGGCCGACCTCGGCCGGCACACCGTGCGCGGCCAGTACGCCACCGGCTGGCAGGGCGGCGAGGAGGTCGTCGGCTACCTGGACGAGGACGGGATCGACCCCGGCTCCAAGACCGACACCTACGCGGCCATCAAGCTGGAGATCAACAACCGCCGCTGGGCGGGCGTCCCGTTCTACCTGCGCACCGGCAAGCGCCTGGGCCGCCGGGTCACCGAGATCGCGGTCGTCTTCCAGCGCGCCCCGTACCTGCCCTTCGACTCCTACGCGACCGAGGAGCTGGGGCAGAACGCCCTGGTCATCCGGGTCCAGCCGGACGAGGGCGTGACGGTGCGGTTCGGCTCCAAGGTGCCGGGCACCTCCTTCGAGGTCCGGGACGTCACGATGGACTTCGCCTACGGCGAGTCCTTCACCGAGTCCAGCCCGGAGGCGTACGAGCGGCTCATCCTCGACGTGCTGCTCGGCGACGCCAACCTGTTCCCGCGTCACCAGGAGGTCGAACTCTCCTGGCAGATCCTCGACCCGATCGAGAAGTACTGGGACACCCACGGCAAGCCCGCCCAGTACGCGGCGGGGACCTGGGGCCCGGTCGAGGCGGACGAGATGCTCGCACGAGACGGCAGGAGCTGGCGCCGCCCATGAAGATCGACCTCACCAACACGACGTCCAGCAAGATCAACGGCGCGCTCATGGAGGCCCGCCGGGCCCGGGGTTCCGGCGCCGCCGGCATGGTGCTCACCCTGGTGATCGTGACCGACGAGGGCAGCGCCTACGACGCCCTCAAGGCCGCCAACGACGCCTCCCGCGAGCACCCGATGCGCACCCTCGCGGTGATCAAGCGCGCCGGACGCTCGCCCCGGGCCCGCGCCGAGACCCGGCTGGACGCCGAGATCCTGGTCGGCTCGGACGCCGGGTCCGGCGAAACGGTTGTCCTGCGGATGCACGGCGAACTCGCCGCGCACGCCCAGTCGGTGGTCCTGCCGCTGCTGCTGCCGGACGCCCCGACCGTCGTCTGGTGGCCGGACAAGGCGCCGCTGCACCCGGCGCAGGACCCGCTGGGCTCGCTCGCCCAGCGCCGGATCACCGACGCCGTCACCGCCGAGTCCCCGGTGGGCCAGCTCGCCCAGCGCGCCCAGAGCTACTCCCCCGGCGACACCGACCTGGCCTGGACCCGGATCACCGGCTGGCGCTCGATGCTGGCCGCCGCGCTGGACCAGCGGCCGTCCACGGTCGTCTCCGCAGCGGTCGAGGGCGAGTCCTACAACCCCAGCGTCGAGCTGCTCGGCCTCTGGCTGACCAACCGGCTCCAGGTGCCGGTCGAGCGGGTCGTCACCGGCGGCCCCGGCATCACCGCGGTGCACCTGCGCACCAAGGACGGGGACATCACCCTGGACCGCCCGGACGGCCTGATGGGCACCCTGTCCATGCCCGGCTCGCCGGACCGCCAGGTGGCGCTCAAGCGGCGCGAGACCTCGGAGCTGATCGCCGAGGAACTGCGCCGGCTGGACCCGGACGACATCTACGCGACGGCGGTGCGCACGCCCGTCGACCGGCTGCACGAGCCGGTCAACGACGAGACCGCGGCGGCCGAGAAGATCGCCCGGGAGGTCGCCGAGGAGGCCGTCGAGGAAGCCGCCGAGGCGGCCGTGGCCAACCCGGACCGGGTGACCGCCGAGGCGGCCGCGAAGAAGCCCGCCAGGAAGGCCGCGGCCAAGCGCACCGGCAAGGAAGGCGCATGACCAACGCGACCCCGCAGCTGGTCGTCCACCGGGACAAGGAGCTGATGGCCCAGGCCGCGGCGGCCCGGCTGATCACCCGGATCGTGGACGCCCAGGCCGCCCGCGGCATCGCCTCGGTGGTGCTCACCGGCGGCCGCAACGGCAACGCCCTGCTGGCCGCGATCGCCGCCTCCCCGGCGCGCGACGCGGTCGACTGGGGCCGGCTGGACCTCTGGTGGGGCGACGAGCGCTTCGTGCCCGCCGCCGACCCGGACCGCAACGCCGTCCAGGCCCGCGCCGAACTGCTGGACGCCGTCCCGCTCGACCCGGCGCGGGTGCACGAGATGCCCGCCTCGGACGGGGTGGACGGCTCGGGCGTGGAGGCCGCCGCGGCCCGCTACGCCGAGGAGCTGGCGGAGGCGGCCGGCCCGGGCGAGCGCAACGGCGTCCCGGCCTTCGACGTGCTGCTGCTCGGCGTCGGCCCGGACACCCACGTCGCCTCGCTCTTCCCCGAGCACCCGGGCGTACGGGAGAGCGAGCTGACCGTGGTCGGCGTGCGCGGGGCCCCCAAGCCCCCGCCGACCCGGATCTCGCTCACCCTCCCGGCGATCCGCTCGGCCCGCGAGGTCTGGCTGCTGGCCGCCGGCGAGGACAAGGCGGGCGCGGTCGCGCTGGCCCTGTCCGGCCCCGGCGAGATCCAGGCGCCCGCCTCCGGCGCGTACGGCCGCAGCCGCACCCTGTGGCTGCTGGACCGCGCCGCCGCGGAGCGGATCCCGCCGCAGCTCTACCCGCCGTCCTCCGCCTGACCGGCCCCGGCAACGCCGAAGGGCGCCACCGTCACTCGACGGTGGCGCCCTTCTCGCTGTTGTGCCGGGGCGGGCCCGGGACCCTTCCGCTCAGATCTCACCGCGGAGCTTCGCCAGCGCCTCGGCCAGGATCGCCTCGCCGTCGGCGTCGGTGCGCCGCTCACGGACGTAGGCGAGGTGGGTCTTGTACGGCTCGTTGCGCGAGGGCGCCGGCGGGTTGTGCTGGTCCTGCCCGGCCGGGAAGCCACAGCGCGGGCAGTCCCACGTCTCCGGGATCGCCGCCTCGGCGGCGAAGCTGGGACGGGTCTCGTGCTTGTTCGCGCACCAGAAGGAGATCCGGTTGCGCGGAGCGGACTCGCCGCGCTCCGCCTCGCCCATCGGGCCGGCCCCGACCCTGCTGCCACGGATGGCATTGCCACTTGCCACGGTCTGACTCCCTGCGTACTGGTGCGCCGACCCGCCGCGGTGCGCGTCGGTGGCGAAAGTCGTCCTAGTGTAAGCAGGTGTTAAGCATCCGCCACCATCGCCTCCGCACCCGACCGTCCCAGGATAGGCGCTCGGGCGACGGGGCGTCAGGGATACGTCAGCTCTGGTACTTCAGCACCAGGCCCAGGACGAGGATGCTGGCGAACCAGCCCAGGCCGACCACGATGGTGATGCGGTCCAGGTTGCGCTCGGCCACCGCCGAGCCGCCGCCGGTGGACATCGCGCCACCACCGAACATGTCGGACAGGCCGCCGCCCTTCCCCTTGTGCAGCAGCACCAGCAGGATCATCAGCAGACTGAAGATGATCAGGGCAATCGAGAACCCGAGAACCACGACGGGACCAACTCTCTCGTATCTTCGGCGAAGGGGCCGGGCCGCGTACGGCGGTCCGGCCCCAAAGCGTACGTTGCGGCGGCGGCGTTAGCCTACTGCCTGCTCACGGTAGCGCACGATCTTGACGAACTCGTCGGCGTCCAGCGAGGCACCGCCGACCAGGCCGCCGTCGATGTCGGGCTTGGCCATCAGACCGGCCGCGCTCGACGACTTCACCGAACCGCCGTACAGCACCCGGACCTTGCCGGCCAGCTCGGCGTCGTACAGCTCGGCGATCCGGGCGCGGATGGCGGCGCAGACCTCCTGCGCGTCCTCCGGGGTGGCCACCTCGCCGGTGCCGATCGCCCAGACCGGCTCGTAGGCGACCACGATCGACTCGGCCTGGTGGGCCGGGACGCCGTCCAGGCCGCCGTCCAGCTGCGCCAGGGTGTGCTCGACGTGGGTGCCCGCCTTGCGGATCTCCAGCGGCTCGCCGACGCACAGGATCGGGGTGACCCCGGCGCGGTAGGCGGCCTTCACCTTGGCGTTGACGATCTCCTCGTCCTCGCCGTGGTACTGGCGGCGCTCGGAGTGCCCGATCACCGCGTAGGTGCACTGGAGCTTGGCCAGCATCGGTCCGGAGACCTCGCCGGTGTAGGCCCCACCGTCGTGCTGCGAGATGTCCTGCGAGCCGTACTTGATCTTCAGCTTGTCGCCGGAGACCAGGGTCTGCACCGAGCGCAGGTCGGTGAACGGCACCAGGACGGCGACCTCGACGGCCTCGTAGTCCTTGTCGGCCAGCGCGAACGCCAGCTTCTGGGTGTGCTGGATGGCCTCGAGGTGGTTGAGGTTCATCTTCCAGTTGCCCGCCATCAGCGGGAGACGGTCGGTCATGTGTTTCAGTCCTCCAGAGCGGCGAGTCCGGGGAGGGTCTTGCCCTCCAGGTATTCGAGGCTGGCACCGCCGCCGGTCGAGATGTGTCCGAAGGCGTTCTCGTCGAAGCCCAGGATGCGGACGGCCGCGGCGGAGTCGCCGCCGCCGACGACGGTGAACGCGTCGCTGTCGAGCAGGGCCTTCGCGACGGCGCTGGTGCCGCCCGCGTAGTCCGGGTGCTCGAAGACGCCCATCGGGCCGTTCCAGAACACGGTGCCTGCGTCGGCCAGCTTGGCCGCGTACAGCTCGCGGGTCTTCGGGCCGATGTCCAGGCCCTCCTGGTCGGCCGGGATGGCGTCGGCGGCGACGGTCGAGAAGTCGGCCGGAGCCTTGGTCCTGAGGTCCGGGAACTCCGTGGAGACCAGGACGTCCGTCGGCAGCACGAACTCGACGCCGCGCTTCTCGGCCCGGTCCAGGTACTCCTGGACGGTCGGGACCTGGTCCTCCTGGAGCAGCGAGATGCCGACCTCGTGGCCCTTGGCCTTGAGGAAGGTGTACGCCATGCCGCCGCCGATCAGGATCCGGTCGGCCTTCTCCAGCAGGTTGTCGATCACACCGAGCTTGTCGGAGACCTTGGCGCCGCCGAGCACCACCACGTACGGACGGGCGACCTCCTCGGTGAGCTTCTTCAGCACGCCGACCTCGGTGGCGATCAGGTCGCCCGCGGCGTGCGGCAGCAGGGCCGGCAGATCGTAGACCGAGGCGTGCTTGCGGTGCACGGCGCCGAAGCCGTCGCCCACGTACAGGTCGGCCAGCGCGGCCAGCTGCTCGGCGAAGGCCTTGCGCTCGGCGTCGTCCTTGCTGGTCTCGCCGGCGTTGAAGCGCAGGTTCTCCAGCAGCGCGACCTCGCCGCCCGCCAGCCCGGCCACGACGGCCGCGGCGCTGTCGCCGACGGTGTCGGTGGCGAAGGCGACGTCCTTGCCGAGGATCTCGCCGAGCCGCGCGGCCGCCGGGGCGAGCGAGAACCGCGGGTCCGGCGCGCCCTTGGGACGGCCGAGGTGCGAGGCGACGACGACCTTCGCACCGGCCGCGGCCAGCTTGGCGATGGTCGGCGCGACGGCGCGGATCCGGCCGTCGTCGGTGATCGTGCTGCCGTCCAGCGGCACGTTCAGGTCCGCGCGCACGAAGACGCGCTGGCCCTGGACACCGGCTTCGATGAGCTCTTCGATGGTCTTCACGGGGATTCGGTTTCTCCTGGGGAGATGGTTGATGCGCAGTGAGGCGGCACGGCGCAGGGGCCGCCTGAGAAGTCCTTGAGCGCGGAACGAGGGCCCGGTCGGCACCGTACGCCGGCCGGGCCCTCGTCCCTACATCACGTCAGCTCCCGCAAGGTCAGAGCCGCCCACCGACGAGGGTGACCAGGTCGACCACGCGGTTCGAGTAGCCCCACTCGTTGTCGTACCAGCCGAGCACCTTGACCTGGTTGCCCTGGACCATGGTGAGCTGGCTGTCGAAGATGCAGGACGCCGGGTCGTTGACGATGTCCGAGGAGACGATCGGGTCCTCGGTGTAGGCCAGGATGCCCTTGAGCGGGCCCTCCTGGGCGGCCTTCTGGAAGGCCGCGTTGACCTCGTCCTTGGTGACCTCGCGCTCCAGGGTGACGACCAGGTCGGTGATGGAGCCGGTCGGGACCGGGACGCGCAGCGAGGTGCCGTCCAGCTTGCCCTTCAGCTCCGGCAGGACCAGGGCGGTCGCCTTGGCGGCACCGGTCGAGGTCGGGATGATGTTCTGCGAGGCCGCACGAGCACGGCGCAGGTCCTTGTGCGGGAAGTCCAGGGTCACCTGGTCGTTGGTGAACGCGTGGACGGTGGTCATCAGACCCTTGACGATGCCGAAGCTCTCGTTCAGCACCTTGGCCATCGGCGCCACACAGTTGGTGGTGCAGGAGGCGTTGGAGATGATGTGGTGGTTGGCCGCGTCGTACTTCTCGTCGTTGACGCCCAGCACGATGGTGACGTCCTCGTCGCTGGCGGGCGCCGAGATGATGACCTTCTTCGCGCCGGCGGCGAGGTGCTTCTTCGCGGCCTCGGCCTTGGTGAAGATGCCGGTGGACTCGACGACGATGTCGGCGCCCAGGGCGGCCCACGGAAGGTTCGCGGGGTCACGCTCGGCGGTCACCTTGAAGGTGTGGCCGTCGACGGTGATGCTGTCCTCGGTGTGCGAGACCTCGCCCGGGAAGGTACCCAGGGTGGTGTCGTACTTGAGCAGGTGAGCCAGGGTCTTCGTGTCGGTGAGGTCGTTGACACCGACGACCTCGATGTCCGCGCCCTGAGCCTTGACCGCGCGGAAGAAGTTGCGGCCGATGCGGCCGAAGCCGTTGATGCCTACCCGGATCGTCACGAACCGATCTCCTCGTTAGGTACGCCGGGGCGGAGCCCCGACGGGGATGAGATTTGGGAAGTCCCCGACCGCCTATGACCCTACCCCTCCAGGGCACGGGACGGCACATCGCGCCGCGTGCTGAGACCGGGCGTGGCGCGGTCGAAAGCCGACTTCAGGCCGTCCGGCCTTGCTCGGCCGGGCAGTTGGTCCCGGGCCAGTGGTCTCTACCAATTCGGGAGTGTCGGCGGGTCCGGAAGCCCGCCCGGAGGACCGTCCGCGGGTGCCCCCGGAGACGGCCGCGGCCGGTGTCCCGCCATCGGGACACCGGCCGCGTTTCGCTCACTCAGCGTGATCGTCAGTTCATCGCCATCTCGTCGGTGAGGCTGGCCTCGGTGCTCGGCAGGCCGAGCTCGGAGGCGCGCTTGTCGGCCATCGCCAGCAGCCGGCGGATCCGGCCGGCCACCGCGTCCTTGGTCAGCGGCGGATCGGCGAGCGCGCCCAGCTCCTCCAGCGAGGCCTGCTTGTGCTGCATCCGCAGCTGGCCGGCCGCGGCCAGGTGCTCGGGCACCTCGTCGCCGAGGATCTCCAGCGCGCGCTGCACCCGGGCCCCGGCCGCCACCGCGGCGCGGGCCGAGCGGCGCAGGTTGGCGTCGTCGAAGTTGGCGAGCCGGTTGGCGGTGGCGCGCACCTCGCGCCGCATCCGGCGCTCCTCCCAGGCGAGCACCGACTCGTGGGCGCCGAGCCGGGTCAGCAGGGCACCGATCGCGTCGCCGTCGCGGATGACCACCCGGTCCACGCCGCGCACCTCGCGGGCCTTGGCCGGGATGCCGAGCCGACGGGCGGCGCCGACCAGGGCGAGGGCGGCCTCGGAACCGGGGCAGGTGATCTCCAGCGAGGACGAACGGCCCGGCTCGGTGAGCGAGCCGTGCGCCAGGAAGGCCCCGCGCCAGGCGGCCTCCGCGTCGCAGGTGGCCCCGGAGACGACCGCCGGCGGCAGCCCCCGGATCGGACGACCTCGGCCGTCCACGAGTCCGGTCTGGCGGGCGAGCAGCTCGCCGTCCTTGACCACCCGGACCACGAAGCGGCTGCCGCGGCGCAGCCCGCCGGGGGCCATCACCACGAGGTCCGAGGAGTGCCCGAAGATCTCCAGCAGGTCCTTGCGCAGCCGTCGTGCCGCCGCCCCGGTGTCCAGCTCCGCCTCGATCACGATGCGACCGCTCACGATGTGCAGTCCGCCCGCGAACCGCAGGATCGCCGACACCTCCGCCTTGCGACAGCAGGCCCGGGTGACCGGGAGCCGGCTGATCTCGTCCTTCACCGCTGGAGTCATCGCCATGGCCCGATCCTTCCATGTGTCCGGAAAATCCGGTCGTACGCTGCCGCCAACAGCTCGGGGTCGTGTCGCGGCGTCCCGTCGGTGCGGGCCACCGAGCCGAGCACCAGAGCGGCGCCCATCCGCTCGGCGGCCTTCTCCAGGCCGTCCAGGTCGGCCTGGCCGAAGGCCCCGCCGGTGACGGCGCGCTCGTCCACCAGGATCGCATCCACCGCGAGGTCCGGAGCGTGGTCGGCGATGACCTCCAGGTGACGCTGCGGGGTGAAGCCCTCGGTCTCCCCGGGCTGGGGGGCCAGGTTCAGGGTGAGCAGGCGGCGGGCGCGGGTCCCGGTGAGCGCCTGGGCCAGCTCGGGCACCAGCAGGTGCGGCAGCACGCTGGTGAACCAGGAGCCGGGGCCGAGCACCACCCAGTCCGCCTCCCGGACGGCGGTGACCGCCTCGGGGACGGCCGGCGGCCCGTCCGGCAGCAGCCGGATCGACTGCACGGTGCCCGGGGTCACCGCGACGTCGGCCTGGCCGCGCACCGCCGTGACCTCGGCGGGGCGGGCCGGGTCGTGGCCGCGCACGGTCGCCTCGATGTCCAGCGGCACCGCCGACATCGGCAGCACCCGGCCCTGGACGTTGAGCAGCCTGCCGACCCAGTCCAGCGCCGCCACCGGGTCGCCCAGCTTCTCCCAGAGCGCGACGATCAGCAGGTTGCCGACCGCGTGGCCGCCGAGTTCGCCGGTGCCGGTGAAGCGCTGCTGGATGACCTCGGACCAGGTGCGGCCCCAGTCGTCGTCCCCGCACAGCGCGGCCAGCGCCTTGCGCAGGTCGCCCGGGGGCAGCACGCCCAGCTCGGTGCGCAGCCGTCCGCTGGAGCCGCCGTCGTCGGCGACGGTGACCACGGCGGTGAGGTCGCTGGTGAGCCGGCGCAGCGCGGACAGCGAGGCGGACAGGCCCTGCCCGCCGCCGAGCGCGGTGATCCTCGGGGCCGGATTGGTCCGGGCGGGACTACTGCGCGGACGGCTCGGCGCCGTGGGCCGGGCCGGGCTGAACGCCCGGTCACCGGTCCTGCTCTGCGGCTGCCGCCCGGGCACGTATCCCGCCACACATCACCTCGCGTTCCTCGGCCCGCCGACCGCTCCGCCGACGGGCCCGGCAGGGAGGCGGCGGTTACTCCCGTCCCATGTCACGGTGGACGAGCACCGTCTCGACTCCGTCGGCGATGAGACGCTTGGTCAGACGCTCGGACATGGCGACGCTGCGGTGCTTGCCACCGGTGCAGCCTACGGCAAGCGTCATGTAGCGCTTCCCCTCGCGTCGGTATCCCTCGGTGATGATGCGCAGCAGCTGGGCGTAACCGTCCAGGAACTCGTTGGCTCCGGGCTGCTGGAAGACGTAGTCGGCGACGTCCGCGTCGGTGCCGGTGCGGGCGCGCAGTTCGGGCACCCAGTGCGGGTTGGGCAGGAAGCGGCAGTCCACCACGAGGTCGGCGTCGACCGGCAGGCCGTACTTGAAGCCGAAGGACATCACGGTGGCGCGCAGCTCGGGCTCGTCGTGGTCGGCGAACTGGGCGTCCAGCTTGGCGCGCAGCTGGTGCACGTTGAGGTTGGAGGTGTCGATCACCAGGTCGGCCTCGCCGCGCAGGTCGCGCAGCAGGTCGCGCTCCAGGGCGATGCCGTCCACGATCCGGCCGTCGGCCTGCAGCGGGTGCGGGCGGCGGACGCTCTCGAAGCGGCGCACCAGCGCCTCGTCGGAGGAGTCCAGGAAGACGACCCGCAGCCGGACGCCGCGCTTCTCCAGCGCGTCCAGCGAGGTGAGCAGGTCGTCGAAGAACTGCCGGCCGCGGACGTCCACGACCACGCCGATCCGGGCGACGTTGCCCTGGGACCGGGCTCCCAGGTCGACCATGGTCGGGATCAGGGCCGGCGGCAGGTTGTCCACCACGAACCAGCCGAGGTCTTCAAGGCACTTGGCGGCGGTGGAGCGGCCGGCTCCGGACATGCCGGAGATGATCACCAGCTCCGGCGCGTTCTCGGCCACGTCTGACACGGTCACTTCGGTTCCCCGCTCTCGGTCTTTCTGCTGGGGAGAACGCGCACGGCACGGCCGCCCTTCCCCGGCCCGGGCAGGCGGGCGGGGCCGGGGCACACCGGCTGACGGGCGGCGTCGGCCGTCATGGCGTCTCCTGGGATGGTGCGGTCCGGTGCGCTGCTGCCACCGGCTCGGCGGCCTGCTCGGCCCCGTCCTCGATGATCTCGCCGGTCGCGGTGTTGACCGCGGGTGCGGCGGGTGTACGGGACGACAACGCCGCCGCAACGGTCTGCGCGGTGCGGCGTCCGATGCCGGGTACCTCGCAGAGCTCGTCGATGGTGGCGGCCCTGAGCTTCTTCAGCGAGCCGAAGTGCTTGAGCAGCGCCTGGCGGCGAGTCTCGCCGAGGCCCGGGACGGAGTCCAGTTCCCCGGCGGTGAGTCGCTTGGAACGCTTGTTGCGCTGATAGCTGATCGCGAAGCGGTGCGCCTCGTCGCGGACCCGCTGGAGCAGGTAGAGGCCCTCGCTGGAGCGCGGCAGCACCACCGGGTCGTCCTCGCCGGGCAGCCAGACCTCCTCCAGGCGCTTGGCCAGGCCGCACAGCGCGACGTCGTCGATGCCGAGTTCGTCCAGGGCCCGCCTGGCGGCGGCGACCTGGGGCTGTCCGCCGTCGACGACCAGCAGCTGGGGCGGGTAGGCGAAGCGCTTGGGGCGGCCCTCGTCGTCCCGGCCGCCGGGACCGGTGTCGGTGCCGGTGTCCGTACCGTTGCCGGTGCCGGGCTCGTCCTCCTCGGGGACGGCCCACTCCCCGGTCTGCTCGCGCTCCCTGAGGTAGCGGCGGAAGCGCCGGCTGATCACCTCGTGCATCGAGCGGACGTCGTCCTGGCCCTCGAAGCCCTTGATCTGGAAGCGCCGGTACTCGCTCTTGCGGGCCAGGCCGTCCTCGAAGACGACCATGGAGGCGACCACGTCCTCGCCCTGGAGGTGGGAGATGTCGTAGCACTCGATGCGCAGCGGGACGGAGTCCAGCTCCAGCGCGTCGGCGATCTCCTGGAGGGCGCGGCTGCGGGTGGTGAGGTCGGAGGCGCGCTTGGTCTTGTGCAGCGCCAGCGCCTGCTGGGCGTTGCGCTGCACGGTCGCCATCAGGTCCTTCTTGTCGCCGCGCTGCGGGATGCGCAGGTCGACCTGGCTGCCGCGCAGGCCGCCGAGCCACTCGCGCACCGGCTCAGCCGGGTCGGGCAGGGCGGGCACGAGGACCTCGCGCGGGACGGACTCGCCGCCGCCGTAGAGCTGCTGGAGGGCGTGCTCGACCAGACCGGCGGTGTCCACGTCCTCGACCTTGTCGGTGACCCAGCCGCGCTGGCCGCGCACCCGGCCGCCGCGGACGTGGAAGATCTGCACGGCGGCTTCGAGTTCGTCCTCGGCGAGGGCCAGCAGGTCGGCGTCGGTGGCGTCGGCGAGCACGATGGCGTTCTTCTCCATCGCGCGCTTGAGGGCGCCGATGTCGTCCCGCAGCCGGGCCGCCTTCTCGTACTCCAGCTCGGCCGCGGCCTCCTGCATCTCCGTCTCCAGCCGGCGCAGGTAGTTGCCGGTGCGCCCGGCCATGAAGTCGCAGAAGTCCTCGGCGAGCGCGCGGTGTTCGTCCGCCGAGACCTTGCCGACGCAGGGCGCGGCGCACTTGCCGATGTAGCCGAGCAGGCAGGGCCGGCCGACCTGGCGGGCGCGCTTGAAGACGCCGTTGGAGCAGGTGCGGACGGGGAAGACGCGCAGCAGCAGGTCGACCGTCTCGCGGATCGCCCAGGCGTGTCCGTACGGGCCGAAGTAGCGCACGCCCTTCTTGTGCGCCCCGCGCATCACCTGGACCCTCGGGTACTCCTCGTCGAGGGTGACGGCGAGTTCCGGATAGCTCTTGTCGTCGCGGTACTTGACGTTGAACCGCGGGTCGTACTCCTTGATCCAGGAGTACTCCAGCTGGAGCGCCTCGACCTCGGTGCCGACCACGGTCCACTCCACCGAGGCGGCGGTGGTGACCATGGTCGCGGTGCGCGGGTGCAGGCCCGCCAGGTCCTGGAAGTAGGACGACAGGCGCGGCCGCAGGCTCTTGGCCTTGCCGACGTAGATGACCCGGCCGTGGGCGTCGCGGAACCTGTAGACACCGGGGGAGGTCGGGATCGCACCGGGCGCGGGGCGGTAGGTGCTCGGGTCAGCCATGAGTCCACCGTACCGAGTGGGGCCGGGGCCGCGGGGAGGAGATCGTCAGGGGGGACCGTGGAGGTCGGGAGGCGGTCAACTGCGTCAGCTCGGGGTCACCTTGAGGTTGCCGCCCTCGACCGTGACGGCGTAGGCGGGCAGCGGGGAGGGGGCCGGGCCGTCCTGCACGGCGCCGTCCGCGATGGCGAACCGGCTGCCGTGGCAGGGGCACTGGATCTGGGCGTTCTTCACCTGGTCCACGATGCAGCCGGCGTGGGTGCACTTGGCGCTGAACGCCTTGTACTGGCCGGCGGCGGGCTGGGTCACCACGATCTTCTGCTCGCGGAAGACCTTGCCGCCGCCCTCGGGCACGGCCGAGGCCGGACCGAGGTCCACCGGGCCCTTGGGGGCACCGCTGCCGCCGGAGGCGGAGGAGCCGCACCCGGTGACCGCCACCGTGCCGCCGGCCGCCAGCACGGCCGCGGCTCCGCAGAGCAGGGTGCGGCGGGAGGCGGTGGGGCTGCTCTCGGGGGCCTCGGACATCGGTGCGCTCCTACGGTTTGCTGCTGCTGCGAGGGACCACGGAAGTCTATGCCGCACGCACCCCGCCGCTCCCTGGCCACCCGCGCGGTAGCGGGGGGCGTCGGGAGCGGCGGGGTGGGCGCGCGGGGCTACTTCTTCGCGGCGGCCGCGCGCTTGCGCGGCGCCTTCTTCGCCGGGGCGGCCACCGGGGCGTCCGCGAAGCCACCCGGAAGGATGTCCCGCAGGAACTTGCCGGTGTGGCTCTCCGGGACGGCGGCGATCTGCTCCGGGGTGCCTTCGGCGACCACGCCGCCGCCGCCGGAGCCGCCCTCGGGGCCCATGTCGACGACCCAGTCGGCGGTCTTGATCACATCGAGGTTGTGCTCGATGACGATCACCGTGTTGCCCTTCTCCACCAGCCCGCTGAGCACCTTGATCAGCTTGCTGATGTCCTCGAAGTGCAGACCGGTGGTGGGCTCGTCCAGCACGTAGACCGTCCGCCCGGTGGAGCGCTTCTGGAGCTCCGAGGCGAGCTTGACGCGCTGCGCCTCGCCGCCGGAGAGGGTGGGCGCGGACTGGCCGAGCCGGACGTAGCCGAGGCCGACGTCGTTGAGCGTCCGCAGGTGCCGGGCGATCGCCGGGACGGCCTCGAAGAAGGCCAGCGCCTCCTCGATCGGCATGTCCAGCACCTCGGCGATGGACTTGCCCTTGTAGTGCACCTCCAGCGTCTCCCGGTTGTACCGGGCGCCGTGGCAGACCTCGCACGGCACGTAGACGTCCGGCAGGAAGTTCATCTCGATCTTGATGGTGCCGTCGCCGGAGCAGTTCTCGCAGCGGCCGCCCTTGACGTTGAAGGAGAACCGGCCGGGCAGGTAGCCGCGGACCTTGGCCTCCTGCGTCTCCGCGAAGAGCCGGCGGACGTGGTCGAACACCCCGGTGTAGGTGGCCGGGTTGGAGCGCGGCGTGCGGCCGATCGGCGACTGGTCGACGTGCACCACCTTGTCCACCAAGTCGGTGCCGGTGATCCGGGTGTGCCGGCCCGGCACGCTGCGGGCGCCGTTCAGCTCCCGGGCGAGGTGGGTGTACAGGATGTCGTTGACCAGCGTCGACTTGCCGGAGCCGGAGACGCCGGTGATCGCGGTGAAGGTGCCGAGCGGGAAACCGACCGTGACGTCCTTGAGGTTGTGCTCACGGGCGCCGTGGACGGTCAGCTGGCGCTTCTTGTCCCGCTCGCGGCGGGTGTCCGGGATCGGGATGGACCGCTTGCCGGAGAGGTACTGGCCGGTCAGCGACTCCTTGTTGGTGAGCAGCTGCTTCAGCGAGCCGGAGTGCACCACCTTGCCGCCGTGCTCGCCGGCGCCCGGGCCGATGTCGACCACCCAGTCCGCGGTCTTGATGGTGTCCTCGTCGTGCTCGACCACGATCAGGGTGTTGCCGATGTCGCGCAGCCGCACCAGCGTCTCGATCAGCCGGTGGTTGTCCCGCTGGTGCAGGCCGATGGACGGCTCGTCCAGCACGTACAGCACGCCGACCAGGCCGGAGCCGATCTGGGTGGCCAGCCGGATGCGCTGGGCCTCGCCGCCGGACAGGGTGCCTGCCGCGCGGTCGAGCGAGAGGTAGTCCAGGCCGACGTCGACCAGGAAGCGCAGCCGCTCGTTGACCTCCTTGAGGACCCGCTCGGCGATCTGCTTGTCCCGGGCGTTGAGCTTCATCGCGCCCAGGAACTCGGAGCAGTCGCTGATCGACATCGAGGAGACGTCGGCGATCGACCTGTCCTCGACGGTGACCGCGAGCACCACCGGCTTGAGCCTGGTGCCCCGGCACGTCGGGCAGGGCACCTCGCGCATGTAGCCCTCGAAGCGCTCGCGGCTGCTGTCGCTCTCCGCCTCGGTGTGCCGGCGCTGGATGAACGGGATCGCACCCTCGAAGCCGGTGCTGTACGAGCGCTCCCGGCCGAAGCGGTTGCGGTAGCGGACCTCCACCTGGTGCTTGTGCCCGTACAGCAGCGCCTTCCTGGCGCGGGCGGGCAGCCCGGCCCAGGGGATGTCGGTGCGGAAGCCGAGCTCCCCGGCCAGCGCGTCGATCAGGCGCTGGAAGTACTCCTTGGCGTGCCCGGCGGACCACGGGTGGATCGCGCCCTCGTCCAGCGAGCGCTCCGGGTCGGGGACGACCAGCTCGGCGTCGACCTCCATCCGGTTGCCCAGGCCCGAGCAGTCCGGGCAGGCGCCGAACGGCGAGTTGAAGGAGAACGAGCGCGGCTCCAGCTCCTCGAACGACACGTCGTCGTACGGGCAGTAGAGGTGCTCGGAGTACATCCGCTCGCGCTCGGGGTCGTCCTCGGGGAGGTCGACGAAGTCGAGCACGACCATGCCGCCGGACAGCCGCAGGGCCGTCTCCACCGAGTCGGTGAGCCGCCGCTTGGCGCTGTCCTTGACGGTCAGGCGGTCGATCACCACCTCGACGGTGTGCTTCTCCTGCTTCTTGAGCTTCGGCGGCTCGGCGAGCTGGATCGTCTCGCCGTCGACGCGGGCGCGGGAGTAGCCCTTGGACTGGAGGTCGGCGAAGAGGTCGACGAACTCGCCCTTGCGCTCGCGCACCACCGGGCTCAGCACCTGGAAGCGGGTGCCCTCGGCGAGCTCCAGCACCTTGTCCACGATCGCCTGCGGGGACTGCTTGGCGATCGGGCGGCCGCAGTGCGGACAGTGGGGCTTGCCGATCCGGGCGAACAGCAGGCGCAGGTAGTCGTAGACCTCGGTGATGGTGCCGACGGTCGAACGGGGGTTGCGGTTGGTGGACTTCTGGTCGATCGAGACGGCCGGGGAGAGGCCTTCGATGAAGTCGACGTCGGGCTTGTCCATCTGCCCGAGGAACTGGCGGGCGTACGAGGACAGCGACTCCACGTAGCGGCGCTGGCCCTCGGCGAAGATCGTGTCGAAGGCGAGCGAGGACTTGCCGGAGCCGGAGAGGCCCGTGAAGACGATGAGGGAGTCGCGGGGCAGATCGAGCGAAACGTTCTTGAGGTTGTGCTCGCGAGCACCGCGGACGATGAGGCGGTCGGCCACTGCTTCTGGCGCCTTTCTCCGGGGCGAGAGGGCTTGCGTCGGGATGTGCTGCTTCTTCCAGGATGCGGCAGCCAGCCTATAGCTCAGACGTTCGAATATCGACCTTGTCCAGCCGGGCCCACCCGAACGAGTGAAGCCGACCTCCGGACCGTCCGTACCCGGACCGAAAAAGGCCCTGCTCAGGGCCGGGATTCGGCGATAGCGTCACCTGGTCAACGAGCGAAGCCCCGGGCGGGCAACGCCCCGCCCCCACCGAAGGCAGATGTGATGACCGACCCGCAGTCCGCCGCCGCCCGGTCCCTGGCCCAGGTCGAGGAGAGCACCCGGCACCTGCTGCACACCGTGGCCGGGCTGAAGCCCGCGGCCCTCGCCGAACCCTCCGCGCTGCCCGGCTGGACCCGCGGCCACGTGCTGGCCCACCTCGCCCGCAACGCCGACTCCCTGGTCAACCTGCTCACCGGAGCCCGCACCGGCACCGACATCCCGCAGTACACGAGCGGCGAGGCCCGCGACCGGGACATCGAGCGCGACGCGCCCCGCCCGCTGGAGGTCCAGCTCGACGACCTGCGCGCGTCGCACGAGCGCTTCGCCGAGGCCGCCGCGCTGCTGTCCCCCGAGGCCTGGGCGGCGTCCGTCAGGCACCGCTTCGGCTACGTCTTCCCGGCCCACGGGATCCCGGCCAAGCGCGTGGTGGAGCTGGAGTTCCACCACGTCGACCTCGACGCCGGCTACACCCCCGCGCACTGGCCGGAGTCCTTCGCCGTCGCCCAGTTCCGCAGGCTCGCCGCGAACCTGGCCGACGACGCCGGGCTGCCCGCCGTCTCCCTCGCGGCCGAGGACACCGGGGACCGCGCCGTGATCGGCTCGGGCACCCCGGCCCTGACCGTCGAGGGCCCCGTCCGCGCCCTCACCGCCTGGCTCTCCGGCCGCTCCGACGGCGCGGGTCTGCGCCGCACCCCCGACACCGCCCTCCCCCCGCTTCCCCCGATGGGCTGACGGCGCGAGGATGATCCCAGGAGCCACTGGAGAGGAAGCGAACGGATGACGTACCACGGAGCGGTCAAGGTCGGCGGACCGCCGGACGTACGGGAGCTGGCCCACCTGATCATCACCAAGGTGGCGGTCGGCCCGTACGACAACAACGCCTACCTGCTGCGCTGCCGGGCCACCGACGAGCAACTGCTGATCGACGCCGCCGCGGACGCCCCGGCGCTGCTGGAGACCGTCGGCGACGAACTGGGCACCGTGGTCACCACCCACCGGCACCACGACCACTGGGGCGCGCTGGCCGAGGTGGTCGCCACCACCGGCGCCCGCACCGCGGCCGGCGAGCACGACGCCGAGGGCATCGAGGTCCCCACCGAGCTGCTGCTCGCGGACGGGGACACGCTGCGGGTCGGCGAGGTCGGGCTCACCGTCCGGCACCTGGTCGGCCACACCCCCGGCGCGATCGTGCTCGTCTACGACGACCCGCAGGGCCACCCCCACGTCTTCACCGGCGACTGCCTCTTCCCCGGCGGCGTGGGCAACACCTGGGGCGACCCTGAGGCCTTCGGGACGCTCTACCGCGACGTCACCGAGAAGGTCTTCGACGTCCTGCCGGACGAGGCCTGGGTCTACCCCGGCCACGGCAACGACACCACTCTCGGGGCGGAGCGCCCGCACCTGGCGGAGTGGCGCGAGCGCGGCTGGTAGCCCGCCCCGCCGAACGGCCGAGGCCCCCGCGACCTTGGGTTCTAACGGTCCTCGCAACACCCGCGATCTGTGGGAGTTGCGAGGACCGTGGGCGTTGAGCGTGCTGATCTTGCGGGATTGAGGGATCGCTTCCTTGCGCGGCTGGACGTTGTGGGGAAT
>NZ_MSJQ01000038.1 GCF_014596515.1 Streptomyces sp. CBMA156
CCGGCCCCCCCCGGCGCAGCCCCCCCGGCCGGGGAGCCCCACGCCCGCGGCGCCGCCCGCGGCGCCGCCCAAGGCGTCCTCCGAGGTCGTCATAGCCCCATCAAACACCGGGCTCCGTCACCTGGCACACCGTCATCCGACACCCGACAATGATCCGGTGGAGATGACCCGGGAAGAGTTCGAGATGCTGGTCAGCGACGCCCTCGACCAGATCCCCCCGCAGCTCGCGGCCATGATGGACAACGTCGCGATCTTCGTCGAGGACGAACCCGACCCGAGCGATCCCGAACTCCTCGGCCTCTACGAGGGCACCCCGCTCACCGAGCGCGGCGAGTGGTACGCGGGCGTCCTGCCCGACCGCATCCTGATCTACCGCGGCCCCACCCTGCGCCACTGCGAGACCCGCGAGCAGGTGGTCGAGGAGGTCCGCACCACGGTCATCCACGAGGTCGCCCACCACTTCGGTTTCGACGACCACGAGCTGGACGAGCTCGGCTGGTCCTGACCCCGCCGGCGGCCCCGCCGCCCACTCGGCCGAAACCCGTTTTGGCGATCCGCCCTGCATCCCATATGCTTCTCGACGTCCCCGAGCGCTGGAAACAGCGGGACAGGCCGCAAGCCCTCATCGTCTAGTGGCCCAGGACGCCGCCCTTTCAAGGCGGTAGCACGGGTTCGAATCCCGTTGGGGGCACGCAGTACACGTAGTAAAGTGCAGTAACGCAAGACCTGAGTGGTTCGCCACTTCCAGGTCCCGTGGAGCAGTTGGTTAGCTCGCCACCCTGTCAAGGTGGAGGTCGCGGGTTCAAGTCCCGTCGGGATCGCTCGTCTCGCAAGAGACGGTGCAGTACGGCCAGGTAGCTCAGTTGGTACGAGCGTCCGCCTGAAAAGCGGAAGGTCGCCGGTTCGACCCCGGCCCTGGCCACAAACAGGAAGCCCCCGCAGCGAGTTCGCTGCGGGGGCTTCTTCGTGTTGCCCGGCGCCGTCGGCACGGCGGACGGGTTGCGGCCCCGCACGGCGGACGGCCGCCGGTGGGGAGGCCGTGCCCGAGTAGGATCGGCCGCCGGGCGGCGGGCTCGGTTCCGTCGAGCCCGCCGTCCGGTCCGTTCAGGACGTCCTGAGCCAGTAGTCCTTGGTGAGCTCCACCGAGCCGTCCGCCTTGTAGTAGGTGACGGTCGCCGCGTCGCTGCCGGGCTTCGCGCCGACGGCGAAGTAGCGGAACGGGGAGTCCCCGACCACGACCGGCACCGCCTCGGTGGTCCCGCCGGTCTTCCAGGCGATCACGACCTTCGTCACCTCGGAGTTGACGCCGTCGATCACCACCGGCGGTACGGCCGACGGGTGGTGGAGGCCGAGCGAGGCGCCGCCGACGGCGGCCGGGAACCCGCCGGGGGCGGAGACCGCGTGCACGGAGTCGTCGGCCTGCCGACGGCCGTCCACGGTGTAGTAGTAGTTCACCCGGTCCAGGCGCGCGTCCCAGTTGGTGTCGACGTCCTGCCGGCTGACCGGCTTCACCTCCGGGTTGGCGGCGTACCGCTCCTCCCGCAGCAGCAGGGCCTGCTTGAGGGCGTCCTGCTTGCTGGGGGCGGTCGGCCACAGCGCGGCCCAGGCCTGCCAGGTGTGGCCGCTCGCGGTGCCTTCGGCGACCTTGACCCGCACGGGCTTGAACGGGTCCCGGGCGGCGGCGGACGCGCCCGCGCCGGCCGCGGCGGCGGGGGCCGCCACCGTGGTGGCCGGGCTGGAGGCCGCCACCACCACGGTCGAGACGGCCTGCCGGCCGCGTTCGCCGATCACCGCCGCACCGCCGGCCACCCCGACGACCAGGGCCGCCGCCACCCCTGCGGTCAGCAGCCGCCGGCGCCGCAGCCGCCGCCGGCCCCCGGCGACCAGCCGGTCGTACGGGACCGCCTCGATCTCGACGCTCTCGGCCAGGTCGCCCAGCGCCCGCACGGCCGCCCGGTCCTCCCCGCTCTCGGCGCTCCCTGGCAGGAACTCGTTGCTCATCTTGCTCCTCCGATGCTCGTCAGTCCGATGAGTGAGGAGGCGCCGCGGAGCTTGGCCAGCCCCCTGGCCGCCTGGCTCTTCACCGTCCCGACCGAGCACCCCATGGCCGCCGCGGTCTGCGTCTCGGTGAGGTCCTCCCAGTACCGCAGCACCACCGCCTGGCGCTGGCGCGGCGGCAGGGTGGCGAGCGCGCCGAGCAGCACGGCCCGGTCGTCCGGGTCCACGCCGGCCGGCGCGGCCCGGTCGGGGACGGCGGTGACCGGGTACTCGACGAGCCGGCGCCGGAACTTCCTGGCGTGCTCGTTGATCACGATCCGGCGCACGTAGGCGTACGGGTCGTCGGCCGCCCGCACCCTGGTCCAGGCCGCGTACGCCCGTTCCAGCGCCTGCTGGACCAGGTCCTCGGCCCCGTGCCGGTCTCCCGCGAGCAGGTAGGCCGTCCTGAGCAGCCGCGACCACGCGCTGCCGACGAACGCCCGGAACTCCTCGTCCCTGGCGGTCTTGTGGGCTCCCATGAGCACCTCCTCACCCCCCAGAGCCCGGGACCGGCACGGACCGTTGCCCGGCGTTCGCGATTCGCCGCCGTCGGCTGTGACACTGGAGGGGCTCGAAAACCGAGGTGCGCTCCGCCGTGCCTCCTTGCGAACCTAGAGGGATGCCCGCAGTGAGTTCTCCCGCAGTCCAGTCCGCCACCGTACCCACCGAGGGGCCCGGAATCGGTGAGCTGGCCGCCCGCCTGCCCGAGCTGACCCTGCGCGACCAGGTACGGATCGGGCGCCGGCTGGAGGGGGCCCGCAGGGTCCGCAAGCCCGAGGCCCGGCAGAAGGTCGCCGACGAGATCGCCGCCGACATCGAACGCGCCGAGCTGCTGGTCGAGCAGCGCCGCGGCGCCGTTCCGGCCATCAGCTATCCCGCCGAGCTGCCGGTCAGCCAGAAGAAGGACGAGATCCTGGCGGCGATCCGGGACCACCAGGTGGTGATCGTCGCGGGCGAGACCGGCTCCGGCAAGACCACCCAGATCCCGAAGATCTGCCTGGAGCTGGGCCGCGGCGTGCGCGGCCTGGTCGGCCACACCCAGCCGCGCCGGATCGCCGCCCGCACGGTGGCCGAGCGGGTCGCGGAGGAGCTGGACAGCCCGCTCGGCGAGGCGGTCGGCTGGAAGGTCAGGTTCACCGACCAGGTCGGCCGGGACACCCTGGTCAAGCTGATGACGGACGGCATCCTGCTGGCGGAGATCCAGACCGACCGCGATCTGCACCAGTACGACACCCTGATCATCGACGAGGCGCACGAGCGCAGCCTCAACATCGACTTCATCCTCGGCTACCTCAAGCAGCTGCTCCCCCGCCGCCCCGACCTCAAGGTCGTGATCACCTCCGCGACCATCGACCCGGAGCGCTTCGCCCGGCACTTCGGCGACGCCCCGATCGTCGAGGTCTCCGGCCGCACCTACCCGGTCGAGGTCCGCTACCGGCCGGTGGTCGACGAGGCCGACGACGACGAGGACGCGACCGATGCCGACCGCGACCGCGACCAGGTCCAGGCGATCTGCGACGCCGCCGAGGAGCTCCAGGCCGAGGGCCCGGGCGACATCCTGGTCTTCCTCTCCGGCGAACGCGAGATCCGCGACACCGCCGACGCCCTCGGCAAGCTCAAGCTGAAGAACACCGAGATCCTGCCGCTGTACGCCCGGCTCAGCTCGGCCGAGCAGCACAAGGTCTTCCAGCGCTCGCGCAGCCGCCGGATCGTGCTGGCCACCAACGTGGCCGAGACCTCGCTGACCGTCCCCGGCATCAAGTACGTGATCGACCCGGGCACCGCCCGGATCTCCCGCTACAGCCACCGCACCAAGGTGCAGCGGCTGCCGATCGAGGCGATCAGCCAGGCCAGCGCCAACCAGCGCAAGGGCCGCTGCGGCCGCACCTCGGACGGCATCTGCATCCGGCTCTACTCGGAGGAGGACTTCCTCTCCCGCCCCGAGTTCACCGACGCCGAGATCCTGCGCACCAACCTGGCCTCGGTGATCCTCCAGATGACCGCGGCCGGCCTCGGCGACATCGCCGCCTTCCCGTTCCTGGACCCGCCGGACTCGCGCAACATCAAGGACGGCGTCCACCTGCTGCACGAGCTGGGCGCGCTGGACCCGGAGGAGAAGGACCCGCGCAAGCGACTGACCCAGCTCGGCCGCAAGCTCGCCCAGCTCCCGGTGGACCCGCGGATGGCCCGCATGGTGCTGGAGGCCGACCGCAACGGCTGCGTCCGCGACGTCATGGTGATCGCCGCCGCGCTCTCCATCCAGGACCCGCGCGAGCGCCCGGCCGAGAAGCGCCAGGCCGCCGACGAGCGGCACCGCCGGTTCAACTCGGAGACCTCCGACTTCCTCGCCTACCTGTCGATGTGGCGCTACGTCCGGGAGCAGCAGCGGGAGCTCTCCTCCTCGGCGTTCCGCCGGATGTGCAAGGCCGAGTTCCTCAACTACCTGCGGATACGGGAGTGGCAGGACATCTACGTCCAGCTGCGCACCGTCGCCAAGCAGCTGGGCGTCACGGTCGAGGAGGATCCCACCCGGACCGACGGTCACGAAGGGGAGCCGGACGCCGACCGGATCCACCAGTCGCTGCTGGCCGGCCTGCTCTCCCACATCGGCCTGTTCGACGTGGAGAAGCGCGAGTACGGCGGCGCGCGCGGCGCCCGCTTCGCGGTCTTCCCCGGCTCGGGCCTGTTCAAGAAGCCGCCGCGCTGGGTGATGTCGGCCGAGCTGGTGGAGACCTCCCGGCTCTGGGCGCGGATCAACGCCAAGATCGAGCCGGAGTGGGTCGAGCCGCTGGCCGGCCACCTGATCAAGCGCAGCTACAGCGAGCCGCACTGGGAGAAGAAGGCCGGCGCGGTGCTGGCGTACGAGAAGGTGACCCTCTACGGGATGCCGGTCGTCGCCCAGCGCAAGGTCAACTACGGGAAGATCGACCAGGAGCTCTGCCGCGAGCTGTTCATCCGCAACGCGCTGGTCGAGGGCGACTGGGAGACCCACCACAGGTTCTTCGCGGAGAACCGCAAGCTGCTCGGCGAGGTCGAGGAGCTGGAGAACCGGGCCCGCCGCCGGGACATCATGGTGGACGACCAGACCCTGTTCGACTTCTACGACGCCCGGCTGCCCGAAGAGGTCGTCTCCACCCGGCACTTCGACTCCTGGTGGAAGAAGGCCAGGCACGAGCAGCCCGACCTGCTGAACTTCGAGAAGTCGATGCTGATCAACGACGCCGCGGGCGGCGTCACCGAGGCCGACTACCCGGACCACTGGCAGCAGGGCAAGCTCCGCTTCACGCTGACCTACCAGTTCGAGCCGGGCAGCGACGCGGACGGCGTGACGGTGCACATCCCGCTGCCGGTGCTCAACCAGGTCACCGCGGAGGGCTTCGACTGGCAGATCCCCGGCCTGCGGGAGGAACTGGTCACCGCGTACATCAAGTCGCTGCCGAAGGCGATCCGGCGCAACTTCGTCCCCGCGCCAGACTTCGCCAAGGCGGCGCTGCGCGCGGTGAAGGACCGCCAGGAGCCGCTGCTCCCGGCCCTGGAGCACGCCCTGAAGCGCCTGACGGCCGTCACCGTGCCGCCGGAGGCCTGGGACGACGAACGGGTGCCCGACCACCTCAGGGTGACCTTCCGGGTGGTGGACGGGCGCCGCAAGCTCGCCGAGTCCAAGGACCTGGAGGAGCTGCGGCTGAAGCTCAAGCCCAAGCTCAAGGAGACGCTCTCCTCGGCCGCCTCGGGCCAGGGCATCGAGCAGAGCGGGCTGACCGCCTGGCCGGCCTCGCTGCCGGTGCTCCAGCGCACCTTCGAGCAGCGCTCGCGCGGCCACGCGATGCGCGCCTACCCGGCCCTGGTGGACGAGGGCCAGTCGGTCGGCGTCAAGCTGTTCGACACCCCGCAGGCGCAGGCGCAGTCGATGTGGGAGGGGACGCGCCGGCTGCTGACGCTGACCACCACCTCCCCGGCCAAGTCGATCCAGGGCCGGCTGGGCAACCAGGCGAAGCTGGCGCTCTCGCACAGCCCGCACGGCTCGATCGGCGCCCTGTTCGAGGACGTCGTGGCGGCCGCCACGGACCGGCTGATGACCCTGGCCGGCGGCCCGGCCTGGGACGAGGCGGCGTTCGGCAAGCTGCACGACAAGGTGCGCGCCGACCTGTACGACCTGTCCGCGGACACCACGCTGAAGACGGCCACCTCGCTGATCGCCTTCCACAAGGCCTCGACCCGGCTGAAGTCGGTGAGCAGCCCGGTGCTGCTGAACGCGGTGAACGACGTCCGGCTGCACCTGGCCTCGCTGGTGTACCCGGGCTTCGTGACCGCCACCGGCTGGCAGCGGCTGCCGGACCTCAAGCGCTACCTGCTGGCGGTGGACCGCCGCCTGGAGGCGCTGCCCAACCATCCGCAGCGGGACGCCCAGCACCTGCTGAAGGTGCAGCAGGTGCAGCAGGCGTACGGGGAGCTGCTGGCGGCGGTGCCGGCCGGGCACCAGCCGTCCGCGGAGGTGCGGGCGATCCGCTGGATGATCGAGGAGCTGCGGGTCAGCTTCTTCGCCCAGTCGCTGGGCACACCGAGCCCGGTCTCGGAGAAGCGGATCATGAAGGCGATGGAGGCGGCGCGGGCGACGCTCTGACCCGGGCGCCCCTCCCCCGCCCGGTGTGTGGCCGTGTGAGCTGCGGTGGGCCTTCGGGAGCCGGTTCGACCTGAGGGCCCACCATGGGCTAGAGTCTGTCTTGTTCGCAGCGCGGCAAGCGAGTGAACGAGATCAGAAAACTCTGGTCCCGTGGAGCAGTTGGTTAGCTCGCCACCCTGTCAAGGTGGAGGTCGCGGGTTCAAGTCCCGTCGGGATCGCCGCAACGCGAGAGGCCCGGAACCGTCAGGTTCCGGGCCTCTCGCTTTTGACCGTTCGGCCCTTTACCCCGACTAGGTCTAGACCACAAGCGACGGGCCGCGTGACGGTCGTCACGCGGGCCCCCTCGGTGCACCCCTCCCGAGGACCCCTTCAGAACCACGTTAATTTAATATGTAAAATTGTACAGGTATTCACTGTAAATCCCCCCCGCCCCACTCGCATCAAATCGTTATCCGGAGTTCAACATTCCGACCACTCGGCCGACCCGAACGCCTCCGGTGAGCGCGACAACGGGTCCGGTGGCGGGCACGACAAAGGGGCCGCTTACCGGACCCGGCGGAGTCCGGTAAGCGGCCCCTTTAAAGAGCCTTCGGCCTATCAGGCCTCAGTGCGCTGAGCGGGAATCCCGGCCAGCAGAGCGCGCACCTCCGCCTCACGGTAACGGCGGTGACCGCCGAGCGTGCGAATCGACGTCAGCTTGCCTGCCTTGGCCCAGCGAGTGACCGTCTTCGGGTCCACGCGGAACATGGTGGCAACCTCTGCCGGCGTCAGCAGCGGCTCAGCATCAGGGGTACGAGCGGTCATGAGCGGCCTCCTCGGGAGAACCGAACCAGGGCGGTTCTATCCTTCAAATTCTGCACCTTGGCCCGCGATGCCCGAAATGGCATAGACGGGCCGAGTCGGTTATAGGACGAACGGCTTGTCCTGGTGTCTACAACTACACCATCCGTCCAGCCCTATCGACCAAACCGCCAAAATTGACCCCTCACGGGTTCAAGGCCGACGGATGGCGATGGACCACCCCATAGCGGACAGTCACGCTGTGATGACATCCGGTTACAGGGGGACCAGACCCTCCGTTTCCCCGCAAAGCACGCATCGACTCCAGAACCACCCAAAAGTGGGCACGCTCACGTGAAGTTGGGCTGGTTGTCCCATTTTTGCACATAGGGGTAAGTTCGCGTCAACGGTGAGTAGTGTCACGTTCGACAGGTATTGACCCGAACCGGGACCTTGGTCATCGGACCCGCGGTCCTTAGGACTCTTACAGTCATACACGCGCGGTCGGACGTCAGTTCGCGTGCCGCAGCGCGAGCACCCGGCGCCACCGCACCGTCAGCTCCCCGTACATCCGCAGCGCCTCGGCGGTGTCCCCCGCCCGCAGCGCGCGCAGCCCCTCCTCCAGCTCCCCCGCCGAACGGTCCGCCAGCAACCGCTCCGGGCCCAGCAGATGCACCAGACCCCCGTAGTCCAGTTCCACCAGCGAGCGCGGATGGAACTCCTCCAGCCACCGCCCGATCCGCTCCGCCCCCTGCACCAGCTCCCCGTCCGGCACCGCCTCGCGCAGGGCCCGGAAGGCCCGCGCCACCCGGCGGCGCGCCTGCGCCATCGGCACCAGGTAGAACAGCGCCGCCGGCCGCCCCGCCCTGTCCTCTGCCCCGCTCCGCCCGTCCCCTTCCTGCCCGTCCCCTCCCCGCCCGGCCGGCGGCCCCGCGCCGCCGTCCGGCACGAAGCAGCGGTCCTCGTCCCCGAACGGCAGGAACCAGCGCACCGGCACCTCCCACCGGCTGGTCAGGATCCACGGCCTGGCGTCCGGGTGCCCGGCCCGCCAGCGCTCCCGGTCCGCCTCGGCTGCCGCCCGGGTCACCGGCGGCAGCGCGGTGTCCAGCAGCGCCGCCGGCGCCCCGGTCCGCAGCTCCTCCAGCGCCTGCCAGCTGCGCAGCCTGGTCGCCCACGGGCAGACGTACAGTACGCCGTCCACCACCCGCAGGAACGCCCGTCCGCTCTCCCGCTCGGGCAGCGCCCGCGGCGTGCGGGCGGCAAGCCCGGCGAGCGCCTCGCGCTGCTGCTCCAGCACCGCCGCGGCCACCGGCAGGACCGGCTCCGCCGCGTCGGGGCCGTGTTCCGCCGCGTAGGCCTGCCAGTGCGCCCGCTCGGCCTCCGGATAGGCGGCCAGCGGCTCGTAGACCCGCAGGTGGGCGGCGTAGGGCGGCTGTACGGAAGTACGTACGACGGTCACGTCCTGCATGGTCGCACGCGGCGCGCGGCCCCGGGAGAGCGCGCCCCCGAACCGTTCGCGCCCGCATCGCCGACCACGTTCCGTCTCACCCCTCGGACGAACGGCGGCAGGTCGGACAAGACGGCCGATACGCGACGGGCACCCGACTACGCTTCGCCCTAGGCGCCCGCACCACAGCAGCGGGCCTTCGATACTGGAGTCACCACAGTGACCGACGTACAGACCCCCGCCACGCACTCCGCACCCGGCGTGCTCAGCAGGATCTTCCGTACCGAACAGGACGGCGCCCCCGGCGACGGTCACGAGCAGGTCGTCCTCTGCCACGACCGCAGCTCGGGCCTGAAGGCGATCATCGCCATCCACTCCACCGCCCTCGGCCCGGCCCTCGGCGGCACCCGCTTCTTCCCGTACGCCTCCGAGGAGGCGGCGCTGGAGGACGCGCTGAACCTGTCCCGCGGCATGTCCTACAAGAACGCGCTGGCCGGGCTGGACCTCGGCGGCGGCAAGGCCGTCATCATCGGCGACCCCAACAAGGACAAGAACGAGGCGATGCTCCGGGCCTACGGCCGCTTCGTCGAGTCCCTGCGCGGCCGCTACATCACCGCCTGCGACGTGGGCACCTACGTCCAGGACATGGACGTCATCGCCCGCGAGACCGGGTTCGTGACCGGCCGCTCGCCCGAGCACGGCGGCGCCGGCGACTCCTCGATCCTGACCGCCTTCGGCGTCTTCCAGGGCATGCGCGCCACCGCCCAGGCCCGCTGGGGCCAGCCGACCCTGCGCGGCCGGCGGGTCGGCGTCGCGGGCGTCGGCAAGGTCGGCCACTACCTGGTCGGCCACCTGGTCGCGGACGGCGCCACCGTCGTCGTCACCGACCCCTTCGAGACCGCGGTCAACCGCGTGCGCGCGGCCCACCCGGAGGTGGAGGTGGTCGCCGACACCGCCGCCCTGCTCCAGGCCAAGCTGGACGTCTACGCCCCCTGCGCCCTCGGCGGCGCGCTGACCGACGACGTGGTCGCCGCGCTGGGCGAGTCCGGCACCTCGATCGTCTGCGGCGCGGCCAACAACCAGCTGGCCCACGCGGGCGTGGAGAAGGACCTGGCCGACCGCGGCATCCTCTACGCCCCCGACTACCTGGTGAACTCCGGCGGCGTCATCCAGGTCGCCGACGAGATCGACGGCTTCAACTTCGAGCGGGCCAAGAACAAGGCCACCCGGATCTTCGACACCACCCTGGAGATCTTCACCCGGGCCGCTGCCGACGGCGTCCCGCCGGCGGTCGCCGCCGACCGCCTGGCCGAGAAGCGGATGCGCGAGATCAGCGCCCTGCGCACGGTGCTGCTGCCGGGCGCCCGCCGCGCCTGATCCGGCCCGGACCCGGCCCCGTGGCGCGCGGGGGGCCTTCCCAGCGGCCCCCCGCGCATCACGATGTGGAACCGGATTCTCACTTCTCCGCCCGAACGGGTGATCCGAGGTCCCCCCAGGGGGGATAATCAGTCCTGGAACGACGGACCTCAGACACCTCCGGACAGCGTGAAAACCGCCGCAAAACCTCCCTTGACCTGGAAAGACCCGGTCTCGGGTGCAGTCGGTGCGCGCCACGTCACACCGACGACGTACCGTCCAGCGGCGGAAACAGGTACCGTTAATGCTCCAAGGGACGGCTTCTCCCATTCGGGCAGGCCGGTCCTGATCATGAACACGTGTCAGACTCGGGGCCGTGAGCCCCATCGTTGAGGGGGTCGACCCATGGGGCGCGGCCGGGCCAAGGCCAAGCAGACGAAGGTCGCCCGCGAGCTGAAGTACAACAGCGGCGGGTTCGACGCTAACCGTCTGTCCAACGAGCTGGGCGTATCGCCGTCCACCTCTCCGATCGAGCCGGAGCCGATCGAAGAGGAGGAGGACGACGACCCGTACGCGGAGTACGCCGCCCGCTACGCCGACCTCGACGACGAGGACGACAACGAGCCGGGTGCCGGGGCCTCGCAGGCCTCCCGCCGCTCGTAACAGCAGCTCCACCGGACCGGTCCGGGCGCCCAGGGCGCCGGGCCGGTCTTCGGCGTTCCCCCGGACCGTCCGTGGACCGTCCCGTCCGGCGTCCCCGCCGGGTGGGGCCCGTGGGACACGGGAAGGGCCCCTCCGGCACGCCGGAGGGGCCCTCTCACCGCCGGGTCCGGGTCAGACCGCCCGGAAGCCCTCGTAGGCGTTGTAGAGGGCCGCGCCGCCCTCGTGCCCGTCGGTGCGCTCGACGATGTCACCGAGCAGCCAGGACTCCACGCCGCGGTCCTCCAGGATCGACAGCACGACGTCCACCGAGTGCGGCGGGACGACCGCGACCATGCCGACGCCCATGTTCAGCGTCTTCTCGATCTCCAGGGTGGCCACGTCGCCGACCTCGGCGACGGTCCGGAAGACCGGCAGCGGGGTCCAGGTGCCGCGGTCCAGGCGGGCGTGCAGGCCGTCCGGGATGACCCGGGCCAGGTTGGCCGCCAGGCCGCCGCCGGTGACGTGCGAGAAGGCGTGGACCTCGGTGGCGCGGGTGAGCGCCAGGCAGTCCAGCGAGTAGATCCGGGTCGGCTCCAGCAGCTCCTCGCCGAGGGTGCGGCCGAACTCCTCGACCTTGCGGTCGAGCTTCCAGCCGGCCTGGTTCAGCAGCACGTGGCGGACCAGCGAGTAGCCGTTGGAGTGCAGGCCGGAGGCGGCCATCGCGATCACCACGTCGCCGGCCCTGACCCGGTCGGCGCCGAGCAGCGCGTCGGCCTCCACCACGCCGGTGCCGGCGCCGGCCACGTCGTACTCGTCCGGGCCGAGCAGGCCCGGGTGCTCGGCGGTCTCGCCGCCGACCAGGGCGCAGCCGGCCAGGGCGCAGCCCTCGGCGATGCCCTTGACGATCGCGGCGACCCGCTCGGGGACGACCTTGCCGACGCAGATGTAGTCGGTCATGAACAGCGGCTCGGCACCGCACACCACCAGGTCGTCGACGACCATGCCGACGAGGTCGTGGCCGATGGTGTCGTGCTTGTCCATGGCGGCCGCGATGGCCACCTTGGTCCCCACGCCGTCGGTGGCCGAGGCCAGCAGCGGCCGCTCGTAGTTCTTGAAGGCGGACGCGTCGAAGAGGCCGGCGAAGCCGCCGAGACCGCCGACCACCTCGGGGCGGCTCGCCTTCTTCACCCACTGCTTCATGAGCTCGACGGCGCGGTCGCCCGCCTCGATGTCGACACCGGCGGCGGCGTAGGTGGCGCCGTTCTGGTTGCTGGTCACTGCGTGCGGCCCTTTCGGGTCAGGTGGGGGTGGTTCTTCGGAACAGCAGGGGGTGGAACAGCGGTGGGGCCCCGGTTCGCGGGACCCCACCGTCGATTCGTTACGGCCGGCGCAGCGCGTCGGCCGCGCCCGCCCCGCCGAGCAGCGACTGGACGCCGTCCAGGTCGCTGCCGCTGGTCGGCTTGCCGCGGACGGCAGGCTGCTGCCGGCCGCCCTTGATCTCGGCCTCCAGCAGGAGCTTGCCGAGCAGCGCCGGGTCCGGCAGCTCCATCGGGTACTCGCCGTCGAAGCAGGCCCGGCAGAGCCGGTCCTTGGGCTGCGTGGTGGCCTCGATCATGCCGTCGATCGAGATGTAGGAGAGCGAGTCGGCACCGAGCGTGCGGCCGATCTCCTCCACCGTCATCCCGTTGGCGATCAGCTCCGCGCGGGTGGCGAAGTCGATGCCGAAGAAGCAGGGCCACTTCACCGGCGGCGAGGAGATCCGGATGTGCACCTCGGCGGCGCCCGCCTCGCGGAGCATCCGCACCAGCGCGCGCTGGGTGTTGCCGCGCACGATCGAGTCGTCCACGACCACCAGGCGCTTGCCGGCGATGACCTCGCGCAGCGGGTTGAGCTTGAGCCTGATGCCGAGCTGGCGGATGGTCTGGCTGGGCTGGATGAAGGTGCGGCCCACGTAGGCGTTCTTCACCAGGCCGGAGCCGTACGGGATGCCGCTGGCCTCGGCGTAGCCGATCGCGGCGGGGGTGCCGGACTCGGGCGTCGCTATCACCAGGTCGGCCTCGACCGGGGCCTCCTTCGCCAGCCGGCGGCCCATCTCCACGCGGGAGAGGTGCACGTTGCGGCCGGCGATGGTGGTGTCGGGGCGGGCCAGGTAGACGTACTCGAAGACGCAGCCCTTGGGCTTGGCCTCGGCGAACCGGGAGCTGCGCATGCCGTTCTCGTCGACGGCGATGAGCTCTCCGGGCTCGACCTCGCGGATGAAGGAGGCGCCGCAGATGTCCAGCGCCGCCGTCTCGGAGGCGACCACCCAGCCGCGCTCCAGCCGGCCGAGCACCAGCGGGCGGATGCCCTGCGGGTCGCGGGCGGCGTAGAGCGTGTGCTCGTCCATGAAGACGAGCGAGAACGCGCCCTTGACCTTGGGCAGGACGAGCTTGGCCGTCTCCTCGATGGAGAGGTCCGGGTGGCCGGCGAGCAGCGCCGTCACCAGGTCGGTGTCGTTGGTCGCGGCCGTCCGGCCGGAGCGCGAGACGTGCTCCTCGCCGGGCAGTTCGGCGACCATGGCCGCCAGTTCGGCGGTGTTCACCAGGTTTCCGTTGTGCCCGAGGGCCAGCGAACCGTGAACGGTCGCCCGGAAGGTCGGCTGGGCGTTCTCCCAGACCGAGGAACCGGTGGTCGAGTAGCGGGCGTGTCCGACGGCGATATGCCCGTGCAACGACCCCAGCGAGGCCTCGTCGAAGACCTGGGAGACGAGCCCCATGTCCTTGAAGACGAGAATCTGGGAGCCGTTGCTCACTGCGATGCCCGCGGATTCCTGACCGCGGTGCTGCAGGGCGTAAAGGCCGAAGAACGTGAGCTTGGCGACCTCCTCGCCGGGAGCCCAGACACCGAAGACGCCACAAGCGTCCTGGGGGCCTTTCTCACCGGGAAGAAGATCGTGGTTGAGTCTTCCGTCACCACGTGGCACGCCTTCGAGTCTAGGGCAGTTGACTCGGGCTTCCGGAACCCGGGACTGCGGCTTTGTCCGCCGACGGTGAGTTGATGCGCGTAGACAAAACCCCTTACGGGGCGGGGATTTCGGGTGGGGGGAATTCCCGGGGGTGGCGGTTGGCCTTGTGGTTCGCGCCTGTTGGGGAGTTCCGTGTGCGCAGCGGCGGGGCTCCGGGCCCGGCCGAACGTGAGCCTGCTCACCCGGGGTTCACCGGGCGGTCATGCGGCCGGTTCCGGGCCGTTCCGCGCCACCCGGCCGGGCTGTTCCCCGCTGCGCCGCCGCGTCGCCGGGCCGTTTCCCGCTGCGCCGCCTGGTGGTTTCCCGCTACGCGGCCGGCAGCAGCAGGCCCCAGGCGCCCGGGTGCACCGTCCAGGTCCTGGCGCGGACCGGGCCGACGGGGTGGCCGTCCGCCTCATAGCCGAAGCCGCGGCCGACCACCGAGACGCTCGCCGCCCTGGCGCGCACCATGGCTCCGGAGGCCGCGACCACGACCTCCATCTCGCCCGTCCCGTCCGAGGCGCCGGTCGGGAGCGTGACCTGGACCAGCCGGACCGGCCGGTGGACGTCCGCGAGCAGCCGGCCGTCGGCCTCGACCCTGACCCGGGAGCTGTGGTCGGCACCGTCCGGGGTGAGTGCGTTCGCCTGCTCGGCCGCAGCCAGTTTCGCCCATAGCGAACGCCAGCCACCCGTTCGGCCTACCGGACGACGGGTGCCCCCACCGGTGATCCGCACCCCGCCGAGCGCCACCCCGCCGCCGTCGTCCACCAGCAGGTCCAGCCGGCGCGGGGCACCGGACAGCACCGCCCGCGCGGCCCGGACCGGCTCCCCCGGAACCCCCAGCGCGCGGGCCGTCGCCAGCTCCTCGGCCCGCCCTACCGGAACCATCCCCACCGGTTCGGTGCCCAGCTCACGCTGGCGGTGCAGCGCCTGGAGCACCCGCTGGAGAGCGAGGTCGGAACCGATCACCACCGGCCGCCGCCGACCCCGGTGCGAAAGCATCCGGTCGAGTTCGGAAGGACTCTCCGGAAGGACCACCTTGACGTCCGTGCCCCCGCAGAGCACGTCCTTCGCGATCCGCACCGACTCGCCGTCGGTCTGCCGGGCCACCGGGTCGAGGAGCAGCAGGAGCGGCTCCGGGCCGCCGGTGGCAGGCGTGGACAGGGACGACACGACCGGTCCTTCCTCAGGTAATCTCTCGGTGCAAGAGCCCCTTGCGCCGTTGCGCCAGGGGCTTCGTCTATCTCGGGGCAGACTGCGGCCTACGCAGGATGCCCCAACCGGAAGGGGTGTACGCCTGTGCCGGCACTCGTGCTCGTTGGCGCTCAGTGGGGAGACGAGGGCAAGGGGAAGGCCACCGACCTCCTCGGCGGTTCCGTCGACTACGTGGTCCGCTACCAGGGCGGCAACAACGCCGGTCACACGGTGGTCATCGGCGACCAGAAGTACGCCCTGCACCTGCTCCCTTCCGGAATCCTCAGCCCGAACGTGACGCCGGTGATCGGCAACGGCGTCGTGATCGACCCGGCCGTGCTGCTCTCCGAGCTGGCCGGCCTGAACGAGCGCGGCATCGACACCTCGAAGCTGCTGGTCTCGGGCAACGCCCACCTGATCACGCCGTACCACCGCACCCTGGACAAGGTCACCGAGCGCTTCCTCGGCAAGCGCCGGATCGGCACCACCGGCCGCGGCATCGGCCCGACCTACGCGGACAAGATCAACCGCGTCGGCATCCGGGTCCAGGACCTGTTCGACGAGTCGATCCTGCGCCAGAAGATCGAGGCGGCGCTGCACGACAAGAACCAGGTCCTGGTCAAGCTGTACAACCGCCGCACCATCCCGGCCGACCTGGTGGTCGAGGAGTACCTGGGCTACGCGGACAAGATCAGGCCCTTCCTCGCCGACACCACCCTCGTCCTGGACGAGGCGCTGAAGGCGGACAAGGTCGTCCTGCTGGAGGGCGGCCAGGGCACCCTGCTCGACGTCGACCACGGCACGTACCCCTTCGTGACCTCGTCGAACCCGACCGCGGGCGGCGCCTGCACCGGCGCCGGCATCGGCCCGACCAAGATCGACCGGGTCATCGGCATCCTCAAGGCCTACACCACCCGCGTCGGCTCCGGCCCGTTCCCGACCGAGCTGCTGGACGCGGACGGCGAGGCCCTGCGCCGGATCGGCGGCGAGCGCGGTGTCACCACCGGCCGCGACCGTCGCTGCGGCTGGTTCGACGCGGTGATCGCGCGCTACGCGACCCGGGTCAACGGCCTCACCGACTTCTTCCTCACCAAGCTGGACGTGCTGACCGGCTGGGAGCAGATCCCGGTCTGCGTCGCGTACGAGATCGACGGCAAGCGGGTCGAGGAGCTCCCCTACAACCAGTCGGACTTCCACCACGCCAAGCCGATCTACGAGACCCTGCCGGGCTGGACGGAGGACATCAGCAAGGCGAAGACCTTCGCCGAGCTGCCGAAGAACGCCCAGGCGTACGTGAAGGCGCTGGAGGAGATGTCGGGCGCGCCGATCTCGGCCATCGGCGTCGGTCCCGGCCGCGACGAGACGATCCAGATCAACTCGTTCATCTGAGTCCGACCGCCGGCCGACCGCCTGTCGGTCGTCGGCCGGTCGTCGGCCGGTCGTCGGCCGGTCGTCGGCCGGTCGCTTCGAGGGCCCCGCGGGATCCGTCCCGCGGGGCCCTTCGCGCGCCCTGACCCCGCCTTTGCACTAGTTCAAATATCTCTTGCGTCTAGTGCAGGGCCGCACTACGTTCTGATCATGACCGCGAAGCTGCCCTCACCCGTCGTCCTCACCGGCCACCGCATCCGCCTGGAGCCGCTGGAGCGCCGCCACCTCGCCGACCTCTGGGCCACCGTCGGCTCGGACCCCGAGGTCTGGCGCTGGACCATGTTCCTGCCGCCCGCCTCGGCGGAGGAGTTCGGCGCGATCCTCGACGGCCGCGTCGCGGAGACGGCCTCGGGCGAGTCGGTGAACTTCGCCGCCGTCGACCTCGCCACCGGTCGGGCCGTCGGGGTCACCGGCTACCACGACTACAGCGCGCAGGACGAGTTCGTGGAGATCGGCGGCACCTGGTACGCCCGCTCGGTCTGGCGCACCGCCGTCAACACCGAGGCGAAGCTGCTGCTCCTCACCCACGCCTTCGAGGACCTCGGCATGGGCCGCGTCTTCTGGAAGACCGACGCCCTCAACGAGCGCTCCCGCACCGCCATCCAGCGCCTCGGCGCCCAGTACGAGGGGACGCACCGCCGCCACCGCCTGCGCCCCGACGGCAGCTGGCGGGACAGCGCCTACTTCTCGATGCTCGCCGACGAGTGGCCGGCCGCCAAGTCCCGCCTGACGGACCGGCTTTCGCGGGGCTGAACGGCGACCGGGCCCAAGCCCGGCCGAGCGCGGAGGCACGGCCGGGTGCCGGGGCACGGCCTCATGTCCGCTCGCCGGGGGCGGGGTGGGCGGGTGCGAACTCGTGGGGCGCCGGGTGGGGTTCGAGGGCCTGGATGTTCACCAGCCAGACCAGCCAGCCGACGAACAGGACCGCGAGCAGGAGTGCCGACAGTCCGGCGACGAGAAGCGCATTCACCGGGATACGGAAATGCGCTGGGAAGGAAGGAGCCGGCGGGAAAGGCGGAGAGGCGAGGGGAAGGGCATGGCTGTCTCCGATCGGTGATTTCGGGCGCCGCGACCATGCATCTGCCGTGTCATTACGGCCGATTGACGACTGTTTGACGACTGTTTAGGCGACAACAAGTCAGCGAGTGACACGGATGACCATAGGGTCAGGGTGCCAGAGTTGCTACCGAGCGGGAGGACGTTCACTCCATCGTGGGGTATCCCCCATTTCGGTAGCTAGGGCCGGGTATGCGCGGCACACTTCACCGGAAGCATCGCCGCAGCCGCGACCCGGAGAAGAGAGTCATGCCACCCCGCTTGTCGCCGACCGTGCGCCAGCAGCGCCTCGGGATCGAGTTGCGCAGGATGCGCGAACGCGTGGGCGTCACGCCCAAGAGCCTGGCCGCCACCATCGGCACCGACCTGCCCAAGATCTCCCAGATGGAGAACGGGAAGTCGGGCATCAGCGCCGAGCGGCTCCGGATCTGGGCCGGTACCTGCGGCTGCGAGGACGGCCCGTACCTGGACGCGCTGTTGGCGATGACGCAGGACCGGCGCAAGTACTGGTGGGACGGCTACCGCGGACGGCTGCCGAACGGGATCATCGACATCGCGGAGATGGAGCACCACGCGGCCTCCCTGTCCATCCTGAACAGCACCTTCATCCCCGGCCTGCTGCAGACCCCGGCGTACGCCGCCGCGGTGTTCGAGCGGCTGCCCCCGCAGTACCGGCAGGAGGCCGACGTCCGGAAGGCCTTCCGGATCCGGCGCCAGCAGATCTTCGTCGACCACCCGAAGCCGTACAGCGCGTTCCTCCACGAGTCCGCGCTGCGCATGCAGTTCGGCGGTCCCGACGTGCTGCGCGACCAGTTGCTGAGCCTGCTGGAGAACTCCGAACGGCCCGGGGTGGAGATCCGGGTGATCCCCTTCAGCGTGCCCACCTACACCGGCTCCGGGGAGAGCCTCTACCTCGCCCGCGGGCCCGTCGCGGAGCTCGACACCGTCCAGATCGACCTCTCCCACGGGCCCACGTTCGTGCACACCCAGGCCGAACTGGCCTCCTACCGCCGGATCAAGGAGGAGACCGCGAGGATCGCGCTCGGGACGGACGAGTCCCGGGAGTTCATCCGGTCCTTGCTGAAAGACTTCGCATGAGTACCTGGCGCAAGGCGTCCGCCAGTGGCGAGAGCACCGACTGCGTCGAGGTGAGGGCGACCGGCGGGCTGGTGGAGATCCGCGAGTCGGACCGGCCCGAGGTCGTCGTGCGGACCACGCCGCGCAAGTGGGCCGCCTTCGTCCGCGGGGTGAAGTCGGGGGAGTTCGACCGGTACGGGGACTTCACCCGGCCGTGAGGCCCGGCCCCTGTCTGGCAGAGCCCAGGCCGTACGGAGTGCGGCCGGGCGGAGTTCGGCCGTCGGGCCGGACCTCCGGCGACCGCTAGGCTGACAGCCCACAGTGGACCCCTGCCCCCGGCACGGCACTCCGGGTGGGGTGCGTGCGGGAGAAACCGGAGCAGCCGAGGATGGCTCGCCACCTGATCACCAGCGCCCTTCCGTACATCAACGGGATCAAGCACCTGGGCAACATGGTCGGGTCCATGCTCCCGGCGGACGTCTACGCCCGCTACCTGCGCCGGCGAGGGCACGAGGTGCTGTTCATCTGCGCCACCGACGAGCACGGCACGCCCGCCGAACTCGCCGCCCAGGAAGCCGGGTTGCCGGTCGCGGAGTTCTGCGCCAGGGCGCACGGCGCGCAGCGTGCGGTGTACGACGGCTTCGGGCTCTCCTTCGACCACTTCGGCCGCAGCTCCTCGCCGCAGAACCGGGAGATCACCCAGGAGATCGCCCGCGAGCTCCAGCGCAACGGCTTCATCGAGGAGCGCGCGGTCCGCCAGGTGTACTCCAACGCCGACGGCCGCTTCCTGCCGGACCGCTACATCGTCGGCACCTGCCCGCACTGCGGCTACGACAAGGCGCGCGGCGACCAGTGCGAGAACTGCACCAGGGTGCTGGACCCGACCGACCTGCTGGAGCCGCGCTCGGCGATCAGCGGCAGCTCCGACCTGGAGGTCAGGGAGACCCGCCACCTGTTCCTGCTCCAGTCCGAGCTCACCGAGGAGGTCGAGGACTGGATCGCCGCGCACGCCGACGACTGGCCGGTGCTGGCCTCCTCGATCGCCCGCAAGTGGCTGACCGAGGGCCTCCAGGACCGCTCGATCACCCGCGACCTGGAGTGGGGCGTCCCGGTGCCGGCCGACGTGTGGCCCGAACTGGCCGCCGAGGGAAAGGTGTTCTACGTCTGGTTCGACGCTCCGATCGAGTACATCGGCGCCACCAAGGAGTGGGCGGACGCGGCCCCGGCCGGGCAGCTGCGGGACTGGAAGTCCTGGTGGTACGAGGTCGACGAGACCGTCCGCCACACCGAGTTCATGGCCAAGGACAACGTCCCGTTCCACACCGTGATGTTCCCGGCCACCCTGCTCGGCTCGCGCCGCCCGTGGAAGAAGGTCGACTACGTCAAGGCCTTCAACTGGCTGACGTACTACGGCGGGAAGTTCTCCACCAGCCAGAAGCGCGGCGTCTTCACCGACGTCGCGCTGGAGTTGCTGCCCGCCGACTACTGGCGCTACTTCCTGATGGCGCACGCGCCCGAGTCGGACGACTCCAGCTTCACCTGGGACCTGTTCGCCTCGGTGGTCAACAAGGACCTCGCCGACACCCTCGGCAACTTCGTCAACCGGGTGCTCACCTTCAGCCGCAAGCGCTTCGGCGACGACGTCCCCGGCGGCCACCCGGCGGGCGAGGCCGAGCAGCGCCTCGGCGAGCAGATCGCCGGCCTGCTCGCCGAGTACGAGGCCCAGTTGGAGGCGCTCAACTTCCGCAGGGCCGCGCAGGCCCTGCGCGCGCTGTGGAGCGCGGGCAACGCCTACCTGGACGCGAAGGCGCCCTGGCTCCAGGTGAAGACCGACCCGGACGCGGCGGCGCTGACCCTGCGCACGGCGATGAACCTGATCCACCTGTACGCGGTGGTGTCCGAGCCGTTCATCCCGGCCACCGCGGCGGCGATGCGCGGGGCCTTCGCGCTGCCCGGGGACTCGCCGGCCGCCACCCGTGACTGGGTCGGCCCCGAGGAGGCGCGGGCGCTGGACCTGGTGCCGGCCGGGACGGCGTTCACGGTGCCGCCGGTGCTGTTCGCCAAGATCACCGACGAGGACCTGGCCGCCTGGACGGCGCGCTTCGGCGGCTCGGCGCACTGATCCGGGGCCCGTACAACGGCACACCACGCGGGCCCCGACCGCGGCGAACGGCCGGGGCCCGCGTCGGTGGTACCGGGGGCTGCTACCCGGCCGTCTCCTCCGCCACCCAGGCCAGGTAGCCGGGGCTGCCGGCCACCACCGGCACGGCGATCAGCTCGGGCGTCTCATAGGAGTGCCGTCCGGCCACGAACTCGCCGAGCCGGTCGGCGAGTTCGGCCCTGGTCTTGAAGTCGATCCGCCACTCCTCGGCGTCCCGCACCTCGCCGTCCCACCAGTACACCGACCGCACCGGGTACACCTGGGCGCAGGCCGCCAGCCGCTCCCGCACCACGGCGGACGCCAGGGCCCTGGCCGGCTCCTCGCTCTCGTGGGTGGTGGTCACCACCACCAGGCGCTGCTCGCTCGCTGTCATGCCCCGACGGTATCCCGGGGCCCGGCGCCGGTCCCCGCCGCGGCTCACCCCGGGGACCGGCGGGAACCCCCGGCTCAGTCCCTGCGGGCCGTGTGGACGGTCATCGCGGAGAGGTAGAAGGCGTCCGGGCGGTGCAGGATGCCGGTGGGGGCGTCCTCGGCGAGCAGGGCTTCCAGGGCGGCCCGGTCCTCGGCGTCGAGCTGCTCGGCGAGCTGGTCGCGCCGCCGGGTCAGCTGGGTGTGCAGGTAGCCGCGGAGGGGGCCGGCGAGCGGGGCCGGGTGGTCGACCAGGAAGGTGCGGGTGCCGGTCGGGGTCAGCCCGGCCCGCCCGAGCATGGCCGGCCAGTCCTCGATCTCCTGGATGCTGCCCGGCAGTTCGGCCCGCATGGTGCTGAAGCCGTCCTCGTGGGCGGCGTCCATCCGGGCCTGGAGACCGGGCCGGCCGAGGCCGAAGTCGCGCGGCAGGTAGCGCGCCGGCAGACCGCGCTCGGCGACGGCGAGCAGGCCGCCGGGCCGCAGCAGTCCGGCGAGCGAGGTGAGCGCGGCCTGCTGGTCGCCCAGGTGGTGGATGGCGTTGCCGGACCAGATCAGGTCGGCCTCGCCGAGCTTGTCGAACTCGGCGGGCAGGTCGGCCTGCCGGGTGCCGAGCCGGCCGCCCGAGCGGGTCCGGGCGCGCTCCAGCAGGGCGGCGGACTGGTCGACGGCCACCACCTCGGCCGCAGGAAAGACGTCCGCCAGCAGTCCGGCGATCACGCCGGGCCCGCTGCCGACGTCCAGGACCCGTCCGACCTGGCCCTCCCCGTGCAGGCCGGCCAGCCACCGGGCGGCCTCGGTGACGGCGTCGGCCCGCAGGTCGGCCTCCAGCTCCAGGTGCGCGGCGAGCGCGTCCCAGTCGAGGTCGGCGGCGGGGACGTGCGGGTGGGAGCCGTGGGAGTGGGAGCCGTGGGAGTGGGAATGGCCGTGCTGGTTCGCTGACATCCGGATTCTCCGATCGTGGACTGACGAAAGTTTCCCGCTCAGGCGGGCAGGGCGGCACCGGAGGCGCGGTACCCCGCGACGGCCCGGTCGATCTCCTCCGCCACGAGGTCGTGGTCGAGCGCGAAGGCCGCCGCCGCGCCCGCCCCGGCGGCGGTGACCACCTGGGCGCGCGGGTCGGCGACGTTCCCGGCGGCCCAGACGCCGGGGAGGCTGGTGCGGCCGGTCCGGTCGGTGGTCACCCAGCCGTTGTCGTCCCGGTCGCAGTCGAGGCCGAAGAGCAGCGCGTCCCTGGGCACCGGCTGCGGGAAGACGAACACCGCCTCCCGCAGCACCACTTGTCCGTTCGCGAGTTCGACGCCGCGCAGCCGCCCGTCGTCGGACACCAGGCGGACGATCCGGCCCTCGACCACCCGGACGTCCCGGGCGGCGAGCCGCTCCCGCTCGGCGTCGGTCAGCGCGAGGGTGTGGGCGAGCAGCACCACGTCCGCCGACCACTGCCGCAGCAGCAGCGCCTGGTTGACCGCCCCGGGGCCGGTGCCGAGCACCCCGAGCGGGCGGTCGCGGACCTCCCAGGCGTGGCAGTACGGGCAGTGCAGCACGTCGCGGCCCCAGCGCTCGGCCAGGCCGGGCAGCTCCGGCAGTCCGTCGCGCAGGCCGGTGGCGACGACGATCCGGCGCGCGTGCAGCACCGGGCCGCCGGCCAGGTGGACCACGAAGCGCGGCCCGGCGGGCCCGGCCGGCTCGACGGGCTCTGCCGACTCGACGGGCTCGACGGGCTCGATGTGCTCGACCCGGCCGTCGATCAGGTCCACCCCGTACCGGGCGACCTCCTCCCGCCCGACCGCCAGCAGCGCCGCCGGAGGCATGCCGTCCCGGCTCAGGTAGCCCTGCATGTGGGCGGCGGGCGCGTTGCGCGGCTCGCCGGCGTCCACCACGGCGACCCTGCGCCGGGCCCGGCCCAGCACCAGCGCGGCGTTCAGTCCCGCCGCTCCGGCGCCGACCACCACCACGTCGTAGCGCTCGTTGTCCCTGATCCCGGTCGTCCCGGTCGTCTCGCCCATGGCGCTCACCTCCACCGCCAGGCTGCGGCCCCCTTCACCACATCGGCAAGCTTTGTTGCCGCCTCAGCAAACACTCGCGGGGTCACACCCCGGTCCGCCGCCAGTACGACCGGGCGGCCACCGCCAGCGCGACCCCGTACCCCGCGAACCCGCCGATCCCGACCCAGGCGATCTCCAGGGCGCTCTGCTCGTCGGCGAAATCGCCCAGCCTGATCCGCGTCACCCCGGTGGTGCACAGCGCCAGGTAGCCGATGCCGACCACCCCGTACGGCGCCAGCGTGGCCGCGCCCAGCAGGGCCGGGGTGAGCGGCAGCCAGCGCGGCACCCGACGGCCGCGCAGCAGCCCCGTCCAGCGCGGGAAGACCTGCCCCCAAGGACGGACCAGCCCCCAGAGCAGGAACACCCCGAGCAGCGCCAGCAGCATGGTGCCGTCCAGCCCCCGGCGCTCCAGGGCGAGCCAGAGCCCGGAGGAGCCGTTGCGCACGTAACCGGCGTACATCCGCTCGCCGCTGACCCCGGCGAAGCTGCCGCCGAGCGCCCAGAGCAGCTTCATCAGCACGTACGGGACGAACGCCGCGGTGCCCGCCCAGGCCGCCAGCCGGACGACCGGCGGAGCCGGGGCGGGTGACGGCGCGGGTGACGGCGCGGGTGTCGGCGCGCCCCGTCCGGCACGAACGGGACCGACCGCGCCATCGCGGGCCCCGCGTCGCGTGCCCAGGGCGGCGCGGGCCAGCAGCACCGCCCCCACCGCCGCCAGAGCGCGCTCCACCGCGTCGGGGACGCTGTCCACCCGCTGCCCGAACAGCAGCGTGACCAGGTCCATCAGCAGGCTCCAGGCCCCCAGGGCGGCCACCCCGCAGAGCAGCCACAGCAGCCGTCGCACCGGCTGTCGCCGCACCACCGCCACGCCGGCGGCGGCCGCGACCGCCCCCAGGCCGGCCACCGCCCACCCCGGCCACCGCGCGCCGAACAGCTCCGTCCCGCTCAGCGCGCACCCCAGTCCGAACCCGGCGTACCCGACGCCCCAGCCGGCCACCGTCCACCCGTTCCTCACCATGCCGCCAGGCTCGCCCGCCCGGCCCGGCCGGTCCTCCCCCGGCACGGTGATCCGGCTCCCCCGCCCGAGGGAGCCCGCAGTGGGGCGGGCTCGGGGCGGTGTGGGCCGGGGCGGGCTCGGGACGGTGTGGCCGGGCGAGGCTGGCGGGCCGGGCTTCACCCCCGTGGAGCGGCGAAGCAGTGGACGGTGACGGTGCGCCCGGAGGCCCAGCGCTGGTCGCCGCTGCCGAGGTGGGTCCAGCCGAGCCTGCGGTACAGGGCCACCGCGGCGGTGTCGGTGGCGAGGACGTCGAGAACGGGGTGCAGGCCGAGCGCCCGCGCGTGCGCCACCGCGCAGGCCAGCAGCCGGGCGCCGACGAGGCAGCCGCGCGCCGCGGGGGCGACGTAGAGGCGGCCGATCACGCTGGTGAGTTCGGGGGGCCCACCGGTGCGGCGGCTCCACAGCACGGGGGCGAGGTCGCCGGGGGCGCTGCGGGCGAGGCCGACGTGTCCGGCGATCCGGCCGTCCGACTCGGCGACCCAGGCGGCGAGCAGGCCGTCCGGGGTGAGCCAGCCGGCGGGCCGGTCGGGCCAGTCCACGGGATAGCCGTCGACGGCGTGGACGTCGCCCAGCACCCGGACGCAGCCGGCGAGGTCGTCGGCCCGGCGCGGCCGGACCACCACCCCCGCCCCGGCCTGCCGTGAGTCGGACGCGACGACAGTGGCGCGTTCTTCGAGGTCTGCCATGCCGGTACGTTACCGGCCCGCCCTCACCGTCGCAGCAGGTCGACGACCCCGGTCAGGTCCTCCCCACCATGGCCGATCTCCAGCCGACGCTCCATCAGCCGGAAGTACGGCTCCAGCAGTTCGGTGCTCACCCGCTGCTCCTCCGCGGTGCGCAGCAGCGTGCCCTTGCCGGCCACCTGCATCGCCAGGCCGGACACCACGTCCCTGGCGTAGTCGCCGCTCTCCAGCTGCTCCGCCGTCCGCGTCACCGAACCGGACATCGCGGTGAGCCAGCTCCCCAGCAGCGGCGCCAGCTCGGTCGGCGCCACGGCCTCGCCGCGGACCAGCGCGAAGGCGTGCGCGACCCCGGCGAACATCCCGTACATCGCGCTGAGCAGCGCCACGTCGTGCAGTGCCGCGGACCCGGGGTCCGCGCCCACGTACCGGGTGCCGGCCGGGACGGCGAGGGTGCCCCGGTGCTCCTCGAACAGCTCGGACGAGCCGCTGTAGAACACGTACGCCCCGGCCGCCGGGGCGCCGATCATCGGCGGGACGGCCATGATCCCGCCGTCCAGGTAGCGGGCACCGCGCCGCTCCGCCCAGGCGGCGCGGACCCGGGCCTGCCCGGGAGTGCCGGTGACCAGGTTGACCAGGTCCCTGCCGGCCAGGTCGACGTCGTCCAGGGCCTGTTCCACGGAGGCGTCGTCGAGCAGGCAGACGACCACCAGCCGGTTCGCCGCGACGGCCTCCGCGGCGGTGGCGGCGACGGTGGCCCCGCGGGCGGCGGGCCCGTCGGCTCGGGCGGCGTTGCGGTTCCAGACGGTCAGCGGGTGCCCGGCGGCGAGCCAGGCCCCGGCCAGCGCGGTGCCCATCGCGCCGAGGCCGAGCAGGGTGAGCGGGGTGGGTGCGGTGGGTGCGGTGGGCGGGGTGGGCGGGGTGAGTGGGTTTCCGGACGCGTTCTCAACGGGGTTGGTTGCCATGGCAGTCAGCCTCCGCGCCGACCCCGGAAACGATCAAGTACGCACTTCGAAGTGGGTGGTTACCCTGGAGTGAGCATCGAGGTCGGAGGGGCCGGAAGGGGCCGGAAGGGGTGGGCATGGCGACCGTACCGAGGCCGGGGGCGTACGTCTGCGGGACCGACGCCGCGATGGACGTGATCGGCGGCAAGTGGAAGGTGTCGATCCTCTGGGCCCTGGGCGAACGCCCGCGCTGCCGCTTCGGCGAGCTGCGCCGGCTGCTGCCGGGGATCACCGAGAAGGTGCTGGCCGCGCACCTGCGCGAGATGGAGGCGCACGGCATCGTGCACCGGGAGGCGTACGACGAGGTGCCGCCGCGGGTCGAGTACGCGCTCACCGAGGCGGGGCACCGCCTCAACACGGCGCTGGGGCCGCTGGGGGACTGGGGCCGGGAGCACGTCCTGGGCAAGGCGCCGTACCCGGCGTAGCGCCCTCGGAGAGGTCAGGCGATCGCGGCCGACACCACCGCCGCCACCGCGATGTTGCAGGCCGCCGACACCCACACCGCCGGGTGCGGCTCCGGATCGACCAGGATCTCGCCGAGCCTGCCCGGGGTCAGCAGGTCCACCAGCCAGAACGCGACGGCCATCAGCGCCAGTCCCAGCAGGCCGTAACAGGCCGTCGAGACCAGGCCCTTGCCGAAGTCCGCGTAGGTGTACATGATCGCGGTGAAGACGATGCCGCCGATGCCGAGCAGCGCGGAGCTGAGCAGGAGGGCGGCGTTGCGGTTGCGCTCGACCCAGATCTGGTGGCCGAGCCGACCGGGCGTCAGCAGGTCGACCAAGCCGATGCCGAGGAGCAGCAGCACCACCCCGAGGGTGCCGTAGGCCGCCGCCGCACCGAGCCCGTGCAGAATGTCGTTCATCGTGGTTCCAGCCCCCGGTCCGCTCTCGCCGTCCCCCTGACCGGCACGGTCAAGGGCTGGCAAAAGATACCCCACCCGGGTGAGGGGCGGACCGGGCGCCGAAGCCGGCGGCGGTCAGTCCTCCTCGTTCACCAGGTGGTCGACGCAGGCGGCGACCGCCAGCAGCAGACCGGTGTCCGCGCCGTCGGCGACCTCCACCCCGTAGGTGTCCCTGATCCGGAACCACTTGCGGCTGATCCTGGCCAGCTCGTCACCGTGCTGGTTCTCGATCCGGTAGTCCTTGTCGATCAGGTTGCCGTGGATCTTCAGCTCGCCGCCGGAGGCCAGATCCACCAGGTACTTGTCGCGGAACGGGGTGAACAGCTTCTCCCGGACGGTGGCGATCACCTCGCCGTCGGCGTCCTCGATCTTCATCGCGTCGCGGACGGTCAGCATCTTCTCCCTCACCACCGCAACCACCCGCCCGTGCGCGTCCTTCAGCTCGAAGGTGTCCCGCAGCCGCAGCACCTTGCCGTCCACCAGGTACGCCTTGTGGCCCCGGTCGTCCTCGATCCAGTAGTCGTCGCCGACCGCGAACAGCTTCTCCCTGACCAGATACCGCACGTGCGACCTCCTCCGGGTCGGCTCCACTGCCGACCTCGCCCCATTCGACCCCGATCCGCCGCCCGCGGAAAAGCACCGCCACGAAGCACCCGCGGAAACCCGTGGACAGCGGACCCCCGGTCACCTTCAATACCGCCATGCGCCCCGACCTCACCACCGCCGAGCTGCGCAGCGAGCGCCTCGACCTGCTGCCGATCGCCCCCGAGCACGCCGAGGAGCTGGCCGCCGCACTCGCCGACCCCGCTCTGCACGCCTTCACCGGCGGCCGCCCGGCCACCGCCGAGGAACTGCGCGCCCGCTGCGAGCGGCTCGCCGCCGGCTCCCCCGACCCGGCCGAGTCCTGGGGCAACTGGGTGCTGCGGCTGCGCGCCGACGGCGCCCTCACCGGCTACGTGCAGACCACCGTCCGCCCCGGCCAGGCCGAACTCGCCTGGGTGGTCGGCACCCCCTGGCAGCGCCGCGGCCTGGCCACCGAGGCCGCCCGCACCCTGCTCGCCCACCTCACCGCCGCCGGGGCCACCACCGCCGTCGCCCACATCCACCCCGACCACCACGCCTCCGCCGCCATCGCCCGCACCCTCGGCCTGCACCCCACCACCCACACCCAGGACGGCGAGACCCGCTGGCAGGCCGACCTCCTCCCGAACACCCCCGGCTGACCCCACCCCGCCCGCAACACGGCACGCCCGGAATGCGGGCACCCGGTCGGCTGAACACCGACGGCGAGGAGCTCACGCTCACTCCGGGGCAAGATCACCGTCCTGGGCTTCCGGTCTCTCCACTGCCCCAACCTCCCTCCCCGGAAAGCGACATCGCGGCAGCAGCACGACGGCGGACCCCAAAAGTTGATAAGTTCATTTCGCCAAAGTCGGCATGTATCAACTTCGCGGGGAGCACCCATGGCAGGCCGGGGAAGGCCCAGTCGCAGCACCGTCTACCAGCGGCTGAGCGGGGCACTGGCGGAGTTGAACGAGCGCTTCGGCGGCTTGCCGAATCCACGGGAAGCGCAGGACATCTGGGACGACATCTGGCACCAGGAAGCCCACCACTCGACTGCGCTGGAGGGCAACACGCTGGTCCTGCGCGAAGTGGAGGCCCTTCTGGATCAGGGACGTGCCGTCGGAGCGAAGCCACTGCGCGAGTACAACGAGGTGCAGGGCTACGCCGACGCCGCCAGGTGGGTCTACGGGCAGGCGCTTGAACCCGACGCCTGGCACGACGGGCGGCTCATCACCCTCACCGAGGTCCGCCACATCCATCACGTGGCCATGACACCGGTCTGGAACGTTGCGCCCCATCCGGAAGCCACCGACAAGGAGGGGCCCGGCAGCTTCCGGGAGCACGACATCGCCCCGTTCTCCGAGGGGATGACCCCGCCCGCCTGGACGCTCGTACCGGCCCGGATCGAGCACTGGGTCAGCGAGGCATGCGCGTTCGGCCAGAGGATCGAGAGCGGCGCGGAGCTCGAACAACCGCTCCCCGAAGTGCTGGCAGGTATGCACAATCGCTTCGAACAGATCCATCCGTTCCTCGACGGCAACGGCCGCACCGGCCGGCTGGTGATGAACCTCGTCCTGGTCCGCCTCGGATATCCGCCGATCATCATCTTGAAGCGACAGCGGGACGCGTACCTGACCGCGCTGCGCAGGGCGGACACGGGAGACTGCGGCGCCCTGGGCGAGCTGATCGCCCGGGCGATGGAGGACAATCTCAACCGTTTCATCGTTCCCAACGTGGCCGGCCCGGCGAGGATGGTCCCACTCGCCGCGCTCGTCGACGAGGAGCTCTCCCTGGCGGCACTCCGGCAGGCAGCCCAGCGTGGCCGTCTGAACGCCGTCCAGGGCCCCGACGGGGTCTGGCGCTCGTCACGCAAGTCCGTCGCGGCCTACAAGGCCGCCAAACATCAGCGCAGGCCCCGCTCCACGGCATGACGCCAGGCCCCGGAATGCGGGCACCCGGCGTGCGGTTTGATTGACGCATGGCATCTCGTGCACGTGTACGCGCCCCCGAGCTGGTCGGGGCAGGCGGTTGGCTGAACACCGGCGGCAGGGAGCTCACGCTCGCCGACTTCCGGGGCAAGATCACCATCCTGGACTTCTGGACCTTCTGCTGCATCAACTGTCTGCACGTCCTGGACGAGCTGCGGGAGTTGGAGGAGAAGCACCGCGACACCGTGGTGATCGTCGGGGTGCACTCGCCGAAGTTCGTGCACGAGGCCGACCACCAGGCCGTCGTCGACGCCGTCGCCCGGTACGAGGTGCACCACCCGGTGCTGGACGACCCGGCGCTGGTCACCTGGAAGCAGTACGCCGTACGGGCCTGGCCGACGCTGGTGGTGATCGACCCGGAGGGTTACGTGGTCGCCCAGCACGCCGGCGAGGGCCACGCCCACGCGCTCGCCCGACTGGTCGAGGAGCTGGAGGCCGAGCACGCCGCGAAGGGCACGCTGCGCCGCGGCGACGGCCCGTACGTGGCGCCGGAGCCGAGCGCCGGGGACCTCAAGTTCCCCGGCAAGGCCGTCCGGCTGCCGAACGGCCACTTCCTGGTCGCCGACTCCGGCCACCACTCGCTGGTCGAGCTGGCCGAGGACGGCGAGACGGTGGTCCGCCGGATCGGCGACGGGCAGCGCGGCCTGGTGGACGGCACCGGCACGGACGACACCGGCACCGACGGCACCGGCCCGCGGTTCAGCGAGCTGCAGGGCCTCGCGCTCGTCCCCGAGGGCCACGGCTTCGACGTGGTCGTCGCCGACACCGTCAACCACGCCCTGCGCGGCGTCCGCCTCGCCGACGGCCACGTGACCACCCTGGCCGGCACCGGCCGCCAGTGGTGGCAGGGTTCGGCCACCGAGGGCCCGGCCCGCGAGGTGGACCTCTCCTCGCCGTGGGACGTCGCCTGGTTCGACGGCCGGGTGTGGATCGCGATGGCCGGCGTGCACCAGCTGTGGTCGTATGACCCGGCCACCGGCACGGTCGCGGTCGCGGCCGGCACCACCAACGAGGGTCTGGTGGACGGGCCGGCCGCCGAGGCCTGGTTCGCCCAGCCGTCCGGCCTCGCGGTGTCCGCGGACGGCGAGCGGCTCTGGGTCGCCGACGCCGAGACCTCGGCGCTGCGTTCGGTTTCACGTGAAACCAAGACGGTCGAAACCGCCGTCGGCACCGGCCTGTTCGACTTCGGTCACCGCGACGGCGCCGCCGGCCAGGCGCTCTTCCAGCACCCGCTGGGCGTCACCGTGCTGCCGGACGGCTCGGTGGCCGTCGCCGACACCTACAACCACGCGCTGCGCCGCTACGACCCGGCGAGCGGCGAGGTCAGCACGCTGGCCACCGACCTGCGCGAGCCGTCCGGCACGGTGCTGGTGGACGGCGACATCGTGGTGGTCGAGTCGGCCCGGCACCGGCTGACCAGGCTGCGGCTGCCCGAGGAGGCGGTGCGGGTGGAGTCGGTGGCCCACCGCACCCGGCGCGCGGCCACCGAGGTCGCCCCCGGCGCCCTCCGGCTGGACGTGGTCTTCGAGGCGCCGAACGGCCAGAAGCTGGACGAGCGCTACGGCCCGTCCACCCGGCTGCTGGTCAGCGCGACCCCGCCCGAGCTGCTGGTCTCCGGCACGGGCGCGGACTCCGACCTCTCCCGTGAGCTGGTGCTCTCCGACGAGGTCGCCGAGGGCGTGCTGCACGTCTCGGCGATGGCCGCCTCCTGCGACGACGACCCGGAGATCGAGTACCCGGCCTGCCACGTGCACCAGCAGGACTGGGGCGTGCCGGTGAAGCTGGTCGCCGACGGCGCCCGCCGCCTGCCGCTGGTCCTGGCCGGGATGGAGTAGCGCGGACCCATGCGAAGGGGGCCCGGCGTTCGTTCGCCGGGCCCCCTTCGCCGTGTCTCAGCCCTCCAGGAAGGCCTTGAGCGCGCTCGCCAGCAGGTACGGGTCCTCGGCCCCGCACAGCTCGCGCGCCGAGTGCATGGACAGCGCCGCGATGCCGCAGTCCACCGTCGTGATGCCCAGGCGCGCCGCCGTGATCGGGCCGATCGTCGTCCCGCAGGGCATCGCGTTGTTGGACACGAAGGCCTGCCACGGCACGCCCGCCTTCTCGCAGGCGGCCGCGAACACCGCCCGGCCGACGCCGTCGGTCGCGTAGCGGTTGTTGACGTTGACCTTGAGGATCGGCCCGCCGTTCGGCACCGGGTGGTGGCCCGGCTCGTGCCGCTCGCTGTAGTTCGGGTGGACGGCGTGGCCCATGTCCGAGGAGAGGCAGATCGTGCCGGCGAGCGCCCTGGCCCGGTCCTCGGTGTTGCCGCCGCGCGCGTGGATCGTCCGGTCCAGCACGTTGCCGAGCAGCGGGCTCTGCGCGCCGGTGTCGGACTCGCTGCCGGTCTCCTCGTGGTCGAAGGCGGCCAGCACCGGGATGTACGGCAGGTCGGCGGCGCCGTCGGCGGTGGCGACGGCGGCGAGCGCGGCGGTGGCCGCGTGCACCGAGAGCAGGTTGTCCAGGCGCGGGGCGGCGATCAGCTCGCGGTCGCGGCCCAGGTAGGAGGCCGGCTGGACGTCGTGCGTCATGAGGTCCCAGCCGGCCACGTCGGCGGCGTCCAGGCCGGCCCGCCCGGCGACGTAGGAGATCAGCGAGCCCTCGTCGACCGGGCCGAGGCCCCAGATCGGGGTGAGGTGGCGCTGCTTGTCGAGCTTCATGCCCTCGTTGACCTGGCGGTCCAGGTGGATGGCGAGCTGCGGCACGCGCAGCAGCGGCTCGTCCAGCTGGACCAGCCTGGCGGTGCCGTCCTTGAGCGCGAGCCGGCCGGAGAGGCCGAGGTCGCGGTCCAGCCAGGTGTTCAGCGGGACGCCGCCGTAGATCTCCACCGCGACCTGCCGCCAGCCCGCCGAACCGGTGTCCGGCACCGGCTTGACCCGCAGGTTGGGCGAGTCGGTGTGGGTGCCGACGATCCGGAACGGCGTCTCGGGGCCCGTCCCCTCCGGCAGGTACCAGGCGATCAGCGCGCCTCCGCGGATCAGGTAGCGCCCGCCGGCCGCGGTGTCCCACGCGTCCGTCTCGGCGACCTGCCGGAAGCCCGCCTTCTCCAGCCGCTCCGCGGCGCTCGCCACCGCGTGGTACGGAGACGGCGAGGTGCCGAGGAACGCGATCAGGTCGTCGCTGTGCGTCCGGTCGAAGAATGCCTGGCGGGCGGCGGTCGACATACTGCTCCTGGGTCGAGTGAGGGCCGAAGCCGGATGGGGAGTCGGCTTCGCACCTGAGCATATGCCCGTACACGGACAGGGCATTCGGAACACCTCGTCCGGTGCGCAACCCGGACACAACCGTGAACGGCCCCGCACGACCCGAGCGTTCCCGCCGGTCATCCGGGCTTTCCGCGGCCGGGTTTCCCACCGGAAACACCGAAGGGCCCGGTGGCAGCCGGGCCCTTCGGTGCGAGGGTGTGTCAGTCGGTCGGGGAGGTGTCACACTCCGCGCGCCCCGGGAGGGGCGGCGGCGGGTGACGGGTGGGCGCGGCGGCTCAGAAGGCCTCCTCCGCCAGCTCCATGATCTCGTTGTCGATGCCCTCGGCGATGAGGCGCTGCGGGGTGATGGTCGGCAGGACGTTCTTGGCGAAGAAGCGGGCCGACGCGACCTTGCCCTGGTAGAAGGCGACGTCCTTCTCCGGGGCGCCCGCCTCCAGCTTGGCCAGGGCCACCACGGCCTGGCGCAGCAGCAGCCAGCCGACCACGACGTCGCCGGAGACCATCAGCAGGCGGGTGGTGTTGAGGCCCACCTTGTACATGTTCCTGACGTCCTGCTCGACCGAGGTGAGGTCGGCCAGCAGCTTGCCGACGATGGCCTCCAGGTCACCCGCGGCCTTGGCCAGCAGGTCGCGCTCGACGGCCAGGGCGTCGCCGCCGGCCGCGGAGCCGAGGAACTTCTGGATCTGCTCGGACAGCGCGGTGAGCGCCTGGCCGCCGTCCTTGACGATCTTGCGGAAGAAGAAGTCCTGGCCCTGGATCGCCGTGGTGCCCTCGTACAGGGTGTCGATCTTGGCGTCCCGGATGTACTGCTCGATCGGGTACTCCTGGAGGTACCCGGAGCCGCCGAAGGTCTGGAGCGACTGGGCGAGCTGCTCGTACGACTTCTCCGAGCCGTAGCCCTTGACGATCGGCAGCAGCAGGTCGTTGAGGCGCTCGGCGGCCTCGTCGCGCTCGCCGCGCAGCGCGGCGGCTGTCATGTCGTCCTGGACGGACGCGGTGAACAGGACCAGCGCGCGCATGCCCTCGGCGTAGGCCTTCTGGGTCAGCAGCGAGCGGCGCACGTCCGGGTGGTTGGTGATGGTGACGCGCGGGGCGGTCTTGTCCAGGAACTGCGAGATGTCGGCGCCCTGCACGCGCTCCTTGGCGTACTCCAGCGCGTTCAGGTAGCCGGTGGAGAGGGTGGCGATGGCCTTCGTGCCGACCATCATCCGGGCGAGTTCGATGATCTTGAACATCTGGCGGATGCCGTCGACCTTCTCGCCGAGCAGCCAGCCCTTGGCCGGGTGCTTGGCGCCGAAGGTCATCTCGCAGGTGTTCGAGGCCTTGAGGCCCATCTTGTGCTCGACGTTGGTGGCGTAGACGCCGTTGCGCTCGCCCAGCTCGCCGGTCTCCCAGTCGAAGTCGAACTTGGGGACGATGAACAGGCCCAGGCCCTTGGTGCCCGGCTTTCCGCCCTCGGGGCGGGCCAGCACCATGTGGACGATGTTCTCGGACATGTCGTGCTCACCCGAGGTGATGAAGCGCTTCACGCCCTCGATGTGCCAGGAGCCGTCCTCCTGCTTGATCGCCTTGGTGCGGCCGGCGCCCACGTCGGAGCCCGCGTCGGGCTCGGTGAGGACCATGGTGGAGCCCCACAGGCGGTCGGTCATCCGCTTGGCGACCTCCAGCTGCTCCTCGGTGCCCTCCTCGGCGATGACGCCGGCGAAGGCCGGGCCCGAGGAGTACATCCAGATGGCCGGGTTGGAGCCCAGGATCTGCTCGGCGAAGGCCCAGATCAGCGAGTTCGGGGTGACCTGGCCGCCGATCGACTCCGGGATGCCCAGACGCCACCACTCGGCGTCCATGAAGGTCTGGTAGCTCTTCTTGAAGGCGGCCGGGATCGGCGCGGTGTTGGTCTCCGGGTCGAAGACCGGCGGGTTGCGGTCGGTGTCCGTGAAGGACGCCGCGAGGTCGTTCTCGGCGAGGCGCGAGATCTCGCTCAGGATGTTCTTCGCGGTCTCGACGTCCATGTCCGCGAACGGTCCGGTGCCGTACACCTGGTCGCGGCCGAACACCTCGAAGAGGTTGAACTCCACGTCCCGCAGGTTGGACTTGTAGTGACCCATGGCCGTTATCTCCGGTTCGTCGCTTCCGGGAGACCGCCGCGTTCCGGCGTCCCGTACCCACCAGTAGGCATCATGATGCTACCCAGCGGTAACTTGAGCAAGCCCCCGCCGGCCAAACCTCTATGAACGTGGTCACGTCCCACAGGCGGGGCGACCACTCCTTGTCAGGATCGATGCCAGCAGAGAAGGGTGCCCTCCCGCTAGCCTGTCCGTGTGTACGGATATGACCAGAACACATACCCGGGAGATCCCTACCAGCAGCAGGCGGGGCCGCAGCCGGGCATGAACGGCATGCCCGGACCCGACGCCTACGGCGGGCAGTCGCAGACCCCCCAGCAGTCCCTGTACCCCGAACCCTCGCCTCCCTCACTCGCGGACGCGGTCCGGGCGTTCACCACCGGCTCGATGGCGGTCGAGGACTTCCAGGCGATCTTCATCACCTCGAAGGTGCACTGCCCCCGCGGGGAGCGCCCCGGCTTCCTGGCGCTGCACAACACCCCGACGCCGGTGATCCCGATGTTCAGCTCGCTGAAGGAGCTGCGCCGCTACGCGGGCAAGGACTCCAAGCACTTCACCGTGACCGGCGCCGAGATCCTGGACCTGCTGCCGACCGGCTACGGCTTCGCGCTGGACATGGAGGGCGAGCACCGGATGGTGTTCGACGCCAAGGCCGTCGAGCAGATGGTGGACTTCACCATGCGCCGGATGTACGGCTGACCGGACGGCCCACCGGAGCCGCGGACGGCCGACCCGGCCGACCGGAGCCGCAGACGGCCGGAGCCGCGACCGACCGGCGCCACCGCCGGCCGCCCCGCGATGCGGCCGGCCCACCCCTGACCCATCCTGGAGGAGGAGCCCCGCGCTCCTTCCTCACTACATAGTTCAACTTTCAACTTGCTTGTTGTTGATGATTGAACTAACCTCGTGCACGTAGGCCAGACCACCCCCCGAAGGAGGCCGACATGCCCGCCGTGACCGTCGACAACCCGCTGACCCTTCCGCGCGTCACCACGCCGGACCCCGCCGTCACGAGCGCCCGGCCGGTCCTCACCGTGGCCACCGCGCCCGAGGGCTTCGAAGGCGAGGGCTTCCCCGTCCGCCGCGCCTTCGCCAAGATCAACCAGAAGTACCTCGACCCGTTCATCATGATGGACCAGATGGGCGAGGTGGATTACGCGGCCGGTGAGCCCAAGGGCACCCCCTGGCACCCGCACCGCGGCTTCGAAACCGTCACCTACATCATTGACGGAACGTTCATCCACCAGGACTCGCACGGCGGCGGCGGCACCATCACCGACGGCGACACCCAGTGGATGACGGCCGGCTCCGGCCTGCTGCACATCGAGAGCCCGCCGGAGTCGCTGGTGAAGTCCGGCGGCCTCTTCCACGGCCTCCAGCTGTGGGTGAACCTGCCCGCCTCGGACAAGATGATCGCCCCGAAGTACCAGGACATCCGCGGCGGCAGCGTCAGGCTGCTCAGCACCGAGGACGGCGGCGCGCTGCTCCGGGTGATCGCGGGCGAGCTGGACGGCCACCAGGGCCCCGGCACCACCCACACCCCGATCACCATGATCCACGCGTCGGTCAGCCCCGGCGCCCAGATCACCCTGCCCTGGCGCTCCGACTTCAACGCCCTCGCCTACGGCCTCGCGGGCAACGGCTCGGCCGGCACCGAGCACCGCCCCTTCCACCGGGGCCAGGCCGTCGTCTTCGGCGACGGCGACTCGATCACCATCCGCGCCGACGAGAAGCAGGACTCCCGCGACAACAACTTCGAGGTCGTGCTGCTCGGCGGCCTCCCGATCCGCGAACCCGTCGCCCACTACGGCCCGTTCGTGATGAACAGCCACCGCGAACTCCAGCAGGCCATGGAGGACTTCCAGGCCGGCCGCCTCGGCACCATCCCCGCCGCCGGTCACTGACGACTCAGGAGGCAGGGCCGGCTCGGCGACAGGAACGACGGAGCCGGAACAACCGAGCGGCCGCAGGCAGTGCCTGCGGCCGCTCCGCCGTCCTCGTCGCCGAGCCGGCTACAGCAGCGCGTACAGGGCCGAGGCGTCGTCGTGCGTCCTGCCCCGCGGCCAGCGCTCGCAGCTCGGGTCGACCCGCTCCGCCGCCCGGACCCGGGCGATCAGTTCGCCCGGCCCCGACTCGGCGAGCAGCCGCAGCGCGTCGCCCCAACTGCCCAGCCCGAAGCGCTCGGTGTAGCGCGAGGCGCCGGCGGTGAGGGCGGCCAGCGCGTGCAACCGGTCCAGCCGGACGAAGCCGGTCTCGGCGTGCTCGGCCGCCCGCGGGCCGGCGGCGGCGATCCACGGGCCGGTGCCCCGGTTCCTGGCCGCGCGCACCGCCAGCGCGTACTCCAGGCGCAGTGCGGCCCGTTCGGCCGAGCCGGGCACGGTCTCCCTGACCTGGCGGCGCAGTTCCTCCCCGCCGGGGAAGCGCTGGTTGTCCCCGATCACCTTCGGCGGGCCGTCCCGGTGCTCCAGCACCAGCAGCGAGTCGCCGAGTACCAGGTACTCCAGCGACTCGCCGTGCCGCCGGGCCGCGACGACCATCGCGGCGGGGGTGTTGGGGTGGGCCAGGTCGCAGCGGCCGCCGTGCAGCGCGGCCGTCTCCACGATGGCGTCGGCCAGGCACTCGGCGATCGAGCGGTCCGTCCGGTCGGTGAGCCTGGCCAGCAGGTGCACGCCCAGCCGGCGCACGTACCAGGCCGTCCCGTGCCGGCACCCCGACTCCAGGCCGGCCGGCGAACTCGCGCCGTCCAGCAGGACCAGCGCCTCCGGCGAGGCGGCCACGAAGTCCTCGCTCTCACGGTCGGGACGGCGGGCTTCCCCTGCGAGCTGTAGCTGCATCCCGACAGTGTGGCCGCCGCTCCGGGCCCGCGCCCGGACCCGTGCGCCGGTGTGGCGGGCCCGGGGCCGGGCGCCCGGTGGCAGCCGGTGTGATTCGGCCATACCGTCGGACAGTGACCGGACGATTCGGCCAATCGGAGCGGGTCGGGTTTGGGATCACCTTCGGGTGTCCGCGGCGCCCGCGACTGACGAGGAGCGGAAGATGTTCTGGCAGTTCATCGTGTTGCTGGCCGCCTCGACCGGCTTCCCCACCGCCGCGCTGCTCTTCCTGATCGGCGGGCCGCGCTTCCCCGACGAGCAGCGTGGCCGCGACCCCCGGACCGGCGGAAGCACCCGCGGCTCCTAGAGCCCGGGGTCCCGGGAGCCCCGGGGATCGCGGCGGCGGCGCGCTACGGCTTCCAGGCCGGGTCACGGCCGAGCAGGGCCAGCGCGCGGCCGAACCGGCCCGCGCCGCCGCCGGGTTCGAGCCGGGGCCCGAAGGCCCGCCCCGGCGCCCGGTGCTCCGGGCCGGCCGGAACGGCCTCGG
>NZ_MSJQ01000380.1 GCF_014596515.1 Streptomyces sp. CBMA156
CGGCGACCAGCCGCTCGGCCCGCGCCACGACGTCCGCGGGCAGCTCGACGGACCCGCTCGCGGTGGCCACCAGGTCCAGCCGGACGCCGAGTTCGGCGGCGGCCCGGTCGAGCCGGCGCCGGTCGGCGGCGGAGCGCAGGTCGACCAGGGCGACCACCACGTAGTGGCCGCGCGGGTGGCTGGCGTGCAGGTCGCGGATGGTGTTGAGCACCGTCCTGCCGGTCGAGAACTCGTCGTCCACCAGCACCAGGGGGCCGTCCCCGGCGAGGAGTCCGGGATCGGCGGGGAGCAGCAGGTGCGAGGTGGCGTGCGAGTGCTCCTCCTCGAAGCCGCCGACCGGGGCCAGGCCGGGCACCGGGCGGCGGGTGGAGTGCAGGTAGGGGGCGTCCAGGCCGTCGGCGACGCTGTGGCCGAGGCCGGTGGCGGTCTCCGCGTAGCCGAGCACGACGGCCCGCGCGGCGGCCCGCGCGCCGAGCAGTCCGCGGACCCGGCGGCCGAGTTCGAGCCCGGTGCCGTGGACCACCGAGGGCCGCTGCGGCACGTGCTTGCCGAGCACGTTGGAGACCAGCAGGTGGGCGCGCTTCGGGTTCCCCGCGCGCAGCGCCAGGCCGACGAGTTCGGGGAGGCGCTCGGAGCCGGTCAGCGCGATCCCGGCCCGGTCGGCGACCCAGCGGCCGGTCCACGTCTGCGGTGTTGCTGTCACTGCTGGTCCTGCCTTCGATGGTGCGATGGTGCGTTCGTCATATCCGTCCTACGGGAACCGGAGGGAACGGCCGGGCCTCGGCGGCGCGAAGAAACGGTCGTACGGCGGTCGTCCGGGAGTACCGGGAGTCCGGGGAGTCCGGGGAGTACCGGGAGTACCGGGAGTGCAAGGAGTACGGGCAGCCTGCCGCACGGCAGACACCCGCCCACGGGATCAGCCGCACAGGCAGGCCGACAGCAGTTCCGCGAAGCTCACGTCCTCCCTGGCCACCCCGAACACCTCCGCACGCAGCAGCACCCGCTCCGCCCAGGCCCGGTGCGGCCGGGCCTCGTTCATCTTGTTGGTGTACGCCGAGCGCAGCACCCCGCCGCCGTCCTGCTCCTGCCGGAGGATGTCCCGGGCGTCGCAGTACTCCTCGTGCGTGACCACGGAGAGCGCGTGCACGGCGGGCACGTGGCTGGGGTGGATGCAGGTCTTGCCGAGCAGGCCGTTGGCCCGGTCCAGCTCGACCTCCCTGATCAGCCCGTCCAGGTCGTGTTCGATGATCCGCCGGCGGACCTCCTCCCCGGAGGCCCTGGCCGCCCCGGCGGCGGCGCCGACCGCGGCCCCGGCGAACGGGGTGCGGCGCAGCTGCGGCTTGAACATCCGCTCCTGCACCGGGAAGTACTCCCAAACCGGCCCGGTGATGGTGTGCCCGGTGCCGTCCGCCCGGCCGAGCACGTTGACCACGTCCCCGATCACCGCCGCGACCAGCGCGACGTCGTACGCGGTGAGGTCGGGCGAGCGCCGCAGGCCGTACGCGGAGCAGAGGTCGGTGACCCCGAGGCGGACGGCGAGCACCCGCTCCCGGTACCCGGCGAGCAGCTCGGCGAGACCGAACAGCTGCTCCCGCCTGGTCTCCAGGTGGGCGAGTTCGGGCGATTCCAGGACGGGCATGGCGAACAGCCGCCGCCCGGTCGCGGCCTCGGCGGCGGCCAGCGCGGCCAGGTACGCGCCACCGTTGGCGGGGGTGAACTTCGGCAGCACGAAGCCGCTGAGCAGCTCGACGGCCGGGCCGAGGCGTTCGGCCAGGTCGAGGATCTGGGCGGCGGTGCGGACCCGGATGAAGAGGAGGGGGTGACTCTGTGCACAGTCGGTGAAATCATTGACCAGGTCAGTCAACTGCTCGACCAGGTTCCGTTCGCCCGCGTCCACCTCGTGGTCGGCGATCGCGTCCTCCAGGCAGAGCACCATCGACACCACACCCCGACCAGCCTGTTTGCGGATGTCGGCCGCCAGGGCGGGCCTGGTGGCCGGGCTGTAGAGGGTGCCGCCGAGCGCGGTGGCGAGCACCGCCGGTTCGCTGCGCGCGGTGAACGGGCGCGGCTGCTCCAGGAAGAGCCGGCCGCGTACGTCCTCGGCGAGGTGGCCGAAATGGCGCATGTGCTCTCCTCCAGGAAGTGGACCGACCGCCGGCCCGTTGCCGACGACACCCTGGTCAACCTGCCGACCGGGCGCCATGGTTCCCCGGACGCGCCTCCGCCGGACGCCCTGCCGCCGAACCCCCCGGGGACCCTTCGACCGCCCATCGTACGGACGGGATCAGGCCGCTCCCGGTTCCCCGGCACTGAACTCCCGGAACATCCCGGTCCACTTGGACGATCATGGGCGCGACGTCGGCGAACTTCGGAAACGACGGCGGCAAACCTCGGAAAGCGCAAGTCTTGGCAAAGTCCGACCCGGCGCGGACCGGTCCGGTCACGTTGTCCGAAGGGGTGGCGAACAGGCAGGATGGTCGGCTATGACGCACGTGATGGCCAAGGGCGCCAACATCGCACTGCCGGCGGCGGCGGTCCGCGCCGTGCTGCGCTGGAGCGCCACGCCCGGTGCGCCGGACGTGGACGCGTCCGCGCTGCTGCTCGGCGCCGGCGGCAAGGTCCGCTCGGACGCCGACTTCGTCTTCTACAACCAGCCCCGCCACCCGTCCGGCCTGGTCCGCCACCTGCCCAAGCAGCAGACCTCCGGCGGCTCCGAGATCATCGACACGGTCGAGGTCGAGCTGGGCAAGCTGCCCGCCGAGGTGGACCGCGTGGTGCTGGCCGGCTCCTCCGAGGGCGGACCGTTCCGGGCGGTGCCGGGGCTGCGTCTGCTGCTCTTCGACGCCACGGCCGGCGAGGGCGCGCCCGCGCTCGCCGAGTTCCGGATCGAGGACGCCGAGACCGTCACCGCGCTGGTCGCGGGCGAGCTGTACCGTCGGGCCGGGGGCTGGAAGTTCCGGGCGATCGGCCAGGGTTACACCTCCGGACTGATCGGGCTCGCCACCGACTTCGGCATCACCGTGGACGACGAGGCGGAGGCCGAGCTGGCGGCGGCCTCCGCGTCCGGGTCCGCCGCCACCCCGTCCGGCGCGCTCGACCCGCGCAGCACCCCGCTGCCGGACCCGCGCTCGACCACCCCCGAGCCGGGCACCTTCACCCTGGCCCCGGCCGTCCCGCAGCCGACGCCCGAGCCGGTCCGGCCCCAG
>NZ_MSJQ01000381.1 GCF_014596515.1 Streptomyces sp. CBMA156
CAGGAGGTGGCCGCCGCCGCGGCCGCGGGCGCCGCGGCCCAGGCCCAGGGCGTCACCCCGGCCGCCCACACCGCGGCCAAGCGGGCCGAACTGGCCGCCCGTACCGCCGCCGCCCAGTGGGAGCAGAAGGCCGCCGCCGTGCTGGCTCTCACCTACACCGGGCACGCGCCCGTCACCCCGGGCGAGATCGGCGACCACCGCCGGCACCTGTCCCACCGGCGCCGCGTCCGCCTGGCGCTCACCGTGCTGGGCACCTACGGGATCCCTGCCCTGGTCGGCGGCCTGCCCGCCCTCGCGGCGGAGGGCACGGCCACCGGCGCAATCGTGATCCTGGCCGCCTGGGGCAAGGCGATCCTTCCCCGATGGCGCTCCGGGCGCCGCGTCGAACCCAAGCCCGCCTACCCGCTGCCCGACGACGCCCTGGTGATCGACCCCGCCGACCAGCAGGCCGCCGGCACCCAGGCAACCGGCACCGGCGGCCCCGCTTCGACGGCCCCGCCGGCACCGCCGAGCGGCGACCCGTACCCGATCCGCCAGGCCCAGAGCGTTCAGCAGGCCGGTGAGTGCATCCACCTGGCGCTGCTCGCCGAGGGCCTGGCCATCGGCCAGGTCACCGACGTCACCCAGGAACGATGGGGCTGGAAGGCGACCGCCCACCTGACGAAGGGCAAGCCCGCCGACCTGGTCGCCCGCCGCGACAACCTGGACGTGCTGCTCGGGGTGCGACAGGGCGGAGTGATGCCCCAGCCGCAGAAGGCCGCAGCCGGCTCCGTGGTGCTGCGGATCATCACCGGCGACCCGTTCGACCCGATGCCGCCGCACCCGATCCACGCACCGCGCTCGAACAGCATCCTCAAGCCCATGACGCTCGGCCCCTCGATGGACGGCGAAGCCACCAGGATCACCCTGGCCGGACAGAACGTCCTGGTCATCGCCGACTCCGGCGGCGGCAAGAGCGCGATCGTCCGCAACCTGGTCGACTACATCACCAGCTGCACCGACGCCGTCGCGTGGGACATCGACCCCACCGGGCGCGGCTTCGGCCCGCTGCGCCGCCTGGCCGACCGCCGCGCCTACACCCCGGAGGAGATCGACGCGGCCCTGGACGCCGCGATCGCCATGGCCCGGCACCGGGCCCGCGAGATGGGCGACGACGTCGACAACTGGCAGGTCACCGACGACGCGCCGGCCGGTTTCGTGATCATCGACGAGCACCCGCAGCTGACGAAGACGCAGAAGGCCAAGGTCATCCGGCTGGTGCGGATCGGCCGCAAGGCCCGCTGGACCGTGGTCCTGATCTCCCAGGACGCCACCAGCGAGGTGCTGGGCGACGCCATCGCCGACGCCTTCGGCATCCGGATCATGCTGCCCTGCCGCAAGGCCGACGTCCCCCTCGTCGTCGGCTCCGACACCGCGATCTCCGAGGGCTGGATGCCCCACCTGCTCACCCCCAGCCCCGGCGACTGGGACCCCGCCGACGCCGGGACTTTCTACGCCATCGCCCCCGGCCTGCGCGACCCGGTCCTGCGGCACGCCACCCACATGGACGCCGCAACCGCCACTCTCCGTACACAGGAACGCCTCGCCGCCGGCGTCACGACCGCCCCGGCCGCGCCCGCCGACGACGAGGAGGACGAGGACCTCCCGCAGATCCTGGCGGCGTTCCGGGAGGCGTTCGAGATCGCCGGCGACCCCGACTGGCTGCCCACCGACCAGGTCCTGGACCACCTCGCCACGACCGGACCCCAGTGGCACCAGTGGGACGGCCAGGAGCCCGGGGACCGCCGCCGCGAGGCGGCCAAGAAGATCACCCAGGAGTTCAAGAAGGCCGGCATCGCGGGCCTCAAATCGGTCCGCCGGGCCGACCTGGACAAGAAGAACCCGCCCTCCGGCTACCGCCTCGCGGACATCGAAGCAGCCTGCGATGCCTGCCGGAAAAACACGTAGCGTCACGAAGAGCTGGCGCCCGTTGATCTGTCGCCGATCCGTCGCTGATCCGTCTCCGGGACAGATCAGCGACAGATCGAGGACGGATTGGCGACAGATCAGAAACTGATCCTGACCTGCGGAAACAGGTCAGACAGATCAGATCCTCACACCCCCGGAAACGGCCCTGAACGAGGGTTTCGGGGCCGTTTCCCGCTCTCGGCCGCCGGTCGCGCCGCCGACCCGCGCCGATCCCTCGACCCGCCACTCACCGTCACCATGCGAGACAGGAGCCCGCGGCCATGACCCCGGCCCGCACCACCCCCCGCCGCACCCGAACCCCCGCCAAGAAGACCCCCGCCAAGGCCTCGGTGGAGACGCCGAAGACCCGCCCGGATACCTCGGCCGATGCCCCGCCGGCCGTCCGGACAGAGGTCCCCGAGACCGTCTCGGCGCGGCCGGCCGCCGACCCGGTGCCGGCCGACGCGGCCGGCCGTGCCGCCGACGTCCTGGCCCTCGCCGAGGACCAGGCGCGCGCCGTCCTGGAACGCGCCGCCGAGCAGGCCGGCCGCGAGCTGGCCACCGCCGGGCAGTGGGCGGTGGAGGCCGAGCAGCTGCGCTCGGACGCCGCTGCCGAGGCCGAGGCGGTCACGCAGCGTGCGGAGCGGGAGGTTCGGCGGATCCTCGACCTGGCCACCGACCAGGCCGACCTGATCCGCCAGGCCGCCGCCGAGGACGCCCGGGAGCGGCGCGAGGACGCCGACGCCGACGCGCACGCGGCGGCCGACCGGCTGCTGGAGGAAGCCACCGGCCGGGCCCAGGAGCTGCTGGCCGCCGCCGAGCAGCGCGCCGGCGCCGTCCGCACCCAGGCCGAGCAGGAGGCGGTCCGGATCGTCGCCGCCGGCGAGCAGCGCGCCCAGGCCGCCGCGGCCGGCATCACCGAGGCGGCCGAGGAGCAGGCCGCCAAGCTGCTCGGCGAGGCCGGCCGCGAGGCCGAGCGTACCCGCAGCCGGGCCGCGGCCGACCTCGCCGACGTCCAGGACCAGGTCGACCAGGCCCGTCACCAGCTGGCGCGCACCCGGGAGAACACGGCCGCCGACCGCGCCCAGGGCGAGCAGGAGCTGACCGACGCGCGGGAACTCGCCGCCACCGTGCAGCGCGACGCCGCATCCGCAGCCGACCGCACCCTCACCGAGGCCGCCACGGAGGCCGAGGCGATCCGCACCCGGGCCGCCGCCACCGCCCGCGACATCCTCACCACCGCCGAGACACAGGCCGACCAGCTGCACACCGACGCCGAGGAGCGGGCCGCCCGCCTCACCGAAGCCGCCCTCGCGGAGGCGGACACCGCCCGGGAGGGGGCCGCCACCGCCGCCGACCAGCTGCGCACCGAGGCCGAGGCCGAGGCGGCGGAGCTGCGCGAGGAGGCCGGACGGCAGGCCGCCGAGCTGCGCCGACGCGGGCAGGCCGACGCCCAGGAGCTCCAGGCCGAGGCGCAGCAGCAGATCGAGCAGGCCCGGCAGCAGGTCGGCGAGCAGCTGCGCCAGGCCGGGTCGGTCCGCGGCAAGGCGGAGGCCGACGGCCAGCGCCTGCGCGCCGCCGCCCGCCGGGACGCCGACCAGGTCACCGCGGACGCCCTCGCCGAACTCGCCGAGACGCAGAAGCACCTGGCCGCGCTGCGGGCCGAGCAGGCCGAGCTGGAGGCGCGGCGGGCCCGGAAGGAGCAGCGGTGGTGGCGCCGGACGCTGCGCCGGGCGGTGGCGGGACGGGCTCACCTGGTGCCGTTCCTGCTGACCCGAACCGTGCTCGGGGCCGGCTTGGCGTACACCTCCTACAAGGAGCACCAGCTGGCGGTCACCGCCGGCATGCACACCACGCTGGCGTGGCTGCTGGCGGTGTGTGTGGACGGGTGGGTGGTCGCCGCGACCCGCAGCAAGCTCAAGGTGGAGACGCGGATCGCGCTCGCGGTGATGATGCTGTGCCAGATCGCCGCGATCCTGACCGACCTGCACCTGCTCGGCGTCGAGCTTGATGCTCACGGAGAGTGGAAGATCCAGTGGCAGCTGGCGATCCCGCTCGCCATGGTCGTCCCGATCGCCATCTGGCGCGTGCACGAGATCATCGACCACGCCAAGGGCGCTCACGGCGAGCGCGGCGTGAGCGCTCCGTCCGCCGACGCGCCCACCGGCACCGGCGGCGGCGCTCACAAGGACCCCACCCCGCGCCCGCCGCACGGCGGCCAGCCGTTGCCCACCGCCCACGCCACCCTGCTCCCCGCGCAGAGCGTCTACGTCGAGCGCTCACCTGAGCACGAGATCACCGCAGGTGGCGGGACGAATGGCGCTCACCGCGCACTGCCGAGCGCTCACCCGCAGACCGCCCACGCTCACCCGCCGGTCGCCCTGACCGGGGCCGCGCTCACCTACGCCCGGCGAGCGACCGTCCGCCAGCTCTACACCGCTCTCGACCGCCGCCCGCTCGTCTCCGAGATCCACGCCGCGCTCACCGCCAAGGGTCTGCTCACCGGCGACGAGAAGACCACGCGCTCGACCTGCCAGCGCGTGCGCAGCGACGTGGAGGACGCCGAGCCCGCGCTCAAGACCGCTGTTCGCTCTGCGTAACCGAGCGCCCAACGCGAGCGGCCTCCGGGATGAAGAAGACACCCCGGAGGCCAAGGCACCCGAGGGTGCCGGCGGGCCGGCCTCGCCGCCGACCCGTCCCCATCCTCCCGCACCGCGAACCACCCACCGAACCCGTTCCCGGAAGGCACCGCCATGACCGACGTCCAGATCACCAGCTTCGGCTACCTGCACGGCGCACCGCCCGCCGCGCACCTCACCCTCGACCTGCGCCGGCACTTCCGCGACCCCCACCTCGACCCGGCACTGCGCGAGAAGACCGGCCTGGACCCGGAGGTGACGGACACGGTGCTCAGCACCGACGGCATCGCCTCCCTCATCGACGGCACGCTCACCTGCGTACGTGCCTACGGGGACGGCCCGTCCGCCACCGGCCGCACCATCACCGTCGCCGTCGGCTGCGCCGGCGGAAAGCACAGGGCGTACGTCGTCGCCCACGAACTCGTCCGCCATCTCCTCGCCGAGGGCTACGAGGTCCAGGCCGTCCACCGCGATGCCCACCGGCCGGTCGTCGAACGTGACGCCTCCGGGCGCCACCTCGACGGCGGCACGGACACCTTCTGACCCGGCCACCACCGCACCCGGGGGTGGCCTGCCACGGTGGCCGGCCGCCCCGTCGCGCCCGCTCCCTCCCGGAAGGACCACCGGCCTGTTCGCCGTAGACCGTGACACCCGGATCGCCGTCCAGCGTCGGCTGCTGCACGAGCGCAGCGAGACCCTCGCCAACCTCCCCGAGGGCTCCCGCCCCCACACCCGCCTCCTCGCCGAGTGCGAGGACATCAGCGACGAGATCGCCCGGCTCCGGCGCTGCGTCAACATCCCGCGCTCCGTCGCCCTGGCCGTGCCCGCCCTGATCGCCGTCCTGCTGCTCGCCGCCATCAGCTGACCACCGGACAGACGGGCGGGCTCCTGCCCGCCGGCCCGTCCCCCGGCCCCGCCCACGTCACCGGGTCAGCGCCGCAGCCGCCCGTCACCCGGACCGGTCGAAAGTCACCGATTCCCGGACCGGGCGCCGCGCCACTGCCGAGAATCGCCCGCACCACTCACGAAGGGACCCCCGATGCACCACCTCGTCACCCTGTCCGGCATCGCCGCCGTCGCCCTGGCCCTGTGGGCCGTCCAGCTGACCGTGCTCGCCCTCCACGTCCGCTACGCCGTCCGCCGCGGCATCCGCACCGGCCACGTCGAAGACGGCGAGTTCGCCCTGCTGGTCGCCTGCGCCGTCGTCACGCTGGCCAGCGCCGCCGGGGGAGGAGGCGCCATCGGCGCCAGCCTCCAGGCCCCCCAGTGGGGCTGGGCCCACGCGATCCCCGCGATCGGCACCACGGCCTCCTACCTGCTCCTGGCCTACGCCACCGACTGGGACGCGAAAACCTGGTGGGACAAGCGCAAGAGCGCCCGCACCGCGGAAGCCGCCGAGACCACGGCCTGACAGTCCGCCAGCCGGCCACCGGGCCCCTGCTCCACCAGGAGCAGGGGCCCTTTGCTTGCCCACATCAGCCCGGCACCGGCCTCGCCCCCGGCCCGAACCGCCCGCCCGGCACCCGGCCCGGCGGGCGGCGCGCATCCGGGGACAGGGACCGGCCGCCCAGGCGACACCCCGCGACCCCGGCCGCCACGGCCGCCTGAGGAGACCGCTATGACCGCCCAGCCCGTGCCCCTCGACCTTGTCGCCATCCAGGCCCGCTGCGACGCCGCCACCCCCGGCCCCTGGTGGGCCGACGACACCGAGATCTACGTCGGAACCCCCGACGACTGCAACCCCGACCCCACCTGGATCGGCGAGGCCTGCAACCCCGACACCGTCGACCACGGCCTCACCAACGCCCAGTTCCTCGCGCACGCCCGCACCGACGTTTCCCAGCTGTTCGCCCGGGTCCGGGACTTGGAGGTTGAGCTCGCCACCGCCAAGGCCGCCGGCTACCGCCAGGCCGCCGACCACGTCGCCGAGATGATCCAGACCCACGGCCCGGACTTCGACCAGCAGATGATCCTCGTCTTCCTCCAGAACGGCGCGAGCCTCCGCGAGCGCTTCGCCGCCGCGCAGCAGGCCGCCCCCAGCAGCCCCACGCAGCCCGCCTGAGCGCCTCTCAGCCGCGCACCGGACCCGCTGCTCGCGCGCTGACCGGCCGACCGGCCTCGCCGCCGGCCCGTACTGCCCGCCCGGCACCGGCCTGACCCGCCACCGAGCGGTCCGCCGCCGCTGGCCCCGGACCCCGACCGCACCCAGCGGCCGGCACCGCCGGGACCGGCGCGGCTGCCCGGTCACCCCGACCCCGCAGACCCGACACCAGCAAGGAGCAACGATCCAGGGCACCGACCCCCTGGCCAACCGCCCGCCGGCACCCGCCCGGCGGGACTCACCACACGAGAGAGATCGAGATGACCGACCAGACGACCGACGAGACGACTTCCGAGTCCATCCGTTACACCGCCGACGTGGTCGCCCTCACGCCGGACGGCCGTGTGCTGCTGATCGAGCGCGGCTGGCCCCCGTACGAGGGCGCCTGGGCGCTGCCCGGCGGCCACCAGGACCCGGGTGAGACGGGCCGCCAGGCGGCCGCCCGGGAGCTGGTCGAGGAGACCGGCGTGCGGGTGGACGCCGCGGACCTGGCCGAGGTCGGCGTCTGGGACACCCCCGGCCGCGACCCCCGCGGCCGGTACGTCACCACCGTCTACCGCGTCGTCGTCCCGGACGGCACTCCGATCGCCGCCGGGGACGACGCCCGCACCGCCCGCTGGTGGCCGGCCGACGCCCTCCCGGACCGGCTGGCGTTCGACCACGCCGACGTGGTCGCCACGGCCCTGCACGGAGGACCGCGCGACGCCGCCCCCCACGCCTGACCCCACGCCGCCTTCCCGGCCGGGCCCGCCCGGGCCCGGCCAACCACCAGAAGAGGAAACCGAGATGAGCGACCAGCAGAACACCACCGAGACGGCCACCCAGACGACCGACAACAGCATCAGCGGCACCGTGACCGGCGGAACCGTCGTCCAGGCCGGGAACATCACCGCCTCGAACTCCAACATCAACATCGGCGGCACCATCGTCGGCGGCCAGAGCATCGTCAACAACCGCAGCTGACGCCCCGGCGGCCGGCCTCGTCCCCGGCCCGCGCCGCCCGCCCCGCACACCAGCGTGGCGGGCGGCGCGCATCCGGGGGCGGGGCCGGCCGCCCGGCCGGGCACCATCCCTCACCCAGGAGACCCCTTGACCGTCATCCCCCTCAATCCCGCCAGCCCGGCCTCGCACGCCGTGGGCATCGACTTCGACCTCACTCTGGTCGAGCACCGAAACGGCTGGCAGGACGGACGCATCTACGGCAACCCGATCCCCGGCGCCCTCGACGCCCTGCGCGAGCTGATGCGGCGCCGCGCCGTTTTCTGCGTCACCGCTCGCCACCGCCGATACCACCCCGACGTGGCGGCCTGGTTTGTCAGCCACGGTTTCGACGCCATCGTCGACGACGACCCCGACCGCGCCTACTGGCTCGGTGACGGCGACCGGCTGCTCGTCACCAACAAGAAACTCGGCGCCGCGCTCTACATCGACGACCGCGCGTTGACCTTCGACGGAGACTGGAACGCCGCCCTCCCCGAGGCGCTGCGCCGCATCGGCGAGTGCCATGGTCCGGTGGTGGGGCCCGCCGATCCCGTCCCCGCCGCTGGCCGCCTCGGCCTCTGGCGCATCGACCCCGGCCAGCACGCGCCCACGCGCCTCTAGCCGGCGCGGGGCGGCCGTCTCGTCGCCAAACTCGCGGCCGCCCCGCACCTACCCCACCCGCCATCACCTGACCGAAGGGCATCCCATGCTCGCAGACCCGTTCGTCATCCTGCTCGCCGGGCACTACGCCGGCGACTACCTCCTCCAGACCGACTGGATTTCCGGACACAAGGCCGAGAGGTCCGTCACGGGCTGGCTCGCCAACAGCGCGCACGTCGCCTGCCACGTCGCCGTGACGCTCGCCCTGCTGCTCGTCACCCGGGCCGCGACCGGCCTCGACTACTCGGCCGCCGGCGCCGTCGCCGCGCTCGCCTGGATCGGCTTCTCGCACGGCCTCATCGACCGCCGCTGGCCCGTCGAGCGCTGGATGAGGGCCACCGGCAGCACCGGCTACCTCGAAAGTGGCCGGGGCGCCCCGATGGTCGACCAGGCCCTCCACGTCGTTGTGGGCCTCTTCCCGGCCGCCCTGCTGCTCGCCGCCCTGTGACCGGCGAACACCGCGCGAGCCCGGCTCCGGTCCTGACCGACCCGGGCGGCCTGTTCGCCGCGCTGCGCACCCTCGCGCTCCCGACCGGCCACTGGGTGGTGTGCGGGTCCGCCCCGCTCTACGCCCGCGGCCTGCGCCCCGCGCTGCGCGACCTGGACGTCCTGGCCCGCGGCCCCGCCTGGCACCGCGCGTTGCTCCTCGCCCCGCCGGCGCCCGCCGCCTCCGGCCACGGCCTGGTGGTCCGCCACCCCGCAGCCGCAATCGACGTGTTCGACGCCTGGCCCCACCTCGACCCCGCGGCCGCGATCGACCACGCGGATCTGATCGACGGCATCCCGCTGCTGCGCCTGGGCGACACCGTCGCCTGGAAGACCACCGTCGGCCGCCCGCAGGACCTGGCGGACGTCGCCGCCGTCCACCGGCTCTACGGCCGGTGGAGCGCCCGGCCCCTCATCCACCTCATCCACCGCACCGACCGACCGGAGGAACCGTGACCACCGATGCGACCGCCCGTACCCTGGCCGCGCTGGGCCTGCCCGACCCGTGCCTGATCGTCCTCATCGGCGCCCCCGGCACCGGCAAGACCACCCTCACCGCCGCCTTCGACGCGGACGACGTGCTCAGCGCCGACCAGCTGCGCGGCCTGGCCTGCGGCGACCGGGGCAGCCAGGCCGCCACCGGGATCGCCTGGCAGATCCTCCACACCCTGCTGGACCACCGCACGGCCCGGGACCGGCGAACCGTGGTGGACGCCACCAACGCGACCGCCGGCCACCGCGCCCTGCTCCTCGCCCCGGCCCGCCGCTGCGGCATCCCCGCCTACGCGCTCGTCGTCGACGCGCCGCTGGGGACCGCCCTGGCCCGCAACGCCTCGCGCACCGGCACCGGCCGGGTGCCCGACGACGTCGTCCGCGCCATGCACGAGCAGATCACCGCAGACCTCCCCACCCTGACGGGCGAAGGCTTCACCGGCGTCCTGTACGCCTCCCGCCTCACACTGCCCGCCACCACGGACCCGGCCAGCGGCGGCCTCGGGGCAGGGGACCGGGGCGCGGTCACCGGGGGCCAGCGCGGCCTCAGGGAGAGCGGACCGGTCCCCGCCATCCGCCCCGACGCCACCATGAACGTGGCCGGGCTGCCCAGCACCCCGGACGACGACCTGCGGAGCGACCCCGTCTACGAGACCACCCAGCTGCGCCCAACTCCGGCGGGCTGACCCCCGCCCCCGACTCCACGGCGCGGGTCCCTGCTGGCGCCACTCTCATCACCGCCGCCTGAACCTTGTTACAACGAAGGCCCGCACCCCAGCACTGGGGTGCGGGCCTTTTGGCGTTTCCGTACTAGGACGTGCTCGTCTGCACCGGCTCCAGGTCGTCGAGCAGGAGGCCTGCGAGGGCGATCCGCTGATCGACTGGCATGTGCTCCCGAAGCAGCCGGTAGACCGACGTCGGATCGTCCCACGCGACACTCTGCGTAGCAGTGGGCTGGGCCACCGCTTCTGCCGGACCGTTAACGGCGTTAACGGTGGAGGGCTCTGCCTCCCCTGCCCCGTTCCCCGTCGCACAGGTATTAACGGCGTTAACGGTCGGGGCCGGTTCCCGCTTCGCAAGTTCCCGGCGGGGAGCCCTTTGCCGAGGAGTGTTAACGGCGTTAATAGCCTCAGCTGCTGCCGATGCCTGCTGCTCTTTGGGCATCCGGCCGATGCGGCGGGCCGGTTCTACCTTCAGCTCTCCGGTCTCCACCTTCTCCTGCAGGTCGGGAGTGAGCTCCAGGAGCGCGAGGCGCTGGGAGACCCAGGCGGGGGTCTTACCCAGGCGTTTCGCTACCTGCCCTTGCGAGCCGTGGACCGTCACGAGCTCCTGGATGGCTTTTGCCTGGTCCAGTGGGGGGACGTCCACCCGGTGCACGTTGGCGATCAGCGCACTTTCCAGCAGGTCCGCCGCGCTGGCTGCGAGGTCGTCGTTGACGTCGATCCGGAGTTCCGCGAGCTCCGCGAGTTGCGCCGCGGCCAAGCGGCGGTTGCCGTCGATGACGACGTACTCGGCTTCACCCAGCTTCTCGTCGAGCCCCGGGTACACGGCGAGGAACGCGGCACGGCGGACCACGGCGACGGGCTGGATCTGCTTCAGCCGCAGTGACTCGGCAGTCTCCTCAAGTTCGGTGAGTTCGTCGCGCGGGTTGAACGGGTTGAAGGCGAGCAGCTTCAGCTCGACCGACGTAGGGGGACGTCGGCCCTCGCCGTTCATGATCTGTTGGCGTGTCCGGACCCGGCGGGGGCCCGGGGCGTCGTCCTGGCCGCTGTCGCCGATGCTGAATCCGCGCGTGACCCGCTGGGCAGGGGGAGTCATACCGCAAGCTCCTTCGCCAAGTCGCGCATGACCTGCGCGTGTTCGCTGTCCGGCGCGTACTCCAACAGCGGGATCTCGCCGTCCGCAGCCTCGCGGCCTTCCTTCAGGTCACCGATGACGGCCAGGACCGCAGGCGAGGTGCTCTTCTCCCACTGGTCCTTGTTCTCCTTCACGAGCTTGCCGCGGCGGCTGTCGTAGGCGTTGATGATCAGTCCGAGATAGTCGACCTGGATGCGGCCCTTGCGGCACAGGTCGTCCATCTGGGACTTGAGCAGACGGAACGCACGGTGGGAGGCCTTGTTCGCCCAGACCGGGGTGATGACGCCGGACCGGTCGGCGAGCTCGCCTTCGCGGCGGCGCACGTAGTAGAGCGCGGTGTCCATGTTGAGTCCGAGGCTGGGCGGCCCGTCGATGATGATGACGTCGTAGTCCGCTTCCAGCGGCTCCAGGGCCCGTTCCAGCGCGGCCTCACTGAAGCTGACCTTCGAGAGGGCGACATCGCGCAGGAACGCGTCATCCGCCGCGGGCAGCAGGTGCAGCCGCTCGCCGAAGCGGGCACCGTCGATGGCCACCAGCAGCTCGCGGACGTCGCCCTTGGCGGTACCGTCCATGTGCATCATCAGCGTCTCGACGTCGTCCTCATACATGAGCTCCTCGAAGCCGAGCTCGGCGGTGAGGTGGCCCTGCGGGTCGTAGTCGACCAGGAGGACTCGGCGGCCGGCCTCAGCCAGCGCCTGGGCGATGCCGGAGGAGATGAAGGTCTTGCCCACCCCGCCCTTCTGGTTCGCCACTATGACGCGAACGACGGGCTGAGCGACCAGCGGTGAGGACGGCGACGGGTGCTTCTTCAGCCACAGCGTCAGCGCCTGGGCCAGCCCCTGCACGTAGGTGATCTCGCGGTCATTGCACGCGCCCTTGAACCGATCGGCCTCGCCGACAGGCAGGAACGTCCCCCAGGTCTTCGCGCCGTCGGTGTTCACCGCCGGGAGATCCGAGGCCTCGTACCAATCGCGGATCGCGTACTCAGCCGCGTCCTGAATATCCAACCCATGCTCAAATGCGCGGATTTTCAGTTGGCGTCTCAGCTGCGGAGGGAGAGAGGTGATTAGCTTCTCTCGTTTCAAACTGGCCGTAGGGCTGCTCATGAGACTAAACATTACTAGGTCGCTTCGTCAGCGCGGCGGCACCACCCCGGAGCGCCCAAACGTCCGCCGCCGGCAGCCGGCGTTGCGGGTGATGCTGCGGGGGGAGGCCTACCCGGACCCCTATCTGGAGCTGCTGCGCGTCGGAGTGGAGCACCGGGAGGTCACCGAGGCCGTCGTCGTGACGCTGGCGGTCGACGGGGCGCTCGTCACGGGGACCGTGATCCCGGCCGGGACGTGGGAGGACCTGTACTTCCGTCAGGTCGCGGAGGCTGACTACTACGGGATGCGGAAGGTCGTGCGGGAGGTGTTCGGGCACCTGGACCAGGCCGTCGAGGACGGGCGCCGTCGCCGCGGGGCCGACCCGCGCTTCCTGCACCTGAAGGACGTCACCGTCCGCTCCGGCCGGACCGCCCGCAAGCTGCCGGCCTGGCGTGGGCCGCTCGCGGCGGTCAGCGGCTGGAGCCTGGGCGGGCCGGATGAGCGCTGAGGGCTCGTCGGCCGCGCACCAGCAGGAAAGAGGCGCTGCACAGAGCACTGCCGGGTGTCGCCGTCAGCTGCGGTGGCCGAAGGCCGGCGGCGCCTCGGGCATCTGGTGACCGGTCAGGTGGATGGTGGGCGGGTACGCCGGCCGGGGCGGTGAGGCTCCTGGCGGCGCCGCGGAACCACCAGGGGCGGTGGGTCGGTGCAGGAGCGACTGGGCGCGGGTGCCGGCCGGGGGCGAGGCTCAGCCCTGGGGGAGCCATGCCCGGCCGGGGGGCGTCCGGGGGCCGCGCCAGTTCGGGAGGCTGTACCGGGTGACCAGAGTCCAGGCGGTGCTGGTGGCGTCTTCGACCCAGGCGTAGCCGGCGGCCGGGATGCCGTGGGCGCCGGTGAGGTGCTTGGCGATCCGTTCCTCGGGGATGTGGCCGTTGCCGCGGCCGAGGTACTTCAGGACGTATACCGCGAGGTAGTCCACATCCTTCGGGTAGGCCCGGCCGCCGAGGACCGCGCGGAGTCGGTGGCCGATCTTCGAGGCGATGCTGAAGTCTCCGTCGCCCCAGAAGGCGGTGTCCTCTGGATCCGGCAGCATGTCGATCAGGTCGACCAGGTGGGCAAGGTCGGCATCGTCGGTCGTGGTGATGACGTCGGGCATGCGGGTTCCCCTCCGAAGTGGCGGCCTTTCGTCGGCCGGCCATGGTGCAGTTCTTTTCCAATCGGCGGACGTGGAATCCCGCACAGCTGTTCTGCAGGGCCATCGGGTGCGGTGGTGGGTTTCGGCCCCGCCGTACCGCGGTCCCGGCCCACTCCACGGTCTTGTCAGTCCCCGGGCTGTGTCAGCTCTGACCTTTCGGTCAGGAACAGGCTGAGAAGTGCAGGGTTCAGTGCTGAATGGCCGTGCCTCTTGACCTCCTGGGATATCAGGTTCGAGGCCGTGAGCCCGATAGCGGAATTCCGGATCCGCGCGTCGGTCCGGCCGAGGCTGTCGATGGCCTGGGCGAACAGGAGCGCATCGTGTGTAAGGCGTCGGACCCGCAGAGGATCGCCGCAGCGGTCCCACGCGTCCCCCCATACCGCGGCGTCCGTGTACGGGAGGTCGAGTGCCTCGACCAGCGCGATGACCTCGGCCTTGCCAGGCGTCCGCTCGCCTTTCAGGGTGCGTTCAAGCGTGCTGTGCGGCAGGACGTTGAAGCCGGAGCGCTTCTCCAGCTCGCGAGGCGACGGCGAGCCCGCCTCGAACAGCAGCCACTTGATACTCCGGCGCAGCTCGGCGAAGTCGGCGATGAGCTCCGGCTTGAGCATGTTCCGCCGGGGGAGGTATGCCCGGCTCCCCTGGCGTGCGTACCAGTCGTCGGGTTTGTACCAGTCCGGCCTGCGGTCGGACCTGGCCCGGAGCCAACAGAACTGCAGGGCGCTGATGTCGGCCCGGGATGCGTGACAGGCCGCTGCGATTGCGAGGATGACGGAGAAGGCGGGGAGCGACTTCTCCGTCATCACGCGGCGGACGGCTCCGATGTTCAGTCCTGCCGCGTCCGCGATGGCCTGGAACGTCGTGAGGCCGTTCGACTTACACAGGTCATCAAGGAGGACGGCAAGGCTGTGCTGCCAAAGGGGGCTCATCGGGGGGTGTGTTCGCAGGCGTCCCACCGGTCACCGCCAGGTGATCTTGGGGATCCGGCGTGCGAGTACGGCCACGACGATGGCGCCCACCCCGGCGAACAGGCCGAGGATGACCATGATCTGCTGCCCGGCGACCAGCAGGACCGCGCCGACGACGAGGAAGGAGACCACGACGACGGCCTCAGCGGTGCTCATCGGTTGGCGGGAAACGAATTCCGTGCTGCCGGCCGGGCCTTCGCCCAGCACGGCGCTGTCAGCGTGCTGGAGCGAGGAGGCCCGCGGGGAGGTGTCGACATCGGCGGAGGGGGCGCCTGCGAGGCCGCGCACCGTGTCGAGGTCTTGGTGGTCTGTGGTCACCGGTGCCTATTCTGAGTTTGACGGCCTGTCCGGTACGTGTCGGACAAGGGACGGCTCCGCGCGACCCAGGAACGGGTCGCCGCGGGTACGACGCGAAGTCGGGCCGACACCTTGTGCCGTCCGGCTTCGTGCCCGCCCGTAGCTGGCTGCTGCGAGCGGGTGGACTCCAACTACGTGTGCGCGTCGAGAGTCGAGCCCGCCTTGCCGGGCGGGCTCATGCGCATGGCCCCCAGGATCCCAAGGGCAACCCCTTCGGCCCAACCGCAAGACTGTTTATTTGCACAAATAACGCCGCACCTGCCCCAACAACGCGATGCATGCGCGGTGAAAGGAAATTGAGCAGGCCTGGATAGAGAGGCAGTACCCCCTGGCGGTGCATTGGATTCGATGGTTCGAAGCCGTCATCGAAGATGAATCTGCAGGTTAGGTTTGACGGGGTTGACCCGATTCGACTTGCCGTCACCGATCCGGCTTGCAAGCCTGATTGCACTCTGAGGCGGTGGACTCCAACCACGGATCAGGTCCCGGCGCATCAGGTGTTGCCGCACCTGCGCCCTGTAGGCCGGAGCGGAATCGAAGCCGCTCCGGCCCTCCCCACTTCGGCGCGATGCCGACTGGACCACCGAAATCCTCCGTGACGAGACCCGGAGACCGGGTCCCGTCACCGCCGACCACGACGAACCACGACGGATACAGGGCACGGTCCGGGTTGACGGTGACCCGGGCATCCCGGAACGGCCTGCGCGCTGTCGGTGCGGACTGGGAAGCTGGGCGGCATGGACGACGAGGCACTGCTGCGGGGCCGGGTGTACGGAGCCGACCACGACGACCCCGACCCCGGCCCGCAGCCGGGGCACGCGTACCGCGAACTCGTCGGAGGCCCGCTCGACGGCCTCCTCCTGGACGTCACCGGGTGGGATGCCGGACAGCTCGCCGACGGCGCCGCGCTGACCACCGAGATCGGCCGGTACGGCGCCGGCGGCCGCGCCCACTACGAACCCCGCCGCGGCGACCCGTCCCGCTGGGACTGGGCCGGCGACACCCCCTAGCCCCTCGGGACGGCCGCCCGGGCGCCGGTGTTCAGCGCGGAGCCGTGCGTCAGCACCCCCTGCCGGGAGCGCCGACGGCAGACGGGGCCGCGACCGGGAACTATGCGGTGCCCTCCTGGACCGCTCCATCGACGTGTTGGAGCTGCGTGCGGGCCGCGACCCGGTCCCCGACGGGAACCTCCGCCCAGAACGGGTGCCCGGTGACCGCCAGCGCGGCCCGGCGCTCGCTCTCCTCCAGCCGGGAGGCCTCGGCCCGCTGCTCCTCGTCGACTCCCCGGGACACGGCCGCCATGTCGCCACCCCACTGCGGCAGGCTGGCCAGGAACGCGCTGCGCTCGGCGCGGGCGGCCACCAGGGCGCGCTGTGCTTCGCGGAGGTCCGCCGGGAAATCGAACGCCTTCTGTTGTTTGCCCACGTGGGGACCGTATGCGTGCGCGACCGACTGTCGGAGGCGGGCGCACCGCGGCCTGCCGAGCGGCCCGGGGGTGGTCAGGGGCGGCGGCGTTTCGCCCGTTGCCCCTGACCTTCGTTCAGGTGGTCGGCCGACCCGGCCGGTGACCTGCTGCGGTGCCGGGAAGTTCTCCAGCAGACCTTCGTCGTCGAGCTGATCCTGGAGAACCCGGTGCGTCTTCGCCCCGCGCTCGTGGCCGTCCTGGCTGTCACCACTGTCCTGCTGCCGGCTGTCCCCGTCCACGCTGCCGTCCGCAGCGCACCGGTGTTGCACCGGGTGGTGGGGGAGGCGGTGTCGGCGCCGTTGTCGGAGGCGATCGCCTCGCTGCCGGTAGCGGAGGAGAGCAGGGAGGGGTACGAGCGCACCAAGTTCCGGCACTGGGTCGACGCGGACAGGAACGGCTGCAACACGAGGGCGGAGGTGCTGATCGCGGAGGCCGTGGAGGCGCCGGCTGTCGGCCCGAAGTGTGCGCTGCTCGGAGGGACGTGGCGGTCGCCGTACGACGACCTGGTGGTCGACGATGCCCGGCAACTGGATGTGGACCACGTCGTGCCGTTGGCCGAGGCCTGGGACAGTGGGGCATCGGCGTGGAGCGCGGGTGAGCGGGAGGCTTACGCGAACGACCTGGGCGACGCCCGGTCTCTGGTCGCGGTGTCGGCGCGCAGCAACCGGTCGAAGGCGGACAAGGACATCGCGGAGTGGCTGCCGCCGCTGGACTCCTACCGCTGTACCTACCTCAGGGACTGGACGGCGGTGAAGACCCGTTGGGGTCTCGCTGTCGACGCCGGGGAGCGGGAGGCGATGGGGCGGCTGGCGGAGGGCTGCCCGGACGAGACGCTGACCGTGGTCCTGGCCCGCTGACGCCGGCCTCCTCGCCATGTGGTGCCCGCCGCCAGCCGTCCCCGGTCGAGGAAGCGGGCGCCTCGGTACGGGAAGCGGACGGCAGGCTTGCCGTGGGCCGGCGCTCTCCCGCGGCGGAGGGGCCGGCCCGGTGGCTCGTCAGCGCCAGGTCACCTCGACGTGCTGGGCGAGGAAGCCCAGCGCGGTGATGAGCAGGGAGGAGCCGGCGGAGGCCAGGACCGCGCCGCTCATCCGGCTCGGGTCGAGCCAGGCCGGCCGCGGCCGCTGTGGCCCGGCCGCCCGTCGGGTGCGGTTCCGGGCCGGGGCGGCCGGCGTGCCGGGCGGTGTGGTGCGTGCGGTGGTTCGTCGTCGTGCCGGCGTGCGTTCGTTCATGACGGTTCCCCCTCAGGGCATCGGCTGGTGGGCGCGGACGCGGTCCGCGGAGTCGGACGGTAGGGCGCTGAGAGTGCCGATCAAGGGGGTGCGGGCGGCGACTGCGGAGGGCGGGACTCGGCCAGGCCGGCGCGCAGTACATGGCTGGCCGGGCGGATCAACGCCTTCCTGATGTGGGAAGACGAGCCTTGCCGCCGGGCGGGCCGGGTGGCGGGGATCGCTGGTCCGGCAGGCCTGCGCGGTGCCGGAGCGGCGAAGAGGAGACGGTCGGCTATGGCCGGGGCTGTCCGGCCCGGCCGAGTCGGGCAAGGGCGGGGTGGCACTGTGGGCACGGTGGGTCCTGTGGGCTCGGGGCCGGCGGAGTCGTCGGCGGGACGAGGACACCGTGCCCGACGACGGCGCCGGGCGGTGTCCGGCACCGGATTCCTGTGGATAACTCCGGCCGCGGTATTTCCTCAACAGAGATACTGGGTGCCTGTTTGCCCACCGGGATCGAGCCGATGACAGCCCAAGAGCTGATGCAGGACCCGGTCGTCCGCAGGGCCGGCAGGCCGTGCCGCCCGTCGGTGACGAGCCGTTGTACAACACGGGCCCGCTGCCATAGCCGCACTCCTAGCATGGAGGCGATGCTGTGCGGGGGAGTGAGGGTGGGGATGGACGGCGGCTACAAGGTCGACGTGAGCGCGCTGGTCAACGGGTCGTGGCAGATGCACCAGGTCTCCGAGGACCTGCTGAACATCGTGACGCTGCTGGCGAGGGAGCTGTCCGCGGCCGGCGGCATGATCGGGGACGACGAGGCGGGACGGATCTTCGCGTCGGTGTACAAGCCGACGGCGAAGACCACGCTGAACCAGATGGCGAACGCCTGTCACTTCATGGGGCAGGCCTCGCAGACGCTGCTCGCGAACGCGAACAACTACCTGGCGGCCGAGGACGCGGTGGCCAAGCAGCTGCTGGGCGCGAACGCGGACCCGGGCGGCGATGCCGGGGCCGGCCTGGCCCAGCCGTGGACGGCCGCCGGGCAGTGCGCGCCCGACCCCCGGGGGATTGGCGAGAGCCTGCCGGAGGCGCTCGGCAAGACCAGCGGCGTCGACCGGTGGGTGTGGGGGGACCGCTTCCGCGGGGACCCGGACAAACTGAGGAAGGTCGCCGGGAGCTGGCATGCCGCCCACCGGCTCACCGCACAGGTCCTTCAAGGCGCGCAGGACGCCTGGCGTACCGTCGACGCGGTCCACGAAGGCCAGACAGCCACGGCGATCGCGTCGTTCTTCACGGCGTTCGTCGGCCGGCAGGACTACCCGGCGAAGCCGGACAGCGCGTCCACGCTGCTGGCGAACCTGGCGTCGGCCTGCCGGCAGCTCGGCGACGCCTGCGACCGGTACGCCAAGCACATCGACGACTCCGCGAGCTTCTTCAACAACTGGTTCGTCGCGCCCTGGGACGACCCCGTTCTCGGCGGCGAGGGCGATGACGGCGGCCTGAAGTCCAAGCTCCTCGGCGACACACAGATCCTCTCGCTCGCCAGCACACCGCACGCGCTCGACGACACCCAGAGCCGGGTGCCGGTCCCACCGGGACCGCCCCCACCGCCGAAGCCCTCCGGTCCTGGATTCCCCTGGATCCTGCCCATCCCCGCGCCGCTCCCCCTGCCGCTGCCACTGGTTCCCGCGGTCTACACCCCGGTCAACCCGGGCGTGCAGATCCGCACCCCGGTCGCGCCCCCGACCCCGCCGATGCCCGGCTACCCGCCCCTGACACCCACCGAGCTGGCCACGTTCCGGCAGTGGAAGTCGGGCCTGACCACCGGCGGCTTCTCCGGCGGCACAGAGGCCGACAAGCGCTACCAATGGGACGTCGCCGGCTACCCCGAGTTCCAGCTCCCCCTCGTGCCGCTGAAACCGGGCAGGGAGCCGTACATCATGGCGGACGGCCTCCGGGACACCGACGGCATGATCGTCGAAGCCAAGTACGTCCGCGACCCCGCCAAGTGCTACCGCACCCTCGACGAACTCGAGAAGAGCCAGAACGGAGAGAAGGGCGCCAAGCCCAAGTTCCTGTTCAAGGACGACGAAGAGGAACTCCAGAAGTACGCGGTCGCCATGAACGACCCCCGCAACCAGCAGGTCCGCGGCATGGAGATCGTCACCAACGACCCCAACACCGTGCCCTACTGGCGCACCATGATGGCCCTCAACGGCACCAAGGGCTACGCCCGCTACATCCCGCCCGGCCCCCTCACCGCACCCACCATCTCCTAGGACCAGAGGCAGCCATGACCCCCGATCAGCCGGTCCCCGAATTTCCCGAGACCAGCACGCTGTTCGTCTTCACCCCCGTTCCCGGTACGACCTGGAACCTGACCCTCGACGCCTTCACCCAGGCGCTGCGCCGGAGGGAAGGGGAGGAGGCGTTCGTGCACACCAAGGCGGACGGCGGGGCCTACGGACCGAGCGACGAGAACGACTGGTGGTTCGACTTCACCGTGGCCGGGACGACCTTCGAGGGCATCGGGTCCGGCGTCTCGGGTGACGAGGGCCTGTCTCTGCGCAACGCGACCGCCGGCGTCGCCGCGGAGTTCGCCGCATGGATGGTCCAGGAGCTCGTACCCGCGAACGGCCGGGTCGACTTCAATACCAGGGCCGGGATGGAGGCCGGACTGACCGACGAGGTCCTGACCGAGCGCACCGCCACCGGGTTCGAGGCTGTCTTCCGCGACCACCTGGGCGACCTGTGACCCGCAGCGGTGCCGGGGGTTTCTCCATCAGCCGCCGGCTGGTCAGCACCAGCCGGATTGCCTGGCGCAAGCACCGCTTCGTGCAGTACTCCTTCGGGGCCGCGGGCATCGGGGCGCTGTTCGTCTTCGGGGCGTGGATGTTCTCCTGAGACGGCGTCGGGCTCGGCTGCCTGTGGCCGTGGCCGGGCAGCAGACGGATGCGGGGTGCCGTGCGGGGGCCGTTGCGCCGGGTCTGCGGGGAAGCGGAGATCGCTCGAACGCTGTGAGCCGCCCCGGACGCGGGCGGGGCCGGGAGGCGGTCGACGGGGGCCTCGGAGGGACGCCACATCGCCGAGCAGCTGCACGACCTCGTCTGCCAGTAGCGCCGCAACCGCCGCCACCCGACCCGCCAGGAGAACGACCGTGTCCCCCGTCCTGCACAATGCCGCGCTCATCACCGCCGCCGGTGCCGCCTGGTACGCCGTGGCGATCACCGCCGCGGCCGTCACCGCCGTTGCTGCCCGCAACGCCGACCGCCGCCGCGACGCCCGGGAGGTCCTGAAGGTCCTCGTGCAACGCCGCTCCCGCTGACCTCGGAGGCAGCGCTACCGGTCCGGCCACCGAACCCGTGGCCGGACCGGCCGGCTGTCCACCAGGCCCCGCGGCCCGCCGTGGCGAGGCGCCCGCCGCATCCGCTCGCCCTCCAGACGCTCCTCGTGGCTGGCCTTCTCGGCAGGCGGCGTAGTTGTCCCCGGTCTCGGCCAGGTCGGTGTCGAACCCCTCCTCCATCACTCTTGGCCACGCCCGCGCCGTGAGTCCGACGACGTGGAGAGGTGCCGCACGGGGCGGAGTTGGCCCAAGTGAGGTGAGCGCCCTACCCTGCTCCTGGGTCTTGTGCCCTGCGTGCCGCTGAGCTTCCCGGCGGCCTCCTCAAAAAAAAAGTCTGCCTTCCATGTGATTTCAATCACTGCAAAACGGAATCGCAGGTGCCAGTGCGCGCATGCGCGGATCTGATCACCAGCGGGCAGACCTGATCCCGCACTTCGCGGATTGAGGCTGGCTGTTCGTTGAGTTCTGTCGTGGTCCGGCACGCCCTGATCGGGCTGAGGGTCCTGCCGGTGCTTTTGATCGTCGCGCTGTCCGCGCCAGCGTGGGTGTCCTGGCCGTTCCTGCCGGAACGGCGCCAGCAGGTGGTGCTGGACATGGTGAAGGCCTTGGCCGACTGGACCCGAGGGATGTCGCCCGAGGATGTCACGGCGTCGCCTGCCGCGGACCCCACTCTCGTGGTACCCGCCGTTGAAGCGCCAGCGGGTGCCCTGGGCACCGGGCCGTTGACTGGTGAACCGGAGTAACCGCTCCAACCGATCGACGCGATAACAGCAGCGCCTCCTCAGGTCAGCGACCAGTACCGCCTGGTACGTCCTTGCCGTCACCACCGCCGTTGTCGCCCGAAGCGACGCCCGGGAGGTGCCACTCAGTCACGCCGGCTGTGCGACGATCCGCAGACCGACGGGACGGAGGACGGCTGTGGAGCAGCGGCAGGGGTGGGCGGTGGAGCGGGCGCGGGCGATCGTGGCGCGGGACGCCCGGGCGACGGTGGTCGACGTGGTGGCGGGGGCGCTCGCCGAACTCGGGCCCGGCGCGGACGGGTGCGGCGTGGGGCATCTGATGTGGCATCTGGCCGAGGCGCTGCGCGGGCAGGTGCCGGGCGCGGAGGACACGGGCGTTCTGGCGGGGGCGGTGGACGCGGTCTCGCTCGCGCTGGCGGCGGAGCGCGGCGGGTGGGGGCGGGACGCGGTGGTGCGGGTCACCGGGGGAGAGCACCTGGGGCGGGGCGGGCTGGTCGACGTGCCGCTGTGGGAGCCGGACCACGCGCGGCGGGACGTCGCGCCGGGCCTGCCCGGCGCCTACCGGGTCCGGCTGGACGCGGCGCTGACCGTGGCCGTCCCCGCCGCAGACCTGCGGCCGGCGTCCCCGAGCAGCGACCCGGACGTCTTCATGACGGTCGAGTTCAGCTCCGTGTGGGTGGGGTGTGGTGTGGGCGGACCGGCTGGTGCGCTGGCACCGGGACCGCCGTCCCGGGGAGTGGGCGCACGCCGGCCTCGGGCCGGACCCGGCGGGCACGGTGGGGCAGGCCGCGCTCCTGGTGGCCGCCGCGCTGCTGGACACCGCCACCGCCTCGGGGCTGGACGAGCCCGCCGACGGCTCCGCGCTCCTGGACATCCCCCTGTCCGCCGTCGCCGCGCTGCTGACCGGCGCCGACGACGAGGTGATCGGCGCCCTGCTGGACCGCACCCGCCCCCAACTCGCCGCCACCGCCCAGGGACTGGACGTCCTGCGGGCGCTGTGGAGCATCACCGCCGACGTCGAAGACCTGCACCAGCGGCGCCGGGCCCAGCGCCTCGCCCGTACGGTGCTGGCGGGCCACCAGGCCGCGAGCATGCGCACGGGGACCGACCCCGCGGCCCGACTGCTGCTGCGGGACCGGATGGACGACCTGGCGCCCTGGGAAGAAGCGCGGCGGGCCCGTGCGTGGGCGGCCGAGGTGACCGCGCAGGCCGGGCCCGGCGACGACCGGTAGAAGGGTGGCGGCCACCACGGCGGCCGCCACCCGAACACCCCTCAGCCGGCGTCGGCAGCGGTGGCGGCCAGGCCGCCGGGACCCAGCGGCCGACGCGCCGCCCGGGCACCGGCGGACGGCTGCACCGCGCCCGCGGGCGGATCGGTGAGCGGGGCGGCCCGTTCCACGGCCGTGAGCCGGGCCTCGGGCGTGGGCTCGGCGTCGGCCGGGTTGGTGGCCTCGGCGGGAGAGGGACGCCACAGTGGGCGCCGGTCGGCAGTCATGATCGCCAGTCTGGCAGTCGACGCCGTGGCTCTATACGTGAGTTGCGAGAGCACCTGTCGTTCGGCGGCGCGGGTCCCTGCCAGCGCCACTCTCATCACCGCCGCCTGAACCTCGTTACGACGAAGGCCCGCACCCCCAGCGCTGGGGGCGCGGGCCTTCTGTGTTTCGTGCCCTAGGCGGACGCGGATGCGGCTTCGCGGTCGGCGCCGATGAGTCGATGTCCTCGATCAGCAGCGTCGCCAGCGCCGCCCGGTCCTCGGCCGTCATCCTCTCCAGCAGCAGGCTGTACACGGCCGCAGGGTCATCCCAGGCCACTACCGGCCTCAAGGCGGGAGGGGCCGGAGGCTGCTGCTCCCGGCGAGGCAGGGGCGGGCGGGAGGCCGGGACGGCAGGCCGAGGCCGGTGTTGCGGAGTCGGACGAATTGATCCGTGTGCTGGTGACGATCGTGGCCGAGCTGTGGGCGAACTGGGCGCCGACGCGGAGGACGAAACCGGCCCCGCTCCATCGCTGCCGGCCGGCGCTGACGCGGCGGAGCGGGAGTAGGACTCCATCGGTCTTGTCCGCGGCCAATCCGGATTGTCCGCCGCTTACCCGGGCATCTTCGGACTCTCCTTGATGGACAATCCGAGCAGCTCGCACTGTGGAGTCTCCACCAGGTCTCGACGAGGTCCGACGAGACCTTCGACAAGGAGAAGTCATGGGTAAGACGAGGAAGATAGCTCTGGCGCTGGCTGCGGCGGGAGGGCTGGCTGTGTCGTTGCCGGCCCCTGCGGCAAATGCGGCATCCGGGGACCGTGTGATCTGGACCAACGGGTCGACCGACGTTCAGTTCGCGGCCGGTGATTGCGTTGCAGACGGGACTTTCCACTACACAACCGCTCACGCGCACCCGAATGTCATGTATGCAAGTATCGGCAAGGTCAGCGGCCCGTCCTGGTGCCGCTTCGCGGTGGACATGACCTACCGAGACCAGGGAGACAACTTCGTGAACGCCGGCGAGCAGGTGTCCGCGTCGAGGGCTACCGTCACTGGCCTCGGCACACGATGCTCTGTAAGGCTCTCGATTCAGAGGCCCGGGGACGGCTGGTTCACGGTCTACCTCAACAACATCACAACGTGTACCGCCTAGAATGAGTGCTTAGCCCCGGCGAGATCATCGCTTGTCGGAGCCCACTGTTCGCCTGACAACTGATGGGTTGGATGAGAGTCAGCCTCATCCAACCCATCGTGGTCGCCGGAGGCCGACGCGGCGAACGGAACCGCTGAGACGCGCCGAAGTCCTTCCCGGCCGCGCCGGCCGGCGACCGGGGTGCGGCCGGTCGGGGCCGTGCTACCCGTCCAGTCCGGCGGCCCGGAGTTCGGCCAGCAGCGCGGCCACGGTTTCCGTGCCCGGGTCCTGCCGGAGGCGGGCGGAGGCGGTGCCGATCCGGTCCCGGACCACGGCAGTCAGTTGGTCGAGGCGGGCGGTGTGGCCCGGCGGCGGGGTCAGGTCGTCGTCCATGCGGCCATGATGGCCCGCCAGGGTGGTGCCCGGGCCGAAACGCGGGACGCTACGGGGCGTTCCGGTGGCCGCGGGACGTGGCACCGAACCCACTGCCTATGGCGTACAGCGATGGCCCGGAACCGAGAGATCGGTTCCGGGCCATCGTCGTGTCCGGGTTCAGCCGGCGGCCAGGCCGCCGGGGCCCAGTGGCCGGCGGGCGCCGCGCGTGCTCGGCTGCGCCTTGGCGGGGGCGGGTTCCAGGAACGGGGCGCGCTCCACTGCTGTGAGCCGGGCCTCGGGGTACGGCTGGACGGGTACGGGGTCGGCGGCGGCGGGTTCGGAGAAGGGACGCCACAGCGGGCGGCGGTCGGAGGTCATGCTCGCCAGTCTGGCAGCGCGTCAGGGCGGGTGGTCACCGGTATTCCCAGACGTCGTCGGTGGCCGCGAGCGACAGGTCCAGGCGCACGGCCAGGCCGTGGTGGTCGGACGCGTCGGTAGGGGTGTCGAGCAGCCGGTAGCCGCCCGTGCCGGTTTGTCGGCACGGGCTCTCAGATGTGCGAGTAGTCACTCAACGTAAACCGTGGCGGGGTATGCCTAGTCGATATAGAGCCTGGCGGACTGGGCACCTCCGTAGTACCCGTATACGCCATTGATTGTCGCCCAATACCCCATTTGGACAACGTAGGTGCCATGTCCTGGCCTGTGCCAAGGCATATACGTATCCACGGAGTTGTACGTCATCCATCCAGTACAGCCGAAGTCGTGGACCTGGTACGTCGAACCGGTAGACGTAACTGCGAGCAACTGCGCACAGTAGTCCGCGTTGATCCCATTCGGATTGATTGCCTGCAACTCGGGGTGCAACGATGCACTACCCGTGCTTTCCTTCCAGACACACGGGTCCAGCAGGAAGCCGCCTGGTTCCTGCGCCCACTGTCCATTGGTGTTGTCTGACCGGCAACCACCGTTCGAGGTGGCTGAGGCGTTGGTCGCACCCAACCCGACCGTCGTAACGCTGACTGCGGCAACAGCTGCGACCTGGACAAGCTTCTTGAGCCACATACGGATCCTCCCCCGGGTGGAGCGGCCACCCATCCTGTGCTGAGAGACGATTGCCATGGTGCAGAGACAGAGTCCGTCGGTGCTTGATAGTTCGTCAAGACGGATTTCAGGTCACCGAGGCGGCAGTCGGGCGGCCCTGCTCAGGCTGCGGCACCGCCGCGGGAGAGGGCGGAGACCGCGGCCAAGCGGCTGACCAAGGCGCTGGCCCGCAAACTGATCTCCGCCCTGGTCGACGCGAAGACGACGTGAGCCGAGCGCGCGGGATGGCCGGTGGGGCGTTGTCCGACCGGGTACGGTCCCCATCGGACGACGCGCGTGGGTGGACGGGGCGGGGCATGGACGAGGGCGGGCACCGGGCCGAGCGGATCGGCGCCCTGGTCGCCGCCCGCCGCCGCGAACTGGGACTGTCGGAAGAAGATCTGGCCCGGCGCCTGGCCACGGCGTCCGGCAGCTGCCCGACCCGCACCGACGTGTGGCGCTGGGAGACCGGGTACCAGGGCCGTACCCCCGGCCCCTACTACCTGCCCCACCTGGCCGCCGTCGCGCGCCCCGACCGGCCCGGGTGCGGCGCTGGCCTCGGCCACCCGCGCTAGCTTCGCCCGGCGGCCACCGCTTCGTCCATCACCTGGGCGAGGAGCGGCAGCTCCCGCTCGAACCAGGTGAGGACGGTGCTCGGCATCGCGGCGGCCAGGGAGACCACAGCGGCCAGCGCGATCCGTTCGCCGGGCGCGAGCTTGGGCACGCTGGCCGGGGCGGTCGCGCCCACCAGCACGTAGCCGTCCAGGCGCTCGCGCAGCTCCTCGACGAGGAGGCCGTCGCTGTAGGGGACGATCTCGCGGCCGGTGGCCCGCTCGACCGCGCCGGCCACCAGGTCCAGTACCGTGCCATGAGCCTCGACCGGCTGCCGGCGGGCCAGCTCGCGCACCCAGGCCGCCGCCCGCTCACCGGCCGCCGCGGCGACCTGCAGCGCGATCCGTTCTTCGTCCGTCAGCTCGTCCGTGGGGGACTGCCCGGCGGCGGCATCACCGGAACCGTGGAGAGAGGCGGGGACCGGCAGTCGGTACAGCGGAGAAGTCGTCACACCGGTGCAACCGCCAGGGCACCCCGGCGGTCACGGCCGTCGCTGCTCGCTGTTGCCGCACGGTGCAGCAGGGCGACCCTTGCTGCACCGTCGGCGCGGCGCTGCGCAGCCGGCTGCCGCGCCCACGCGGCGCGGGACAACCGGCTGCGCAGCGGGAAACAACCTCCGCTGCGCACCGGCGGCGCGGGGACAGCCCGGGGACAACGTGACCGACGGCCGGCCGCGCGGGGCGGGACAACGTGTTTGTGGTGGCCGGGGCGGATTTTCGGAGCGCGGTGCGAAATCATGGTGCTGACCTGTGAGAAAACGCCTGCGGAAATATCGCCCCGGTTCGAAATTAGGTTGCCTGACCTGGCTACGATCACACCATGGAAAACGAACCGGGGCGAAATGGCGGTGGCGAGGTGGCGCTGTTCGATCTGAACGGCGACCAGGCCGAGGGCGCGCGGTGCAAGGGGCCGGACTGCGAGACCGCGTTGCCGCCGCGTACCGGCCGGGGCCGGCGCGCGACCTACTGCTCGCAGGCGTGCAAGAGCCGCGCCGACCGGGCGCGGGTCAAGGCCCGGACCGTCACAGTGCTGCCCGGCCCCGACGGACCCGCCGTCGCCGCGGACGCCACGCCGAAGGAGCGGCCCGAGGGACAGTGGCCCGCGGCTGGGCTGCCAGCGGAGCGGCAGCGGGTGCTCGGCGCCGCCGACGCAATCCGCAAGCGCGCCGAGGACTTCCTGGCCGCCGTGGACGGCGACCCGATGAGCGCCCACGCGAAGCTGGCCGAGGACGTCTACGTCCTGCTCTCGCTGTTGGTCACCAGCGCCCGGGATGTACGGGATGCGGTCCGCTGGCCCGGTCTGGATGCCGACGCCCGCACCGCGGCGCGGATCCGGGAGGAATGGAACCTGCCGGACGGGGCCTTCGGCGACCTGAAATCAGACCGAGGCGATTTCCCGGCCCCGGCCGGCGCAGACACCGGCGCCGGTGAAACGCCCCGGGGCGAAAAAGGCACTGTGTCGGCGGCCCGCCCGAACGTCCCGAAACCGCCCCGGGACGAAACCACCGGCACCGCGGCCAGAATCGCCGTCGAGCACCAGGACGGAAAGCCCGGCCGATTCGTCGCCGGTTCCCCCGCTCGGCCCCGGACCTTCACCACCGCCGACCTCGCCCTGGACATGCTCCACCGTCCCGGCCGCCCCCGCACCGCCGGCCGACCCGCGGCTTCGGTCGCTCCGGTCGCTGAGGCCAGGCAGCCCGGCAAGGTGCAGGCGCCCAAGCTGACGCTGGGTCGGGCCACCGGCTGGACGCCGCCCACCGACCGCGGCCTGGGCGAAGCGCACCGCGACTACGCTCTCGGCGCCGGCCTGGTCCACCTCACCTGGCCGAGCACACCCGCCATCCAGGCACTCGAACAGCGCGGCCGCCTGGCCGGCTGGACCGAGGTCTACGACGACGCGGGCAACTGGGTCGCCCTCCTCAACGGCCACCCGGTCGCCGACGCCGCCGACGGAGTGTCGCTGCTGTCCGCCAACCCCGCCGACGCCCTCACCCTGTTGCGCCTGGCGCTCGACCAGGGCCTCGCCGCCTCCGAGCCGGCCCGGTCGCTCCCGCGCTCCCACGGGTGACCCCGGTCATGGACATACCGGGAGGGCAAGGCACCTGACCGTGGGCGAATCGGGCGGGACAAGGTGCTGGCCAAGGGGTTCGGCCAGACCGTGGACAAGGGGGTGGTGTGCAGTGTCGGCCGCACCCGGGCGCTGGTCCGGGTGCCGGGGGCGGCCACCGTGACGGGTCCGGCCTGCTGCTGGTGGAAGGCCACCTCGATCCTGGTGGCGCCGGTCCTGACCCGGCCCCGGCAGGGACGGCGGCCACAGCGCATGGGCGCGCGTGCGAGACCCGGGGGATCTCGCCGAAAGCGCCTGCCAGACGCCTCGGAGACGGGATACTCGGCCCCGTGACGACGAAGAACCCGGTGGGCCTGGAGCTGCCCCGGATCCTGCCCGGCAATCCGGCCTGGATCCGGTACGCCGCCTACCTCTCGGAGGTCCTGGGCCTGGCCGCGGCCGCAGCCCGCGTGCGCCCGGACGAGTACCCCCTGCCGGCCCTGGCCCTGGAGACGGCGGGCGAGGTCATCGAGGAGATCGCCGCCGCCCTCACCACCGCCGCGGCGGACACCGCGCCCCCGGTCGTCCTCTACGTCCTCCCGGCCTGGACCCTGAAGGCCCTGCGGGACGTCCTGGCCGCACTGCACGCCGCAGCGGTGGAGGAGCCGGGAGGCGACGGGCTGCGCTCGACGCTGGTGCTGCTGGGGGAGAGTCTGGACTACCCGCGGGTGCGGACGCCGGCCGAGATGGCGGCGGACCTGGACGCGGTGGTCGCGGTCCTCGCCCTGGACGGCCCTGCGGTGCGGGCGGCGGCCACCGATCTGGCCCTGAGCCGCTGCCGGGCCGACACCGGGACGGCACTCACCGAGGTCTACGCACACTGGGTCCGCCTCGGGGTACCGCTGTAGGACGGCAGAGGCGCGAAGCACCTGCCACCAACCACCCCTACAGCTCCGTCTGCCCGCAGACCCGCCCGCCACGGCCGGCCCGGAACTCGCGGCCGGCCGCGACGGTGCCGGGATCGTCACCGAAGGCGGCCACCGTCACCGCGACGCACCGCCCGCGGGCGAGGTGCAGCTGCATCCCGGCCCGCCACTGAGTGCCGCTGGTGCGGTTGCTGGAGGCCGACGCGGCTCGCCTCCACCTGTCCCTGGACGTCGGTGCCGTCCTCGACCTGGCGGCGCTGCCCGACCTGCTGGTGCTCCGCTTCGTCCAGGACCAGCAGGCCGAGCGCTCAGGTGAGGTGGAGCCGTTCGGCGCCGACACCTGGTTTTCACCGCCCACCTGCCCGACGGCCTCCATCAGGTCGTCGCCACGGCCGAGCAGGACGCCCTGGATCGAGCACCGGCGGAGCTGACCCCTGCGGACGTTCAACCTGAGGCGGTCAGCCGCCCCCCGTCAACTGCACCTCACTGGAGCCGAGTTCGGCGCGCATCCGGGTCTGCAGATTTCGCAACACGGGCCCGTAGGCGTACCGCAGCTCCCTGTACTCGGCGGCCTCCACACCCGTCCCGGTGGCCAGCAGGTCGCGTACCTGGCGGATGAGTTTGAAGGCATCCTCCGCACGGTCCAGGACCGGCTGGCTCGCGATGATCGCCAGCTCGTAGCGTAGCGAGTAGCAGCCCGAGGTGCGGAAGGCCTCCAGTACCGCTGTGGCGCGGGCTTCGACGCTCTGATGATCGGTTTGCGCTTCGGTGCGCATGCGTTCGTGCGCATCGGTGAGTGCGGCGAGGAAGCGGGCGTAGGTCTGCTGGCACAGTGCGCGGTGGCTGGCACTCTGCTCCCGCCGCCACTTCACACGGTCGTTGAGCGAGGTGGCGAGCAGCGCGATCAGCGCTCCCAGCGCGGTACCGGAGAGCGATATCCAGTTCATGGGGTGATGCTGCCAAGACTGGGGGGCGGGAAGCGAGACTCGCGTGCGGACCTGTGGCGCGCAGTTTCGGCCAGCGCGTGGTCCGTCCGGGGACGCTGGCGGGATTCGGGCGTCGGCACGCCCGCCCCGGCTACTGGGTGGGCGTCAGATGGGTGCGGACGGTCCGCGCTGGACGAGGTCCTCGACGCGCGCGGTGCGGGCAGGGGTGCGGCGGGCGGTAGGGGTTCTCGCCCTGCGGGGCTGTCGGGGCCGTGGTGCGTCCGGCGACGCCGGCCACGGTGGAGCGGCTCGTCCCGGGCCGGCTCGCCGCCCCCGACCCGACTCCCGACGCAGCTCCCGACGCAGCTCCTGGCGCGGCTCCTGACGTAGCTCCTGATGCCACCACCCCAGGCCGGAGCGGACGACGGTATCCGCGCAGCTCAGATCCCCTGCCAAGGCCGCCGAAAATTCCGACAACCCTGTCGTCCGGGTAACGAAGGTTCACAACGGACTCGGTGCCCGACGCCGCTCCTGACGTTGCCCGCCACCCCGCCCTCGAATTCCCCTGGAATCCGTCCGCAAGCGCCGCCGAATTCCGCCTCCGGCGACATCGCCTCACCCCAACCTGCGCCGTCCAGGCCGTCCGCAAGTGCCGCCGCTGGCCGCCCCAAGCCTGCGCCCGCACCAACCGAGCCCGGCAGACTGGCACAGGCCCGACAGCCCCGCCCAGCCGCCCACCGTGGCACCCGCATCTGCCCCAACGGCCGCTTGGAGAGCGTGCCGCACCCCGGCCAGATCCTCGGGGATCAACCGAGCACTGGCCCACCGCCCTTTCAGGGGGCGCCTCCGGCGAGCACACGTGCCCACCGCCCTTGACCGCCTCAACCTCCCCACCCGCCTGCTCCCCGCCGACCGCACGAACAGCCTGCGCCCGGCCGCCATCCAGTGGCGCGCCGACCTCGACCCCGCCACCGGCGAACACCGAGCCCCCACCCCGCCCGGCACCGCCGACCGCCTCCTGCTCCTCCTGCTCCTCCTGCGCCGGATGGCCGCCGACGCCCCGCCCACAGACCAGCCGGACAGCCAGAAGGAGACGCGCCCGTGACCACCACCACCCACCCCCGGCCGGCCCGCCCCCAGTCCTCCCGGCCCCGGCCCCGCAGGCCTCCACCCCGCCCGCGGTGCTGCTCCTGAACCCCGCCGCGCTGACCGACCCGGCCGAACGCGAGCACGCCCTCGTCCGGCTGATCCGCTACCAGAACCGGGTCCGCACCGCCCACCTGCACCTGGAAGAGGGCGACCGCGTCCAACTCCCCCAGTGCCCGGTCGTCGGTGCGCGCGCCCAGCTCGGTTGCCCACGCGGAGGCCCTGGTCGTCGAGGCCGCCGCGATCCCTATCGCGGCCGACAGCCGCGCCCGTTCCGCAGCCTGCGCGCGGTCGGTCTCAGTCTCCGCGGCTAGGTCCTGCCGGGCGCGGGCGGCCCGTGTGGCAGCGAAGCCGGCCCGCTCGGCAGCGAACACCGACACCGCAGCACCGCCGTCGCCGTGCTCGTCGGGGTACTGCCCGCTGGACAAGAGGACCAGAGTCATAACCGGTGAACTCGCCCAGTGCCACCAAGGACATGGCTCCGGCCGGGTTTCGCCCCGCAGCCAGGGCACGAGGCGAAACCCGACCAAACTGACAGTCCTGGCGGTTCATCAAGCGTTCCCGAAGCTCTCCTCTTCTTCTGCGGATTCCTCGGGAACGATCCAATCGCGATGCTCCACTCTGTTCCTTTGGGCAGCGGAATCCCTACGCTGCGCCAGCTGTTGGAGCGCGACATCCGCCTTCGCTGCTTGCAAGGAAGTCTCAATGACAAAGAGGCGCGCCCAGCGGAATTGTTCGAGTGAATGAGTTTCCTGGACGGGATCTACAGCGAATGAGATCCTTCCGTCCATGTACCGTTCGATCTTCGGAGTCAGGATCTCGAACTGCGCGAACCGCGCATAGTCGATTCCCAGGCTAGTGACCCGCATGGCTGTCTGAAGCTGCCGGATGATCTCCGACAGACCTTGAACCTGCTGTGTTGTCCTGTTGACGCGATCCAGAAGGCCGCTCTGTGCCTCCGCGATCGCCAACGAGACCGCATCGCGATTCGCGAACCTCTGATGATGCAGAGGGAACCCGGCATCTGAGAAGTACCCGACGTTCCGGCCAAAGGAGAACGGCCCAGGGGCTCCCTGGCCATTCGGGATCGTGTAGCTATCCAACATCGCGTAAAACGCTAGCCGTAGCCCAGCCATTGCAGCGGGAATATCATCTTTATCCGCATGCTTCTGTGCATGCCGAAGCAGTTCTATTGTGGCGACATCCGTCAAGAGGTCCGCCATGTCTATCCGCTGAAAATCCCCTCCAAAAACCAGAAGGGTGGCGTCGGTAAAAAATGTTGTCACATCCGCACGAACCTGATCGATCGAATCGGCTGAGGGAATAACGCCACTGTGCTTCAAATGGCCACGTATCTTACTCATGCGTTCCATGGCCTTCTTGCTGGGAAGCTCCTTCCCCTCGGGAAGCTTCTCCCCGATCTTCCCCCAGAAATCTGCAAAGTTAATCTGTGTCTTGACGCCAACATCCAGATGCTCAGCGCAGAGGATGAGAAATAGCTCTACGGCATCATGAAAGGAAAGAACAGACGTCGTTGCCATAATCTGAGGCTGACGAGACTGCTCGACGCCCTGCTGATATAGGAACCGGATGAACGCCAGACGCTGAACTGTATGCGAGGTGAGCTGACGAGTCATCAGGGGTAACTCCAGATTAGTCGTTCAGCAGGAGCCCAGGGCTCTCCTGCCAGGTGTGCCCCGCATCCTCTCGCACAGCACTGACGGTCCCGACCGTTTCGCGAAACCCGTCCAGTACCGGCTGCTCCCGCTCGGTCCCCCCGGCATGGTGCCCCAGGGTCTCTCCGAGAACTGGCGCCTCTGAGCCTCGTCCGTCCCGCTGCTGTCCCTGGCCGAGGTCTGCCACTGTCGTCCCGCTCGTCTCCGGCGCGGGCCTGCCGGCCTCGCCCCGGGGCCGCAGCGGGACGTACGGAGGCCCGCTGCGGTTACCCCGGGTGCCCGCCTCCGCCGGCCCGCCGTCCTCGTCCTGTCGTTCTCGGTGCGGTCCCACCCGCCGCGCCATCCGCGCCCTCGCCCACCGCACCGGCCTCCACCCCCGCACGCTGTGCCCCGGGTGCCGGTCAGGCGACACCGCCCGGGCCCCGGCCGTCGGGGAGTCCACCAACCGTGGTGGATTCCTCGACGGTGCCCGTCAGCGCGTGGCGCGGGTGGCTGCGCGCGCCACGCGCCCGGTCCGGGACGGCGGCCCCGACAGGGCCGCCGTCCCGGGCGTTCAGGGTGAGTGGGCGGGGTCGACGTCTGTCCGAGGGGCTGTGCCGTGTGGATTCGGCGTCGCTGTGGGTCTGTAAATCTTGATCCGGACGATTGCGTATATGGGAGTCGGCTTACTTGGTGCCCAGTATTGCCATTTCTGGAGAGTATGGGTTTTCACGGCCGTGTCGTTCTTCGAATTCCAGTAATCGATATCTACTGTATTATTGTGTCCGGTTTCGATGCGGTCGATGTTAGGGAAGATTTTGTTAATCTCTCCGACGGTGGTGTAGCAGGAGGTTTCGCCGTCCGTCGTGGTGATCTTGAGGAGGTATTTCTCCTCGGAGCACAGCGTGGTGGCAATCGGCGTCGTGGAGGGCTGCGGGATGGGGGACGACGGGATGGGGGGCGACGGGGTGGCGGAGTAGGTCGGCGAGGTCGTCTCCGGGGTGTCCGGTGGGGTTGATGACTGGCTGCTGGATCCATCGTCGCGGGGCCACAGGAGCACTCCGGTGACGGCGACGGGCGCCAGCGCGACGGTCGCCAGCACGACGGCGATCAGGCGCCGTCGAAACCGCGACCGTATAGGGACGGAGGGCGCGTCCAGCACGACGACGGCTTCCTCCTCCGGCGAGGGCCCGGGCGCCGGGGAACCGGTGGCCCGTACCGGTTCACTGGGCACGGCCGGCGGCGGGGCGGGGACGGTCGGTGGCGGGACGGACGTGACCGGCGTCTCCGACGGTTCGCCGGGGTCCGGGCCGGACCCCTCCCGGACGTCCGGTGGGACGGACGTGACCGGCGCCTGCGCCGGGTCGCCGGGGTCCGGGCCGGACCCCTCCCGGGCGTCCGGCGGGGGGCCCGGTTCGGTGGTCCGCTGGGCGGGCGTCATCTCCTTGAGCCTCTGCCACTGCGCCAGCCACGGCCCGATGTCCTCGCCCAGCGCGTTCAGGTAGGCGATCAGGGCGAGCCTGCTGCACAGCCCGCTGTCGTTGGTGAGCTTGGAAATGCTCGGTTCCGTGTAGTTCGCGGCCTTGGCGACCTCGGCGAGAGTCTTATCGGCCTTGATCCGCAGCTCGTACAGCTCTCTGGCGAAGACGGTCAGCGGCGCGTTCCCGGTCAGGTCACGTCCCCGCCCCCGCTGCCCCTGCCGGGAGGTATCCCCGGGCCCACCCGGCCCGCCACCCGGCCCGCCACCCGGCCCGCCGCCCGGGCCGGCGCTCACCGCCCGCCCCGACGGCGGACGGGCCGGTTGGCGGCCGCAGGGCCGGCGAGGAACAGCCCGGCCACCTTCGCCGCGGCCAGCCCGCCACCACCCGCGACCGCCAGCGCGGTCTCCGCCGCCGTACCCATCAGCACCAGCACGACGATGATCGCCTGGATCACCGCCAGCACACCGAACTGGAAGACGTACGACGACGTCCGCTGCTCCCCGCGCTGCTCCCGGGAGTTGTTCCCGATCATGGCTGTCTCTCCTGCTCCACGTGTCCGGGCGGGCCCCGCCGAGGCGGGGCCGGCAGCCGCTCGTGTTCACGGCGCCCGGGCTGCAACCCGGGTGCCTGGCGGCTGACTTCAACGATGCTCACCCCGGCCCGCCGACGCCAGGGCTGACGGGGTTTCAGCAACCTTAGTGCCGTGCCGAAACCCGGCGCGCCCGTTGCCGCGCCTGCCCGGACCGCCTCCGGCAGGCGCGGCCTGCCCGCACGGCAACACGGTCGAAGCCGTCGCGGGACGCCGCTCCCGCGCTGCCGCCGGCCGCCCGGGAGTCGGGCCATCGGGCCAGCTCACGGCCGGTTTCCAAGTTTCCGGACGGGGTTGGAAAGCCCCACACACTGGTCGGCCGCCACGGGGGCGGCAACACTGGAAAGCGCCGAAACCGCTCACTCCACGTGTCCGGGCGAGCAACGGCACCCCGGGGCGGGCCCCGCTGCAACGGAGGCCCGCCCCGACACACCCGCCTCCACACCGCCGCCTTTCTCAACCACGGCAGCCGGCCGACGGCGCCCCCGCCGGTACGCAACCGCGCGGCTTCCTCTCCACCGACCGGATCATCAAGACGCCCGGGAGTGGCGTCCAGGCGGTCTGCCCGCCACCCGGCCCGCTCCGGGACGGCGAGAGCCAGGAGCACGAGCCCGACGCCCTGGCCGACATCGCCGCCCGCCCCGGCCGGACCAGATGACGGACCCACCCCGCCGCAGGCCCGCGCCCACCCGCCACTGCCGGGACGGGCCGCAGGTTTTCCTGTGTGGGGGTGTGAGCTCCGCCTCTGGGACGGGAAGTCCTGCGGTCTCAAGGGGTGGCCGCGGTCCTGCCGCCCGCCGTACGGCAGGCCGGCCGTGCTGCGCCCGCCGCTGTCCGGGCCGTCGAGGATGTTGCCCTGGACGTCGATCAGGACCACGTCCTGGTGCGGCCCGGACGGTGCCCCGGGCCGCCTCGGTGCGGTCGTCCTGGCCGTCCGGGTCCGCGGTCGTCCCGGGGCCTGCTCGCCGACGTCGTCGCGCCTCATCCGTGCTGCGCCCGGTGCCATTGATGGGGTTTTTCCATCGGGTTTTTGATGGGGTTTTTTCATGGGGCGGGATGGTGGTTGTACCGGAATTCCGCGTCACATCGTCAACGGCTGGCTGTGGTGGTTTTCTGAGAGGGCATGGGGTGGGATTCCTGTCGCTACACAAGGGAGCGGTTTGATGCTTCCGGGAGCCGGGGTCGGATGGGGGTACCGGATGTGGCGGGATTGGCTGACGGCGGGATTCTGATACGGGGTCGGGTGCCGTTTTCGGGGTGCGGGGAATTCGAGTCGAGTCCGATGGGTCTAGACCACTGGGAAGGGTCTAGACCACTCACCGTATGGTCACAATGAGTGTTGATGTCGGGTAGGGGGTTGCTCGGCGCGACGTTGGGTGACATGCTGTGGGGGCGCCACCAGGGGCCGGCCTACCTGTTCCGATGGGATGGTGAGGGCGGCGACGGACAGGAAGGCCCCACCCCCTCCTCCCGGTCAGCCAGGCGCACGGAGTGCGCCAAAACCCCCACTGACCAGCAGAAATAGCGGCCGGGACCGGCGAGGCACCGGCCCGAAGGGCCCCGGCGCGGACGCGCTGACACCCCGACGGAAGGACCACCCGGCCACCGAGCCGAACCCCCGCCGACCCGACGGCGGCGGAGTCGACGTCACACTCCGCTACTGCGCCCCGGAGGGGCGCCACAACGCTCCGTCACGCTAGTGACGGCGCGTCATGTCTGCGGAGCGGAC
>NZ_MSJQ01000382.1 GCF_014596515.1 Streptomyces sp. CBMA156
CGTCCGGGGCGCCGCAGACCCAGTCCGGCACGCCCGAGGCCGCGCCGCCGGCCGAGGCGGTGACGGAGCGGCTGGAGCGGGTCGGCCCTGCGGGCCCGGACGGCGAGCGGCAGGAGGCCGAGCGGAAGAAGGTCGAGGGCCGCAACCCCGGCGACCGGGTCGCCGCACCCCACGTCGCCGACGACGCGGGCAACCAGGTCTCGGCGCAGGAGGTGCAGCAGGTCCAGGGCGCGGTCGACGGCGTGCCCTCCACCGACCCGGCGCTGAACACCACCGTCGGCCGGGCACCCACGGTCGAACTGACCGGCGAGAGCGATCCGGCACGGACCGACCGGCAGGCGGCGAAGCTCAAGGACGGCTCCGCCAGGATCCTCGGCGTCGGCCGGGAGGACGCCGCCAAGCCGATGGGCGAGGACCGGATCTACCCGGACGTACCGAAGGAGACCCTCACCGCCTCCGTCCCCGGCGGCAGCCGCAGGCGCGGGGGCACCGGCGCCGGGCGCGCGGCCGCCACCAAGCCGGGCATCGGCATCGTGACCCGGCAGGAGCGCGGCCCGCAGATCCAGGCCGCGGTCGGCCAGGGCCAGGGCCGGCTGGCCTCCGAACAGGCCACGCGGAAGCAGGGCGAGGCCGACGCCCGCCGGCAGAACCAGGCCGAGGTCGACCAGGCGGTGGCTGACAACGCCCAGGCCCAGGCCGGCGAGCGGGGCGGGGCCGCGGAGAAGGTCACGGCCGAACGCGAACAGTGGCGCACCGAGCAGGATCAGCAGATCTCCGGCGCGGACCATGACGCCGACGCCGAGCACAAGGACAAGACCGGCGCGATCGACAGGAAGCGCACCGAGGCCGACAAGGACGTCCAGGACCGTCAGCAGCAGGACAACCAGAAGATCCAGGACAAGCGGAAGGAGGCCGAGGAGAAGGCGCGGAAGGAGAAGGACCGCAAGAAGGAGGAGTCCGAGGGCTGGTGGGGCTGGGTCAAGTCCAAGGTCAAGGCGGCCTTCGACGCGCTGGTCGAGGCGGTCACCAAGGTCTTCGACTACTTCCGCGGCCTGATCAACGACATCATCGACGGCTTCCGGAAGTTCGCGGACTGGGCGATCGACCAGGCCAGGAAGTTCGCCGTCGAGCTGATCGACAAGCTCGCGGACGCGCTGATCAGGATCTGCGACGTCCTGCTGGCGGCGTTCCCCGAACTGCGGGACAGGTTCCGCAGGAAGATCGACGAGTGGCGCGACAAGGCCGTCGCCAAGGTCAACGAGTGGGCGGACCGGCTCAAGAACGCCGTCAACAAGCTGCTCGACGCGCTGGCGGCCGGGCTGAACGCCCTGCTGGACGCGCTGGAGGCGGGGCTCAAGGCCGCGATCGAGGCGGTCCGCACGGCGGTGATGGACGCGATCGACTTCGTGCAGAAGGCGATCGCGGTGTTCGGCGAGTTCGCGGCCCTGATCGGCGACATCGCGCCGGACCCGGGCGGCTGGCTGAAGAAGCTCGGCACCGCCGCGGTCGACGGCATCCAGCACTACCTGTGGGGTGCGGTCAAGAGCGCGGTGCGGACCTGGTTCGACGAGAAGGTGGAGTCGGTCGTCGGCCTGACCTCCACCCTCGTCAACGTACTGGTCAAGGGCTGCATCTCGATGGCCCAGATCGGGCGGATGGCCTGGCAGGCGATCGTGGCGGCGCTGCCCGGGATGATCGTCTCGATCGTCGTCGAGAAGCTGGTGTCGATGATCGTGCCGGCGGCGGGCGCGATCATGGCGATCATTCAGGGCCTGATGGCCGCCTGGAACACCATCAGCAAGATCATCGCGGCGATCGGGAAGTTCGTCGCCTTCCTCAAGGCGGTCAAGTCCGGATCGGCCGCCTGCCTGTTCGCCGACGCGGTCGCGGCGGGCGTGGTCGCGCTGCTGGACTTCATCTCCAACTTCCTGCTCAGCAAGCTCAAAGGGGCCGGCAAGGCGGTCGGCACCAAGCTCAAGGGGATAGCCCAGAAGATCCTCAAGGGCCTGGCCAGGGCCGGCCGGGGCACCCGCAAGGCGGCCGGACGGGCGGTCAACAAGGCCCGGGCAAGCCTGCGCCGGGCCGGCCAGTCACTGCGCCGTCGGCCCTCCCCCGCCCGCACCGGCCCGGCCCGGCACACCGTCCGCCGCGCGGAGCACCACACCGAACGCCCGAAGGCCACCGCCCCCGGCCGCCCGCGCCGTCAGGTCACCCACCCGAAGTCCACCCGGCCCCGCCGCCCCACCTCGGCGGTCGGCCGCGCCCTCAACTCCTCCCGCCAGACGGTCAAGGCCGCCCTCACCCGCGTCCGGGTCGCCGCCCGCACCCTCGGCCGCAAGCTCCTCAACAGCAAACTCGGCCGCGCCCTCACCAACGGCGCCCACCGCATCCGCGACGCCTACCGTAAACAGCGCGACCGCCTCCGCGCGTGGCACCAGAAGCGCCAACAACAGCGCGCCCAACGCCGCGCCCACGAGAACTCGCGGGCGGCCAAGGAGCAGCGGCTCTCTCTGATCGTTGCAAAGATCACTCCGAAACTGCAGGGACTGCTCCACCGCGGCGCCTCTGACATCACCATTCGAGCCGTACTCACGGCGATGCGGGCCTGGTACCGACTTTCCGGCCTGGAGTGGCTCGGAGAGCGGAGTATCCGCTTCCGTGCCTGGCTCAATCCCGACATCGTTTTCCTGCATGGCGCGGCTTTCCCGATCGATGATCTGCTGGCGTTCGTCCGCAAGGTCGGCGCAGAGGTCGTGCGAGCGCCGCAGTGGGCGCGTACCGCCGGAGTCAGCCAGGATCCGATACCCGACCCCACCTCCGTACCGACATCCGCCGGTCGGGGCTACGAAGTACACGAACTCGGTGACCGCTCCGGCGCGGAGGTGCAGGAGTATCTCCGCGGACGCCCAGGAACAACCATGTGGCAGGTGGACATCCAACGCTATCGAGATCAGTCCGGAGCTGCCCTCGACGTCGACTGGCAGCAATGGTGGGGGCGAGTCACGAGGAACCGAGGGGTCCTTTTCAGCATTCCTTACCGCTCGGAAGAGAAACAGCCGTGGCGAGATGAGCGAAAAAGAACTCCATCCCGCAAGGACAGCTTGGGTCTGTCATATAAAGAGATTGCAAACCTGTTCGACTCGTGGCAGGGACGACACGGCGCCTTGAAGCAGCAGGTGATCGCCCAACAGGCGGTCGGCATGCTCGGTGGAAGAATGCCGGACGGGCCGAACCGACGCTTCACCGCAGAGTTGACTTCGCTGATGATCCAGCAGGAGGGCCTGCGGAACGTCGGAACCATGGCGACCGGTGCCATGCTCCTGGACATGGCGGCACGCGGCCATGTCACCCTCGCGGACGCGGCACGACTCCACCCGATGGCGCCCAAGGATTCACAGGCGGGGGCCAGGGAGCTGCGCGCGTCCATCTTCCAGGGAGCGGACCGGACGCCCCTCGCGGAACGGCTACGCGATCGGGAAGTCGATGTCGTCGAGGCGTGGGTCCGAAGCCTGGGCAAGGAAATCGTCGTGGATTCCTATGCCACCGGGCAGGAGAAGCGAAAGCAGCTCATGCAGCAGATCCGAGATCGAATTCACCGGATGTACAATATCGACCCGCGCTACACGGCGCTTCGGAACGGAATGGACTGATCGATGCAGAACTCGAAATTCAAGACGACCAGAATCGTGTTGCGCTCGTGCCCGGCGGAGGACGAGGTAGACGAGTTTGCCGGCCTCCACGGCTGGCCGAGGAGAGCGGAAGCGGAGGCCCGGCGCGAAGGCGGAATCCCGTACACCGTCTCCTGGGATCTGGGCGATGAAAGCATCCTCGAGTACGTCGAGGACGGCATGTCGAAGAATTGCTATCTCATTGTGCGCGGCCCGACCCGCGAGAGTGTGGAACCAGTCGTGGAAATGATTTCCGAGGAGCTCTTCCCGTGGGACCACACCGAGTTGCTCTGGTGTGTCGACAACGCACCGGATCCCATTGAACTCGGTCTGTCCATCATTCGACTCGCGGTCGGATCTCCGGATGGTTTTCACGGCGAGACATTCCGGCGGGTCAAAAGCGGACTGACCCATCCGGATTCCCAGGTGCGGGACATGTCGCTGTGGGCCAGCACGTATTCACCGTGGTCCGAGTACATCCCGCTGCTACAGAATCTGGCAGCACAGGATCCCGTCACCGAGATTCGCGAGCGGGCAGGGCTCGTCCTTGAGGCCTATCGCGTCCGAGGGGGCGGTGATGGGTCATGACCGGGTACACGGACACCCCCAGGCCCATCAGGGCCGGGCTGGTGATCGTCGATGCGCTGCGCGGGACGCCGCAGCGGGTCGTCGTGTTGCAGTTCAACCCCGACAGTCTGGAGCGCTCGCTCGCCCCGCAGGCCGCGGGGGCCGACGGGACCGGGGACCGGACGGAGGCGTTGCGGCTGAAGGGTCCGGCGGTGGAGACGTGGAAGTTCACCGCCGAGCTGGACGCCACGGACCAGCTGGAGCTGCCGGCGCCGAACGGGATCCATCCGCAGCTGGCCACACTGGAGTTGCTGGTGCAGCCGGCCAGCGCCCAGCTCAGGGCCAACCAGGGGCTGGCCGCGGTCGGCACCCTGGAGATCACCCCGATCGAGGCCCCGCTCACCCTGTTCACCTGGGGCAGCAAGCGGATCCTTCCGGTGCGGCTGACCGAACTCACCATCACCGAGGAGGCGTTCGACATCGACCTGAACCCGATCAGGGCCACCGTCGGGATCGGCCTGCGCGTCCTGACCGTCAGCGATCTGCCGACCGGCCACCGCGGGGCCGAGCTGTACCTCGCGCACCTGGCGCAGAAGGAGCGGCTGGTCGGTTCCGCGGCCGACGGCCGGCTGAGTGCGCTCGGCCTGGGAGGAGGATTCCGGTGACCGCCGACCACCCGCTGGACGCGCTGCCCGCGCCTTCGCCGTACCCGCCGACCAGCCGGTACCACGGCGTCCCGGTGGCGTTGCACACGGCACCGGACGGGCGCCAGGTCCCTTACCTGCGACGGCGGTTGCTGCCGGGCACGGACGGTCTGACCCCGCTCGCCGAGCACACCGTCAGTGCCGGCGACCGCCCCGACCTGCTCGCCTACCGTTACCTCGGCAGCGCCGACCAGTGGTGGCGGATCGCCGACGCCAATCCGGTGCTCGACCCCCGGGAGCTGACCGCGACGCCGGGCCGGCGGATCATCGTCGCACTGCCCGGCGGGGTGCCGGGGGTGGGGAATGCCTGACGCCCCGGCCGTCACGGGGGGCGGGCCGATCGGGTCGGTCCGCCTGAGTCTGCTGATGGGTCCACAGATCCCGGTGCCGGTGCCGCAGCCGGTGACCGACGCCCTGCTGTCGGCGCAGGTCACGGTGGCGTCCGGGCAGCGCAGCGGCTTCCAGCTCGCCTTCGACCTGTCGAAGCGCGGTCCGATCAACACCGCGCTGCTGCCGGGCGGCTTCTTCGACCCGAAGATCAGGGTCGTGCTGATGGTGACCGTCGCGGGCACCCCGACCGTGCTGATGGACGGTGTGATCATCCGCCAGGAGGTCGGCATCAGCAACCAGCCCGGCCAGTCCACGCTCACCGTCACCGGCGAGGACCTGACGGTGCTGATGGACCTGGAGGAGCGGGCCGGGGTGCCGTTCCCCGCGATGTCCCCGGCGGCCCGGGTCGCCGCGATCATCGGCACGTACGGGCAGTACGGCATCGTGCCGCTGGTCATCCCGGAGCTGGTGCCGCAGACGCCGATGCCCACCCGGCGGATCGACTTCCAGAAGGGCACCGACCTCGGATACGTCAACGAGCTGGCCAAGGCCAACGGTTACGTGTTCTACCTCGATCCGGGGCCGGTCCCCGGGACGAGCCGCGCCTACTGGGGGCCGGAGAACCGGCTCGGCGTCCCGCAGCACGCGCTGAACGTGAACATGGACGCGCTGTCCAACGTCGACCAGCTGACCTTCGCCTTCGACGGGACCGCCCGCGAGGAGCCGGAGGCCCGCATCCAGCTCCCGGCGACCAGGGTGTCCGCCGTCCTGCCGGTGCCGGAGGTCAGCATCCTGCGCCCGCCGCTCGCGCTCAGGCCCGCACCGGCGCTGAAGAAGAAGGTCATCGCCGACACCGCCAAGAAGGACACCGCCCAGGCCGTCGCCGAGACCATCGCCAAGGCGATGCAGTCGGCGGACGCCGTCTCGGGCTCGGGGCAGCTCGACGTCGTCCGGTACGGCCACGTCCTGCGGCCGCGCGAGCTGGTCGGCGTCCGTGGCGCCGGGCTCACCTACGACGGCCTGTACTTCGTCAAGAGCGTCACCCACAACCTCCAGCGCGGCTCGTACACCCAGAACTTCACGCTGACCCGCGAGGGCCTGATCGCCCTCCAGCCGACCGTCGTCCCGTAGCGCCACACCATCGTGGCACCACAGTCCCGCAGCGCCACACCATCGAGGCACCACAGTCAGGAGTTGCCGGCATGGCCGAACCGACCCGCTACCTCGGCAAGTTCCGGGGAACGGTGGTGAACAACGTCGACCCGCTCGGGATCGGCCGCATCCAGGCCCAGGTGCCCGACGTGCTGGGCGAGGTCACGTCGACCTGGGCGATGCCGTGCTTCCCGGTGGCCGGCCCCGGCATGGGGCACTACGCGGTCCCGCCGGTCGGGGCGGGGGTGTGGCTGGAGTTCGAACAGGGCGACCAGAGCTACCCGGTCTGGACGGGCTGCTGGTACGGCGCCGCCTCGGAGGTCCCGGTGGAGGCGACGACCGGCCCGCCGGGCGTGCCGAACACGGTGCTGGAGACCTCCGGGCGGCGGGTGATCGTGCTGTCCGACGACCCGACCACCGGGATCACCCTCCGCACACCGGGCGGAGCCTCGATCGTGATCAACGACGCGGGCATCCGGATCAGCAACGGCCAGGGCGCCGAGATCTCGCTCGTCGGCGCCACCGTTTCCATCAACCAGGACGCCCTGAGCGTGACCTGACGGGGGGATTCTCGTGCCCGGAAATCTGCTGCACGTCAATGCGACGGTGATCTGCCCGCACGGCGCCCAGGCGACGGCCCGGCCCGCCCAGGCCCGGGTGCTGGTCGCCGGCCAGGCCGTCACCGGCACCGCCGACCCGTACACCGTGACCGGCTGCCCGTTCACGGTGGCCGGCAAGCCGCAGCCCTGCGTCACGATCCGCTGGGTGGTGCCGTCCGCCCGGATCCGGGTGAACGGCTCCCCCGCGCTGCCGCAGTCCGCCGTCGGACTGTGCCAGAGCGCCGAGCAGATCCCGCAGGGGCCGCCGGTCGTGACCGTCGTCCAACAGCGGGCGGTGGGGACATGAGCACCGCACCCCCGGCCAGGACGGACCTCGCGTTCCCGTTCCGGATCGACAGCCGCGGGCGCACCGCCGAGGCGGCGTACGACGACCACGTGCGGGACCTGATCGAGCAGTTGCTGTTCACCAGCCCCGGCGAGCGGGTCATGCACCCGGACTTCGGCTGCGGACTGCTCGACCTGGTCTTCGCCCCGAACAGCCCGGAGCTGGCGGCCACCCTGCAACTGTCCGTCCAGGCGGCGCTGCAACGGTGGCTCGGCGACGTGATCGAGGTCGTCTCGCTCGACGTGGAGAGCGAGGACAACGTGGTGCGGGTCGAGCTGGCGTACGTCGTGCGCCGGACCGGTGCGCGGCGGCAGGACGTGTTCGAGGGCGGGGTGGCGGCATGACCGGCCGATCCGAAGTGACCGGGCAGTCCGACGTGACGGGCCGATCCGAAGTGACCCGGCAGTCCGACGAGGCCACGGCCCGGTGCGGGACGGAACTCCGCCGCGCCGACGTCCGCGCGGCGCGCCTGCTGGGCCTGGACGGCGCCGAGCCGGACGACGACGGGCGCACCCTGAGCGTGACCTTCCTCGGCCGGGCGCCGGACGAGCTGGGCCCGGAGAACATCCGCGTCGACGGCGGCCGGCGGATCACCGGCCTGCGCGCCGTCGCGGTCGACATCGAGCGCGCCGACGACCCGGAGCTGGACGACCGGATGCACGTCACCCTCGACCGGGCCGGCGACACCTCCCGCTACCGGCTGACCGTCGTCGAGGCGGACGCCTACGGCCGGCCGGGCAGCCGCCCGTACCCGGGCTTCGACCCGAGGTACGCGAGCACCGGCTTCTCCTTCGGCGCCGACTGCCCCTCCCCCTACGACTGCCGCGCCGAGGAGAGCTGCCCGCCCGCCGTCCGGCCGGCCCCGGTGATCGACTACACCGCCCGCGACTACGAGAGCCTGCGCCGGCTGGTGCTGGACCGGATGAGCCTCACCACCCCCGGCTGGACCGAGCGGCACCTGCCCGACCTCGGCGTCACCCTGGTCGAGCTGCTCGCCTACACGGCCGACCGGCTCTCCTACCAGCAGGACGCGGTGGCCACCGAGGCGTACCTCGACACCGCCCGCCGCCGGGTGTCGGTGCGCCGGCACGCCCGGCTGGTCGACTACCCCGTGCACGACGGCTGCAACGCCCGCACGTTCGTCGCGCTGACGGCCGACCGCCCGCTCACCCTGCGGCACGGCACCTTCCGCTTCGCCGCCGTCGACGTCAGCCGGCTCGGCCCGCAGGAACGCCCGGACCTGTCCACGGTGATCCAGGACGAGGAGCTGGACGCGCTCACCACCACCGCCGCCGTCGAGGTGTTCGAGCCGCTCGGCGGGGCGGACCTGGTGCTGCGCCCCGCGCACAACACCATCCGGTTCTGGACCTGGGGCGACCAGGACTGCGTCCTGCCCCGGGGCGCGACCGGCGCCACCCTGCGCGACGACTGGCACCGGGCCGACCGGCCGCAGGACCGCGACCGCGACCGCGGCCGGCACCTGGCGCTGCGCCCCGGCGACCTGCTGGTCATCGAGGAGGTGCTCGGCCCGCGCACCGGCGCCGCCGCCGACGCCGATCCGGCGCACCGCCAGGCCGTCCGGCTCACCTCGGTCACCCCCCTGGTCGACGAGCTGTACGAGCAGCCCGTGGTCGAGGTCGGCTGGGCGGCGGAGGACGCGCTCTCCTTCCCGGTCTGCCTGTCCGCGCACGGCGGGAGCGACTGCGGCCCGATCGCCGACGTGAGCGTCGCCCGCGGCAACGTCGCCCTGGTCGACCACGGCCGCTCCCTGACGTTCTGCGGCGCGGCCCCGGAGACCTTCGCGGTGCCGCCGGAGCCGGTCCGGGTGGCGCCCTGCGGGCCGGACGGCTGCGGCTGCGCGGACCGCGCCGAGGGCAGCCCCGCGGCGGAGGCGGTCCACGCACTGCTCGACCAGGCGAGG
>NZ_MSJQ01000383.1 GCF_014596515.1 Streptomyces sp. CBMA156
CTCGGGGCGTGGCCCAGGCGGCGCGGCGTTCGGCGGGGCCGAGCAGCGCGGCCGTGTCACCGTCCGGGGGGCGGGAGCCGAGCGCGGCCGGCCGGCGCAGCGCCTCCGCGTGGTAGCGCACCCACCCGCCGTGGCCGGGCTCCTCGCTGTGCCCGTCGACCAGCCGCGTCACCAGCACCGGCACCCCGGCCGCCTCCGCCGCCCGCGCGACCACCCCGTCCACCGAGGACCACCAGCCGACCTCCACCTCGTAGGGGCCCAGCAGCCCGAAGTACTCGTCGCCGAAGGTGAGATCGACCGTCACGGTCCGACTGCTCGCTCGCTGCATCCGAGCAGCTTCACCCACCGGGACGGGCACATGCCAACGCTTTTCCGGACGCGCCGAACGGAGCTGCCGGAGCGCCCGCCCCGACGCGAGGTCGGGCACGGGGGTTTCTCCCCCACGGTGGCCTTCATCACCCGGGGCGCGACGACTCACCGGCCACGTCCGGTGCGGTGACCGTCGACCGGATACGGGGGTGCTGAGGTGCCTGGCCCCGGGGCGAGGGCGAGCGGGTCCTGCTGCCTCCCTCGCCCTGAGGCCCGCGCCCCGCGTCAGCCGATCGCCACCGCCGTGCCCGAGACACGCACCCGGGTGTCCTCCGCCCGCAGTTCGACCCGCAGGACGCCCGGGCGGCCCAGGTCCTCGCCCTGGTGCAGCGTCAGCACCGCCGGGGCCGCCACCGCGCCGAGGTCGCGCAGGTAGGCGCCGAAGGCGGCCGCGGCGGCGCCGGTGGCCGGGTCCTCGACCACGCCGCCGACCGGGAACGGGTCGCGGACGTGGAAGACCTCGGGGGCCTCCCGCCAGGCGAGTTGGAGGGTGGTCAGGTCACGGGCGCGCATGTGGGCGGCGAGGCCGTCGAAGTCGTAGTCGAGCCGGGCCAGCCGCTCGCGGGTGGCGACCGGCAGCACCAGGTGGCGGGCACCCGCGTAGGCGATCCGGGGCGGCAGCGCCGGGTCGAGGTCGGCGGCGGACCAGCCGAGCAGTGCGAGCGCCTCGTCGACGTCGGCCTCCGGCACCTCCTCGACCTTCGGCTCCACGCTGGTGAGGGTGGCGCGCAGCAGCCCGTCGGCGCCGCGCTCGACCTCGACCGGGACGTCCCCGGCCGCGGTCGCGAAGACGTACCGCCCCGGCCGGGTGTGCTCGGCCACGGCGACGGCGGCGCCGACCGTGGCGTGCCCGCAGAACGGCACCTCGGCGAGCGGGCTGAAGTACCGCACGCGGTAGGCCCCTTCGGCCGGGCCCGCGGTCAGGAAGGCGGTCTCGGAGTACCCGACCTCGGCGGCGATGGCGAGCATCCGCTCGTCGGTCAGCCCGGTGGCGTCGAGCACCACGCCGGCCGGGTTGCCGCCCTCGGGGCGGGTGGCGAAGGCGGCGTAGCGGAGGATCTCGGGGGTGCTGTCGTCGGTCATGACCGGACGAACGTGTTCCGGGCGGCCACTGTTCCCGCATCCCGCGTCCCCGGGCTCCCGGGCTCCCGGCCCGGACGGCGGGCTCGCCGGACGGACGGCTCGCTCGGCGCGACGGGCCCGCCCCGGTGGGATGATCGTCGGCATGGCCCTGACCCCGCACCAGCGGCACCTCCGCGACCGGATCATGGCCGCCGAGGTGACCGCCCCGCCGCGGCCGTGGCGCCCGGCCGGCCGGGGCCTTCAGTCCGTCGGCGGGCTGCTCGGCATCGGCTTCGCCGTCCACCCGGAGAGCGGGCACGACCTGGTGCTGACCGTCTCGCACGGCGGGCACGGCCTGTTCGACGCCGTGACGGGCCTCAAGCTGGCCCGTGACCACGACCCCGCCGAGGCCCCGGACGGCGGTGACCTCTCCTGCCCCGGCCTCGGCCAGGTCACGGACGTGCGCATCCCGGTGGCCGGGCTGTGGGGCGGCGGACTGCACACCGGCGCCGAGGGCGGCTGGCGCATCGAGGTGGTCGCCCCGGAGTGGCCGCACCACCGGGTGCTGCTCGCCAGCGGCCGGGGGCCGTGGCAGGGCGAGCACGGGGAGAGCTGGTGGCTGGTCCTCGACTCCAGCCGGTCCACCTTCCGCGCGGCCGGCTTCTCGCCGACCGGCCGGACCCTCGCGGTGGCCACCAGCAGCGACCTCTCGCTCTGGACCCGGGGGTAGGGCGCGCCCCGGTGTCGCGGCCCCGGCGGAGATCCACCGGGCACGCCCCGGCCCCTCCGGATGCGGATGGCGCGCCCAGAGCCGATCCTGGCGGCGAGGCGTGCCCGACCGGAGGAAGGACTCAAACGTGAGTGCACTCGACTTCGAGATCGTCGACAGCCCCGACAGCTCGCTCAACAAGACCTCCGTGCTGGTCACGGGGCCGCACGACGCGCTGCTGGTGGACGCCGGATTCACCCGCTCGGACGGCCGCCGTCTGGTCGAACGGGTCCGGGCGAGCGGCAAGCGGCTGACCACCGTCTTCGTCAGCCACGGCGACCCGGACTTCTACTTCGGCGCCCAGGAGGTGCAGGACGCCTTCCCGCAGGCCCGCTTCCTGGCCACCGCCTCGACCGTCGAGCACATCCAGGAGACGTACGAGGCCAAGCTGGGCGCCTGGGCGCACCTGGGCCCGGAACTGCCCACCCGGCTGGTGCGGCCCGAGGTGCTGCACGGGGACGAGCTGGTCTTCGAGGGCCACCGCTTCGAGCTGCGCGGCGCCGACTTCCACCTGCCGGACCGGCACTACCTCTGGCAGCAGCACCACCGCGCCGTGCTGGGCGGGGTGCTGCTCTTCGAGGGCCTGCACGTGTGGACCGCCGACACCCCCACCTCCGCCCAACGGGCCGCCTGGATCGACCTGCTGGACGGCATCGAGGCGCTCCACCCGACCTGGGTGGCGGCCGGCCACCGGATCGCCGGCGCGCCCACCGACCTGAACGCCGTCGACCACACCCGCGCCTACCTGCGGGCCTTCGAGACCGAGATCGGCCGGGCCGACGACGCGGCCGCCGCCAGGGAGGCGCTGGAGCGGCGGTTCCCGAAGCTGGGGCTGCGGATCGCGGTGGACATCGGCACCAAGGTCGCCCTGGGCGAGATGGCCTGGGGGTGAGCGGGCGGTGATCGAGATCCCCAAGGACATCGCCGATTTCGCCGAGTCGACCGCCCCCGCCGACGTGGTGCGGCGCCAGTACCTGGCCTCCGCCAGGGGCGACCTGGCCGCGCTGCGCGCCACGCTGGCCGAGGACGTCGAGTGGACCGAGATGGCAGGCTTCCCGCTGGCCGGCACCTACCGGACCCCGAAGGGCGTCACCGCCAACGTGATGGAGCGGCTGGCCGCCGAGTGGGACAACTGGACGGCGCACGACGACACCTACGTGGTGGACGGCGAGACCGTGGTGGTGCTGGGCCGCTACACGGCCGTCCACCGGGCCACCGGGAAGCCGCTCGCGGTCCGGGTCGCCCACCGCTTCACCGTGCGCGGCGGCCGGATCGTGCGCTTCGAGCAGTTCACCGACACCGCGCTGGTCAGGGAGGCGATGACCGGCTGAGGCCTCAGGTTCACTCGTACGGGCGAGCGCGGCGCGGCGCGCCAGGTGCGCTCTCGACAGGCCACCCGAACGGCGGCAGGCTGGCCCCGATCACGGTCGGAGAGCGAGGAGTCGAGCATGGCGGGCACGGACACCGGGACGGCCGGAGCGGGCGGCACGAGCGGCGGGCGGGAGCGCCCGGTCGTCATCGTCGGGGCGTCCCTGGGCGGCGCCAAGGCGGCCGAGGCGCTGCGCGAGGCCGGGTACCGGGGCGGCATCGTCCTGATCGGTGAGGAGCACGAGCGCCCGTACGAACGGCCGCCGCTGTCCAAGGGCTACCTCCAGGGCAAGACGCCCCGGGAGAAGATCTACGTCCACCCGCCGCAGTGGTACGCCGAGCACGACGTCACGCTGCGGCTGGGCACGGCGGTGGCCGCGATCGACCCGGCCGGGCACACCGTGACGCTCGCGGACGACGGCCGGGTGGAGTACGCCAAGCTGCTGCTGACCACCGGCTCGGTGCCGCGCCGGCTGCCGGTGCCGGGCGCGGACCAGGACGGGGTGCTCTACCTGCGCCGGGTCGAGGACAGCGACGGGATCAGGGCCGCGCTGCGGCCCGGCGCCCGGATCGCGGTGATCGGCGCGGGCTGGATCGGCCTGGAGGTGGCGGCCGCGGCCCGCGAGGCGGGCGCCGAGGTGACGGTGCTGGAGGCGCTGGAGCTGCCGTTGCTGCGGGTGCTCGGCCGGGAGGTCGCCCAGGTCTTCGCCGACCTGCACCGGGAGCACGGCGTGGACCTGCGCTTCGGCGCCAGGGTGGCCGCGCTGACCGGCGAGGGCGGCACGGTGAACGGGGTGGAGCTCGCCGACGGCACGACGGTGGCCGCCGACGCGGTGGTGGTCGGCATCGGCATCTCCCCCGCCACCGGCCTCGCCGAGGCGGCCGGTCTCGACGTCGACAACGGCATCAAGACCGACCGGCACCTGCGCACCTCGGACCCGGACGTCTACGCGGCCGGCGACGTCGCCAACGCCTACCACCCGCTGTTCGGCAAGCACGTCAGGGTCGAGCACTGGGCCAACGCGCTCAACCAGCCGCAGACCGCCGCCCGCGCGCTGCTCGGGCAGCCGGACGCGGTGTACGACCGGGTTCCCTATTTCTTCACGGACCAGTACGACCTGGGCATGGAGTACGTCGGCTACGTCGAACCGGACGGCTACGACCAGGTGGTGTTCCGCGGCGACCCGGCCACCCGCGAGTTCATCGCGTTCTGGCTGTCCGGCGGCCGGGTGCTCGCCGGGATGAACGTCAACGTCTGGGACGTCACCGAACCGATCCGCGAACTGGTGCGCTCGGGGCGGGTGGTGGACACCAAGGCGCTGGCCGACCCGGACGTGCCGCTCGACGCGCTGTAGCGGCCTCAGCCCACCGGGACGCCGGGGTTCACCAGGCCCCGGCCCCCGGTGACGGTGTTGCCCGCGCCGATCGTCACCGGGCACGTCGCCGGGTCGTGGTTGGTCACGTCGATCGCGTACCGGTCGGGCCCGGTGGCGCCGGTGAGGTCGGAGCGGTTGCCCCGGAAGACGGTGCCGCAGCCCCAGCCCGGCTGGACGCTGTGGGTCTGGTAGCCGTCGTCGGTGGTGCGCCTGCCGGTGTTGTTCTCGATGACGTAGCCGTTGCCCTTCACGTCGACCCAGGAGTCGTCGTGGTTGCGGCCGGTGAGGCCGTCGCCGTCGAAGGTGTTGCCGGAGACCAGGCCGCCGGTGGTGCCCTCCTTGAGGTCCACGTTCTCGCCGCCGATGTTCGGGCCGAAGGTGTTGCCGGTGATCCGCACGAAGTCGCTGCGGTCGGAGAGGGTGTTGGCGGTGCCGACGTAGACGCCCTCGCCCATGCCGTCCCGGCTGAGGCCGGTGTCGTGGACGCGCGAGTCGCGCAGCGTGCCGTGGGCGCTGGAGTTGCGGAAGTACACGCCCTCCATGGTGGTGTGGTGGACCGTCACGCCGTCGAGCAGCACGTATTCGGCGGCGTCGGCCATGATGCCCTTCTGGGCGCCGGTGACGGTGAGGCCCTGGACGGTCCAGTAGCCCGCGCCGTTGAGGTGGAGGCCGTAGCCGCCGCCGGTGGGAGTGGTGAGGACGGCGTTCGCGGAGCCGGTGAGGGTGATCCTGGCGGTGGCGGTGCCGGGGGTGGTGGCCTTGAAGTTGCCCGAATAGGTGCCGTCGGCGAGCTGGATGGTCTGGCCGGGCACGGCGGCGGCGAGCGCGGCCTGGAGCTGCTTGGCGGTACCGACCTTGACCACGGCCGGGGCGGCGGAGCCGGCGGCCGGGGCCGGGGAGCCGAGGGTGAGGGCGGTGAGGGTGGTGAGCGCGGCGAGGACGGCGGGGCGCTTGGTCACGGACGGTGCTCCTTGCGGTGGTCGGGGCCGGCGCCGGGGTGGCGGGAGGCCGACGGTGACAGGAACATGCCGCCATCCAGAGTGGACTGGACCATTCCGGGGCGTCAAGAGCGCCTCGTCCGCGTGATACTGGAGCCCTGGGGGGAATCTCGGACAGGGAGGCGGCGATGGGCGGTACGGCCGGGTTCGCCGTGGTCGTGTTCGGTGCGCTGGGCGGCGTGGTCGCCTACCTCGCCGGGGCGGTCGGACTGCGCGAACTGCGGCGGCTGCGCCGGGTCGGCGTCCCGGTGCGGGCACTGGTGCGCTCCCGCGCGCTGGCCCCGGCGGACCGCGCGCTGCCGCCGCGGCCCCTGCTCCAGTTCGAGACCGAGGACGGCCGGGTGGTCGAGGTCTTCTCCCCCGTCCCGTCCACCACCCGCCACCCGCTGCCGGACGGCGGCTTCGTGCCGGTCCGCTACGACCCGGCGGACCCTCGGCAGGTGCTGGTGGACGGCCGGGAACGGGCAGCGCTGGAGTACGGGTTCCTCGCGCTCGGGGTGCTGGTGGTGCTCGGCGCGATCACCCTCGGCGCCACGGTGCTCTGACGCTCCGGGCGGCCCGGACGGGCCGGACGGGCCGGACGGGCCGGACGGGCCGGACGGGCCGGACGGGCCGGACGGGGCGGACGGGGCGCGCGCGTCGGCGAGCGGCCCGCCCGGCATGCTCAGGCGGAGGCGGCGGTGGTCGCGGCCGACGTCGCCGCGATGACGGCGGCCATGGTGAGCTGCATGGTCCGGATCGCCTGCCGGACGGACTCGGCCGCCCCGTCGCCGGCGGCGATCTCGGCGAAACGCGGCTCGACCTTCCTGCGGGGCAGCTCAGGGAAGGCCAGCCGGTGCAGCCTGGTTCCGTGCAGCAGGGCCACCAGGGTGGCGGTGCGCACGTCCGGTTCGACGCCGTGCAGCACGGTCGCGGCCAGCCGCTCGCGCAGTTCGCGCTCCACGCTGCCGTCCGCCTCCGGGTAGCGGCGGACGGGGAAGATGCCCAGCGCGCGGCGGCGTTCCTCGACCACCAGACCGCGCTCGCACAACCGGCCGACGGCGTCGGCGACCGCCGTGGACCGGTCCTTGGTCAGCCAGTCGGCCGCCTTGGCCCGGCCCGCGCGGCGTCCGGCGACCCAGGCGTCGAGCCGGGCCAGCCGGCCGTCCAGCAGCGGCTCGCCGGTCGGGGTCCGGTCGGTGACGGTGAGCCGTCCGTCGTCGAGCGCGACCCGTTCGGCCAGCACCAGCTCGGCCAGGATGCCTCCCGTGACGGCCCAGGCGGCGGTGGCGGAGTCCTTCGCCACGCCGGACTCGTCGTCCAGCGAGAGCAGCATCAGCTCCTCGGCGAGGGTGACGTACATAGGGTGTCCCTTCCGTTCCGTGCCCGCGGATCTCGGTGCCGCGGCGTTCAGGCGCGCAGGGCTTCGACCAGCCGGCGGGCCCTGGTGTCCTCCTCCAGCAACGTCCGGAGCAGCTGTTCGGTGCCCTGACCTGCGACGTCCGCCAGGTAAGCATCGACCGCGCGCGGGTCCGCGGCCAGCGTGACCTCGCCGGAGTCGAGCGCGGCGCGCGCCCTGGCGTAGCCGAGGCCGAGCCCGGCGAGCAGCTCTCCGACGCCGCTCTCCTCCGCCGACCACGGCTCCCTGAGGGCCACTTCGTGAACGGCCAGCAGGGCGAGCAGGACGTGCTCGGTGCCGGGCGTGCGGCGGCCGAGGCGTTCGGCCTGGGCGTCGGCCTCCAGCCGGATCCAGGCCGCCGGGCCGCCGGACGCCGACCTCAGCAGGCGCTTCCAGCGCGGGGCCGGGTGGGCGCGGCGGGCGAGCAGCGCCTCCCGGGTGGGGAGCAGCAGCGGGGCGAGGGCGGCCGGGGGGGGCTGCTCGCCC
>NZ_MSJQ01000384.1 GCF_014596515.1 Streptomyces sp. CBMA156
GTCGGCGGGCTGATCGCCAAGGCCGTCTCGCTCGGCGTCAAGCGGATCGTCCTGGGCCTCGGCGGCAGCGCCTGTACGGACGGCGGCGCCGGCATGGTGCAGGCGCTCGGGGTGCGGCTGCGCGACCCGGACGGGGTCGAACTGCCGCCCGGTGGAGCGGCGTTGGGCCGGCTCGCGGAGATCGACCTCGGTTCGCCGGCCCAGGCGCTGGGCGGCGTCGAACTCGTGGTGGCCTGCGACGTGGACAACCCGCTGCTCGGGCCGCGCGGCGCCGCCGCCGTCTACGGCCCGCAGAAGGGCGCCGACGGTGGGGACCTGGTGGTCCTGGAGGCGGGGCTGACCCGGTTCGCCGACCTGGTCGCCGAGGCCACCGGGCGGGACGTCAGGGAGGCGCCCGGTGCCGGCGCCGCGGGCGGGGTGGGCTTCGCCGCCCTCGCGCTGCTCGGCGCCACCATGCGACCCGGCATCGAACTGCTGCTCGATCTGCTGGGCTTCGACGAGGCCGTGCGGGGGGCGCGCCTCGTCGTGACCGGCGAGGGCTGTCTGGACGCGCAGACGCTCCACGGCAAGGCGCCCGCGGGAGTCGCCGCGGCGGCCGCCCGGGCGGGGGTTCCGGTGGCCGTGGTGGCGGGACGGCTGGAGCTCTCCGAGCCCGAGTGGCGGGCCGCCGGGTTCGCCGCCGCGGTGGCCCTGGCCGACCTGGCCGGGCTGCCCGACCTGACCGGCTCGACCGAGCAGTCGGGGGACAGCATGACCAGGGCCGGCGAGCTGGCCGAACTCGCGGGGGAGCGGCTGGCGGAGCGGCTGTTGGCGCCCTGAACTCGCGTACGTCCATCCATTGACGTTTTGTTGAAGGCGGGCCTAGGCTCCCGGCGACCCCTCGGTGCCGCCCGCGATTCCAGCACCCCTGAACCAGCCCCGACCCGGCCTCGAAGCACCCCCGAACCAGCCCCGAACACCCACGACTCCCAGGTTCCGGAGGTCTCCCATGCCATTCAGCCAGCCGACGGTGATCCGCTCCCGACGGGTGGTCCTGCCCGACGGCGAGCGCCCCGCGGACGTGCTGATCCGGGACGGGAAGATCGCCGGGACCGCTCCGCACGGCTCGCTCACGGCCGGCGAGGGCGACCTCGCCGACCTCGGCGACACCGCCCTGCTGCCCGGTCTGGTCGACACCCACGTGCACGTCAACGAGCCCGGCCGCACCGAGTGGGAGGGCTTCGCCACCGCCACCCGGGCCGCCGCGGCCGGCGGCGTCACCACGATCGTCGACATGCCGCTCAACTCGGTCCCGCCCACCACCACGGTGGACGGCCTGGCGGTCAAGCGGAGGGTCGCCGAGGGGCAGGCCTGGGTCGACCTCGGGTTCTGGGGCGGCGCCGTCCCCGGCAACGTCACGGACCTCGAACCGCTGCACCGGCAAGGGGTGTTCGGCTTCAAGAGCTTCCTCGCCCCCTCCGGAGTGGACGAGTTCCCGCACGTCGAGGCCGCCGGCCTGGAGGCCGCGCTGGCCGAGCAGGCCCGGATCGGGGCCCTGGCGATCATCCACGCCGAGGACCAGGCCGTGCTCGCCGCCGCCCCGCAGCAACCAGGCGTCCACTACCGGGACTTCCTGGCCTCCAGGCCCGCCGGCGCGGAGACCGCGGCCGTCACCCGCCTGCTCGACACGGCCCGGCGCACCGGCGCCCGGGTGCACGTCCTGCACGTCTCCTCCGCCGCGGTGCTGCCGCTGCTGAGGCAGGCCCGCGAGGAGGGCGTACGGGTGACCGCCGAGACCTGTCCGCACTACCTGACCCTCGCGGCCGAGCAGGTGCCGGACGGCGGCACCGCCTTCAAGTGCTGTCCGCCGATCCGCGACGAGTCCAACCGGGACGCGCTCTGGGAGGCCCTGGCGAACGGCGAGTTCACCGCCGTCGTCTCCGACCACTCGCCGTCCACCCCCGACCTGAAGCTGCTGCCCGAGTACGGCGGCAGCGGCGACTTCGCCGCCGCCTGGGGCGGCATCGCCTCGCTCCAGCTGGGCCTGCCGGCGGTCTGGACCGAGGCCCGCCGCCGCGGCCACACCCTGGCCGACGTGGTGCGCTGGATGTCCTCGGGACCGGCCGGCCTGGTCGGTCTCACCGGCACCAAGGGCGCCATCGCCGCCGGGCACGACGCGGACCTGGTCGCCTTCGACCCCGACGGCGGGTTCGCCGTCCGGGCGAGCGGGCTGCACCACCGCAACCCGGTGACCCCATACGCGGGCCGGACCCTCACCGGCGTGGTGCGCACCACCTGGCTGCGCGGCCGCGAGGTGGACCTCGCGGCCCGTCCCTTCGGCCGGCAGCTCCTCCTGCCGCACTCCCGTCCCGCCACCCCGTCCGATCGCGTCTGAAGGAGAGTCAGTGACCACCGCCGACACCCCGAGTGCTTCCTTCACCGACCTGGTCGACCTGGCCTCCCGACTGCTCGGCGCAGGCGTCGTCGCCACCAACGAGGACACCTTCGCGGACGCCGAGAACCTGCTGGTCGCCAGGCCGGCCGAGTTCCGCCCGCACACCTTCGGCCACAAGGGCCAGATCATGGACGGCTGGGAGTCCAGGCGCCGCCGCGGCGTCTCCGCGGACCGGCCGCACCCCGCCGACGGGGACCACGACTGGGCGATCGTCCGGCTCGGCGCCGCCGGGGCGATCCGTGGCGTGATCGTGGACACCGCCCACTTCACCGGCAACCACCCGGAGTCCGCCTCGGTCGAGGCCGCGTCCGTGCCCGGCCACCCCTCGCCCGAGGAGCTCCAGGGCGCCGAGTGGACCACGATCGTGCCGCGCACCCCGCTGAAGGGCGACACCGCCCACGAGTTCGCCGTCGCGGACGGCACCCGCTACACCCACGTGCGGCTCGGCATGTTCCCGGACGGCGGCATCGCCCGGCTGCGGGTGCACGGCGAGGTGCTGCCCGACCCGCGCGACCTGGCCGGCCTCACCTTCGACCTGGCCGCCCAGGAGTACGGCGGCGTGGCCGAGGCGGCGTCCGACCGCTACTACTCCTCCCCGCACAACCTGAACGCTCCCGGTCGCGCCTCCGTCATGGGTGACGGCTGGGAGACCCGGCGCCGGCGCGACAAGGCCAACGACTGGGTGCGGATCGCCCTGGCCGGGGGCGGTGAGGTCCTGGCCGTCGAGGTGGACACCTCCTGCTTCGTCGCCAACGCCCCAGGCTGGGCCGACCTGCTGGGCTTCGACGCCTCGGCCGGGGCCGACCCGGCCGACGGCGAGTGGTTCGAACTCCTGCCCCGCACCCGGCTCCAGCCCGACACCAGGCACCGCTACCGTGTCGACGCCGGCCGACAGGTGACCCATGTGCGCATCGACGTTCACCCGGACGGCGGCCTGGCCCGCCTCCGGCTCACCGGCCGCCTCACCGAGGCCGGGCTGGCGGCCCTCGCGCTGCGCTGGTTCGACGCCCTCCCGGCCGCCGAGGCCGCCGCGGCCCTCACCGCGGCCGGTCGTACCGCCGCCGAGGCCGCCGAACTGACCGCCGCCCGCCCGCTGGTGGACTCGTCCGCACCGGCCGCTCCGGCGGCGGCCACCGTGGTCCGGAGCCTGCTCGGCGGCTGACGGCGGCAGTGGACGGTCGCCCTTCCCGGCGCGGGTCTCATGCGACGACAACACGGAGCGGAACCCGCCCGCTTCCACGCCGCGGACGGGGAGCAAGGCGCCCGCCCGCCCGCCTGGCGGGCGCCGTCGCCAGGCCGCGGGCGGGCGGCGGGAACCGACCCTCCCTCGGTGGCCGGTCCACCGCCCGCACCCGCCATCTCCACGGCCGCCGGGCCCGCTTGGGGATGGTGCCTTCCCCCTGGACGGTGGGGGAGGGGCCGTGCCGACGCCCCAGGTCGGGCGGTGGGACAGTACGGATTGTCCACGGATATGTACGGACGGCAGTCGTCCGGGCCGCCGGGTCGATAGGCTGGTGCATGCCCGCGGTCGCTCCGTGGGGGGACATCGGAAGGGGACGACATGTCGACACCAGCCCCGGGTCGTCACGCCGCGCCGGACCAGGGCCCGGCGGGCCCGTTCACCTCCCTCCAGCACGCCCTCAGACTGCTGGAGGCGGTCGACCGTCACCCCGACGGCGCCACCCTGGTGGCCCTCGCCCGGGAGACCGCGCTCGGGCTGCCGACCGTGCGGCGGCTCGCCGAGATCCTGGAGGTCGAGGGCTATCTCCAGTGCCAGGACGGCGGTTGGCTGCTGGGCGGCACCTTCGCCCTGCTCGGGCAGCACAACCGCGAGCAGCTGGTGAAGGCCAGGCTCAACCGCAAGCTCGCCGAACTCCGGGACGAGTTGGGCGCCGCGGTGTACTTCAGCCGCTACCACGACGGCGAGTTGTCGGTGGAGGCGGTCTCGGCCGCCGACTACGCACCGGCCGTCCAGGAGTGGGTGGACTTCCGGGCCACCGCGCACGCCAGCGCGATCGGCAAGTGCCTGCTCAGCCAGCTGGACGCGGACGCCAGGCGCGACCACCTTTCCCGGCACCCGGTCGCCCGGCTCACCTCCCGCACCGTCACCGACGCCGACCAGCTGATGCACCGGCTGGAGCGGCAGCCGGCCACGGTGCCGGTGCTGGACATCCAGGAGTACGCGCTGGGCACGGTGTGCGCGGCCGTGCCGATCACCGCGGGCAGTACGGTCGGCTGCCTGGCCACCTCGATGCCGGCGGACGACGTCCACAAGCTGAAGGCCGCCGCCGAGTTGCTGGCGGCCAGGGCGGCACCGCTGATGCTGGCGATGGCGGTCTGAGCGCCGCCCGTCTCGGAGGGCCCCGTCGGACGCGTGTCGTCCGGCGGGGCCCTCGTGCTTTCCCGGCGTCCGGACTCCCGTCCCGCGGCGGGGTCCGCCCTGCGGGGGCCAGTGTGCGTCACTTATTAGACTCGATGTCGATAAGACTCGCCGAAACCCTTGTCCCCGCGGCTACCCGCGAGTACGTTTCCCTGAGTCGAGCCGCCGCCCCCAGGTCAGGAGGGCCTGCCATGCCCCGTTCCACCCCCGTCCCCGCCCTCGCCGCCCCCGCCGCGCGCGTGCACGACGGACTCGTCCTGGAGCCGCGGGACGTCCGTTTCGACTGGGCCGGGCTGCCGCTGCACTGGATCCCGGACGAGCCCATGGCCACCCACGTCATCAACGTGCTGCACCTGCTGCTGCCCGAGGGGGAGCGGTGGTTCGTCAAGGTGTTCAAGGAGGCGCTGCCGCTCATCCGGGACGAGCAACTGCGGGAGGAGGTCCTCGGGTTCATCGGGCAGGAGGCCATCCACGCCGAGGCGCACCAGGAGGTCCTCGACCACCTGCTCGGCCAGGGGCTCGACCCGCGGCCGTACGTCCGGCAGGTCTCCTGGCTGTTCCGGCGCGTCCTCGGCGACAAGCCGGGGCTGACGTCCGTCCAGCGGCGGGAGAACGTCATCGAGCGGGTCGCCTTCATCGCGGCGATCGAGCACTTCACCGCCTTCCTCGGCAACTGGGCGCTCAACTCGCCCGGCCTGGACCGGGCCAAGGCCGACCCGACGATGCTGGACCTGCTGCGCTGGCACGGCGCGGAGGAGGTCGAGCACCGCAGCGTCGCCTACGACCTGATGGTGCACCTGGATCCGGGGTACCTGCGCCGGGTGCGCGGGATGGCGATCTCCGGGCCGTTGCTGGTCCACCTCTGGGTGCGCGGCGCCCGCTTCCTGCTCGCCGCCGATCCCACCCTGGAGGGGCGGCTCAGGCCCAGCTGGCGGGAGGCCGGCCGGATCGCGAAGCGCGGACTGCTGCCGGACCCGGTCAAGTCGTTCCGCTCCGGGCTGCGCTACCTGCGGCCGGGCTACCACCCGACCCAGGAGGGCTCGTCCAGCCAGGCGCTGGGCTACCTCGCCACCTCCCCGGCCGCCCGCGCGGCCGCCGGGCGCGGCTGACGGGTGACGGGTGGCGGGCGACGTGTGACGGAGTTCAGCGAACAGAAAACATCATCTGTTCGCTGAAATCCGTCTGCTGAAATCTGTTCGCTGAACTCTGACACCCGAACCCCGCCACCCGAACCCCGCCGCCCGTCAGCCGTTCCCCGCCCGCTCCCGACGCCCAAGGACCCCGCCGGATGGACCTGCGCACCCCGCCCCCCGACCTCTACGGCCGCCCCCGAGCCGACGGCTTCATGCGCCGGCTCACCGTCTTCGGCGACCGCTACTCCCCGGCCCTCGGCGGCCCGCTGCTGCGCCGCAACCCCCGCCGCCCGCTCAGCCGCCCCACCCCGCCGCTCCAGCTAGTCGTCGCCGAACGCCGCCGACTGGCCGACGACGTCGTCGAGTTGCGGCTCGCCGACCCCTCCGGCGGCCCGCTGCCCGGCTGGCAGCCCGGCGCCCACCTGCGCCTCGCCCTGCCCTCGGGACGCGAACGCCACTACTCGCTCAGCGGCGACCCGGCCGACGGCACCGCCTACCGCATCGCCGTCCGGCGGCTGCCCGAGGGCGGCGGCGGGTCCGTCGAGGTCCACGACGTCCTGCACCCCGGCACCCGGATCACCGCCCGCCGCCCGCGCAACGGCTTCGCCTTCTGCGCCGAGCCCGCCGTCCTCCTGCTGGCCGGCGGCATCGGCGTCACCCCGCTGCTCCCGATGGCCCGCGAGGCACAGCGGCACGGCCTGGACTGGCGCCTGGTGCACGTCGGCCGCAGCGCCGACACCCTCCCGTACACGGACGAGCTGCGCGCACTCGACCCGCGCCGGGTCGTGCTGCGCACCGACGACGAGCACGGTGGCGTCCCCACCGGGGCCGAACTGCTCGCCCACGCCCCGCGCGGCGCCGCAGTCTACTGCTGCGGCCCGGCCCCGATGCTCACCGCCGTGCAGCGCGCCCTGGACGGGTCCCCGGCCGCCTCCCTGCACTTCGAGCGCTTCGGCGCCGCCCCCGTGACCGGCGGCGAGCCGTTCACCGTACGCCTGGGTGCCGAGGGGCCGACCCTCGACGTCCCCGCCGACCGCTCCGCCCTGGACGTGCTGCGCGAGGCCCGCCCCGACCTCCCGTACTCCTGCCACCAGGGTTTCTGCGGCACCTGCGAGGTCCGCGTGCTGGCCGGCTCGCCCGACCACAGGGACCGCCGCCTCACCTCCGAACAGCGCGCCGCCGGCGCCCTGCTGCCCTGCGTCTCCCGGGCCGCCGAGGGCGAGACCCTCGTGCTCGACGTCCGGTAAGGAGCCCTCCATGGCGAAAGCGATGCCCGCCTTCCGCTACACCGAGCGCGATCTCGCCCGCTTCCGCGAGACCCAGCAACTCGCCTACCACTGTGCCGAACAGGTCGCCGCCTGGATCGAACCCGGTGTCACCGAGCGGCAGGCCACCGCCGAGCTGCGCCGCCGCCTGGTCGCCGCCGGGGTGCAGGACTTCTTCCACGTCCCCTTCGCCTGGTTCGGCGACCGGACGGCGTTCCGGCACTTCCACACCCCGCTCCAGTTCTTCGCCGGCAACCGCCGGCTGGAGGAGGGCATGCCGTACGTGCTGGACTGCGCGCCCGTGGTGGACGGCTACACCGCCGACATCGGCTACGGCGGCAAGGTCGGCGAGAACCGGGTCTGGGACCGCCTGGCCGCCGACCTGAAGGTCTACCGCGAGCTGATCCTCGACGAGGTGCGGGCCCGCAAGCCGCTCGCCGAGGTCTACGCGGCGGTGGACGCCCAGCTCGCCGCGCACGGCTACGACAACCGCCACCAGGTCTACCCGGGCCGGGTGATCGGCCATCAGGTCACCCGCAACACGGCGCGCGGCCCGGCCGGGGTGAACGTGTTCGGCTTCGGCGTGCGCACCCTCCAGACCCTCGGTCGCGAACTCATCTCCGAGCGGCTGCACGGCCGTTCGCCGCTCTGGGCGGACGGCCGCTCGTCCCGGCACGCGCCCACCCCCGGCCTGTGGGCGGTCGAGCCGCACATCGGGTTCCGGGGCGTGGGCATCAAGTTCGAGGAACTGCTGGTGGTCACCGACGACGACGCCTACTGGCTCGACGACGACCTGCCGCACGTCCGCCGCTGGACCGCCACCGGCGAGCAGACTGTCGTCGAGCCGACCGCCGCCGAGCCGACCACCCTGGAGGCCACCCGATGACACCCGCACCGACGCCCCCGCCGACGCCCCCGCCGACGCCCCCGCCGACGCCCCCGCCGACGCCCCCGCCGAGGCCCTCGGCAACGCCCTCGACCACGCCGTCACCCGCGCTTTCGAAGGCACTCCCGAAAGCGGTTCCGACGGCGCCCCCGGTCCGTCGCAGGACCGTCCGCTCCGGCGGCCTCCCGCTCGCCGTCTTCGAACAGGGCGACCCGGCCGCCCCCACCGTCCTCCTCGTGCACGGCTACCCCGACACCCACGCCGTCTGGGACGACATCGCCGCCGACCTCGCCCGCGACCACCACGTGGTCCGCTACGACGTGCGCGGCGCCGGCGAGTCCGGCGTTCCCGCCGACCGGTCCGGCTACCTCCTGGAGCGGCTCGCCGAGGACCTGTTCGCCGTCGCCGACGCCGTCAGCCCGGACCGCCCGGTGCACCTGCTCGCCCACGACTGGGGCTCGATCCAGTCCTGGGAGGCCGTCACCGCACCCGACGCCGAGCACCGGATCGCCTCGTACACCACTCTGTCCGGCCCCAGCCTGGACCACATGGGCCACTGGCTGCGCCACCGGCTGCGCCGCCCCACCCCGCGCCACCTGGGGCAGCTGCTGCACCAGGGCCTGCACTCCTGGTACATCACCGCCTTCCACCTGCCCTACCTCGCCCCCGGCATCTGGCGCCTCGGCCTCGCCCGGGCCTGGCCGCGGGTGCTGCGCGACCTGGAGCACGTCACCCCGCGCGCCGACCACCCGCAGCCCACCCTGCGCCGCGACGCGGTCCGCGGCATCGAGCTGTACCGGGCCAACTTCCGTCCCACCCTGGGCAGTCCGCGCGAGCGGCCGACCGAGGTGCCGGTCCAGCTGATCACCCTCACCCGGGACCGGTACGTCGGCACCTACCTCTCCGAGGGGCTGGAGCGCTGGGTGCCCAAGCTGACCCGCAGGACGCTGCACGCCGGCCACTGGTCGGCGCTGCTGGAGAAGGGAACCACCGTGGCCGGTCTGGTCCGCGAGTTCACCGCCCGCGTCGACGAGGGGCGGGCACGCCCGGCCGAGGACGACGGCCGGCTGGTCGTGGTCACCGGGGGCGGCAGCGGCATCGGCCGGGCCACCGCGCTCGCCTTCGCCGAGGACGGCGCCCGGGTGGTGGTCTGCGACCTCGACCTCGCGGCCGCCGAACGCACCGCCGAACTGGCCTCGCTGATCGGCCCGAAGGCCCACGCCTACCGGGTGGACGTCTCGGACGGGGCCGCCGTGGACGCCTTCGCGCAGACCGTCGCCGCCGAGCACGGGGTGCCCGACGTGATGGTCAACAACGCGGGCATCGGCCACTCCGGGACCTTCCTCCAGACCACCGAGAAGGAGTGGCAGCGGGTCCTGGACGTCAACCTCTGGGGCGTGATCCACGGCTGCCGCGCCTTCGGCACCCTGATGGCCGACCGCGGCCAGGGCGGCCACATCGTCAACGTCTCCTCCGCCGCGGCCTACCTGCCCTCCAAGGCGCTCACCGCCTACGCCACCAGCAAGGCCGCGGTGTTCATGCTCTCCGACTGCCTGCGCGCCGAGTTCACCGGCCACGGCATCGGCGTCTCCACCATCTGCCCCGGCATCGTCAACACCAACATCACCCGCACCTCCACCTTCTCCGCGACCAGCGCCACCGAGCAGGCCGCCAAGCAGGCCCGCGCCGCCAGGCTCTACGCCCGCCGCGGCTTCCCGCCGGAGAAGGTCGCCGCCGCCATCCTCACCGCCGTCCGCACCGGCAGGTCCGTCGTCCCCGTCACCCCCGAGGCCAAGGCCGCCCGTTTCCTCTCCCGTCTCAGCCCCGGGCTCCTCCGCCTCGCCGCCCGCCTCAACATCACCTGACCGGGTGACCATCGACCGGTTCGCAGGAGTGCCCGGGGCCGACTGACCCGGGGCGGGCCGCCGCCCGTCCGGTTGCCGGGCGGCCGCCCGGTGAGGGCGCTCCGGGGCTGTGAGAGCATCGAGGCCCATGGAGATGACAACGGCCCTGTGGTCCTTCGCCCTCGTCGTGGGGCTGCTCACGCTCACCCCCGGACTCGACACCGCGCTGGTCCTGCGGACGTCGGCGCTGGGGCACCGGCGGCAGGCGTGGGGGGTCGTGCTGGGAATCCAGACCGGGACGCTGCTCTGGGGGACGCTGACCTCGGCCGGGGTGACGGCACTGCTGACCGCCTCGCAGACGGCGTACGAGATCCTGCGCTGGGCGGGCGCGGCCTACCTGGTGTGGATGGGCATCGGGATGCTCCGCGACCGGGGTGGCAAGGCGGCGGTCGAGGAGGAGCCGGAGGACGGCGGCTTCGCGCACGGCTGGCGGCGGGGCACGCTCACCAACCTGCTGAACCCCAAGGTCGGGGTCTTCTACGTGGCCGTGCTGCCGCAGTTCATCCCGGCCTCCGCCCCGCACTTCGCCGCCGGTGTGGCGCTGACCTGCGTCCACGTCGTGGAGGGCCTGCTCTGGTCGACGGTCCTGGTGGGCTTCGCCCAGGTGCTGCGCGGCTGGCTGCGCCGGCCGGCCGCCCGGCGGCTGATGGACCGGGTGACCGGCGCGGTCGTGGTGGGCTTCGGCGTGAAGCTGGCACTGGGCGACTGAGGCCGGCGGGCCTGAACGGCCGGGAGGCGCGATCCGGCAGGGGCTTCCGGCCGGTGCCTCAGTGGTCGAGCCGCTTCAGCCCCTCCACCAGTTCGTCGGCGTTCATGCAGAGGTGGATGTCGACGGTGGCGTTGAGCTGTAGCCAGAACGGCTCCGCGAGGGACGGTATCGAGGCCTCGTCCGCCACGTCGACGACGAAGATCATGCCTCGGTGCCCGTTGCGGCTGAGGAAGTAGGCCGCCTCCGGCTTGAGTTGGGCGAGGGTCTGCTGGATCCCCTCGCCGATCGTTCCATCGGTGATGAGCTTGTTCGAGGTCGCGGTGTCGAGTTCGACCTCCAGCAGGGCACGCATGATCCCTGCTCCTTCCCCGGGCTCGGGGCGAGTCCGCAACTCCAGCCTCCCCCGGTCCCGGTGGCCACGCAACGTGAGCGGCGCGGGAGCCCGATCCCGCTCAGGCCGCGTGGGGACGGGGAGTTGGGCCGCCCGCCGCGTCACTCTCCGTCTCCGTTCGCGACACGTCGTGGTGGATCGGCCCGTCCGAGGCGCTCAGCGGCAGGCAGCCGCCGCCGCGCCGGTGGGCGATGATCTCGGCCGCGACCGAGACCGCCGTCTCCTCCGGGGTGCGCGAGCCGAGGTCCAGGCCGATCGGGGAGCGCAGCCGGGCCAGTTCGGCCTCGGTGAGCCCCGCTTCGCGGAGCCGCGCCTCGCGCTCCCGGTGGGTGCGGCGCGAGCCCATCGCGCCGACGTAGCCGACCGGCAGCCGCAGGGCGCGCTCCAGCAGCGGGATGTCGAACTTGGCGTCGTGGGTGAGCACGCACAGCACGGTGCGGCCGTCGATCCGGTCGAGCTGGGAGTCCAGGTAGCGGTGCGGCCAGTCGACCACCACCTCGTCGGCCTCGGGGAAGCGGCGGGCGGTGGCGAAGACCGGCCGGGCGTCGCAGACGGTCACGCGGTAGCCCAGGAACCTGCCGATCCGCACCACCGCGGCCGCGAAGTCGATCGCCCCGAACACCAGCATCCGCGGCGCGGGCACGTACGACTCGACGAAGCAGGTGACGGTGCCCCGCCCGTGCTCGTCGCAGGGGCGTCCGTCCAGGCCGAGCACGAGCCGGCCGGTGCGTCCGGCCTCCAGCATCGCCCGGGCCTGCGCGACGACGGCCCGCTCCAGTCCGCCGACCGTGGACGGCGCGGGGGAGAGCGTGCCGGCGACGCCGTCGGCGGTGACCGCCAGCGCGGCCCCGACCAGCGCGCCGGGCCCGGCGATCACCCGGGTGAGCGCCACCGGCGTGCCGTCCGCGATGTGCGCGATCCCGGCGTCCAGTCCGGCGTCGGCGCCCGGCACCACCGGCTGGACGAACACGTCCAGGGCTCCGCCGCAGGTCAGGCCGACCGCGAAGGCGTCCTCGTCGCTGTACCCGAAGCGCTCCAGCGCCGGCTCGCCGCTCGCGATCGCGGCCTGACACAGCTCGTACACCGCGCCCTCGACGCACCCGCCGGAGACACTGCCGACCGCCTCGCCGTCCGCGTCCACGGCCAGCGCCGCCCCGGGGTCGCGCGGAGCACTGCCGGAGACGCCGACCACGGTGGCCACGGCGAAGGAGCGCCCGGACGCGTGCCAGGCCCGCAGCTGCTCGGCGATGTCCTGCATGGGGAGGCTCCTTACACGGTTTCGACAGTAGCGGGAGGCGCCGCCGTACGGGAAACGATCCCGTACGGCGGCGGTGGCGCCCGAATCCGCGGTGGGCCCCCGGCGTGGACAGGACGGGACAAGGCAGGAGCAGAGCAGAGCAGGACAGGAGCAGAGCAGGACAGGAGAGGACGGGGCAGGGCAGGGCCCCGGGAAGTGCCGACCGGCGGACTCAGCCCGGACGTTCGGTGGTCAGGTGCTCCGGCCGGACCGGGATCCGGTTGAGCGCCAGCCCGGTGGCGTTGCGGATGGCCGCCACGATGGACGGCGTCGCCGAGACGGTCGGCGCCTCGCCGACCCCGCGCAGCCCGTACGGCGCGTTGGGGTCGGGCAGTTCGAGCAGTTCCACCGGGATCGGCGGGGTGTCCAGGATGGTGGGGATCAGGTAGTCGGTGAAGGAGGCGTTGCGCACCCTGCCGTCCCGCACGATGATCTCCTCCATCACCGCGAGGCCCAGCGCCTGGGTGCAGCCGCCCTGGATCTGGCCGACCACGGAGAGCGGGTTGAGCGCCTTGCCGACGTCCTGGACGGCGGTCAGCTCGACCACCTTGACCAGGCCCAGCTCCACGTCCACGTCCACCACCGCGCGGTTGGCACAGAAGGTGTACTGGACGTGGCCGAAGCCCTGGCCGGTCTCCTTGTCGAAGGGCTGGGTGGGCCGGTGGCGGTACTCGCGGGTGAGGTCGATGGTCTCGTCGCCGAGCAGGTCCGCCATGGGGAGCAGCACACCGGCGTGCTCCGAGACCACCTTCCCGCCGGCCAGCGCCAGGTCGTCGTGGGCCCAGCCATAGCGCCGGCGGCCGCGGTCGAACAGTTCCCGGCGCACCGCCTCGGCGGCGACCTTGACCGCGCCGCCGGTCATGTACGTCTGGCGCGAGGCCGAGGTCGAACCGGCCGACCCCACCTCGGTGTTCGCCGGCTGGATGGTGACCTGCTCGACGCCCAGCTCGGTGCGGGCGATCTGGGCGTGCACCGTGACGCCGCCCTGGCCGACCTCGGCCATCGCGGTGTGCACCGTGGCGACCGGCTCGCCGCCGATCACCTCCAGCCGCACCCGGGCGGTGGAGTAGTCGTCGAAGCCCTCGGAGAAGCCGACGTTCTTGATGCCGACCGAGTAGCCGACGCCGCGGACGATCCCCTCGCCGTGCGAGGTGTTGGACAGCGCGCCGGGCAGCCGGCGCAGGTCCGGGTGCTCGGTGTCCAGCGGCAGCGGCAGCGGCATCTCCTTGGCCCGCCGCAGCAGTTCGGCCACCGGCGCGGGCGCGTCGATCTCCTGTCCGGTGGGCATCCGGTCGCCCTGCCGGACGGCGTTGAGCTGCCGCAACTCCACCGGGTCCATGCCCAGTTCGGCGGCCAGCCGGTCCATCTGGGACTCGTAGCCGAACGCCGCCTGCACCGCGCCGAAGCCGCGCATCGCCCCGCAGGACGGGTTGTTGCTGTACAGCGCGAGGGCGTGCATCCGCACGTTCGGGATCACGTACGGGCCGTGCCCGAGCGAGGCCGCGTTGCCGACCACGGCGGGGGAGGAGGAGGCGTACGCGCCGCCGTCCAGCACGATCCGGCAGTCGGCGAAGACCAGCCTGCCGTCCCGGGTGGCGCCGTGCTCGTAGTGCATCCGCGCCGGGTGGCGGTGGACGTGGCCGAAGAAGGACTCGTCCCTGGAGTAGACGATCTTGACCGGTTTGCCGGTGCGCTGGGCCAGCAGGCAGGCGTGGATCTGCATCGACAGGTCCTCGCGGCCGCCGAAAGCGCCGCCGACGCCGGCCAGGGTGAGCCTGATCTTCTCCTCCGGCAGGCCGAGCACCGGCGCCATCTGCTTCCGGTCGACGTGCAGCCACTGGGTGGCGACGTAGAGGTCGATGCCGCCGTCCTCGGCGGGCACCGCGAGGCCGGACTCCGGGCCGAGGAAGGCCTGGTCCTGCATGCCGACCTCGTAGTCGCCGCTGACGACCACGTCCGCCAGCGCCCGCACCTCGTCGGTCACGCCGAGGCCGGAGACCAGCCGCTGCTCGTGGCAGATGTTGCCGTGCGCGTGGGACTTGTACTCGTGCGGCTCGTGCAGGTACCCGTACGTCTCCGGGTCCAGGCACTGCTCCTCGGTGACGATCGGGGTGAGCACCTCGTACTCGACCGCGATCCTCCGCGCCGCGCGGCGGGCCGTCTCCGGGTGGTCGGCGGCGACCAGCGCGACCGCCTCGCCGTGGTACCGGATCCGGTCGACGGCCAGGGCCGGCTGGTCCTGGATCTCCAGGCCGTAGTACTTCGATCCCGGGATGTCCTCGTGCGTCAGCACCGCGTACACGCCGGGCACCGTGAGCGCCTCGGAGACGTCCACCGAGAGGATGTTCGCCCGGGGGTGCGGCGAGCGCAGCGCCGTGCCCCAGAGCATGTCCTCGTGCCACAGGTCGGAGGAGTAGGCGAACTCGCCCCTGACCTTCAGGTGGCCGTCCGGGCGCAGCGACGAGCCGCCGACGCCGTCCTTGGACGCCTGGTTGATGTCCTGGAGGTTCTTCTGCCCCTGGATCGTCCGTGCGTTCACCGCGCACCGGCCTTCCCCGCGCCCGTGCGGGCCGAGGCCAGCCGCACCGCGTCCATGATCTTCTCGTAGCCGGTGCAGCGGCACAGGTTGCCGGACAGCGCCTCGCGGATGTCGTCGTCGCTCGGCCGCGGGTCCTCCTCCAGCAGCGCGTCGGTCTGCACCAGCAGCCCGGGCGTGCAGAAGCCGCACTGGACGGCGCCCGCGTCGACGAACGCCTGCTGGACCAGGCCGAGTTCGCCGTCCGGCCCGCTCAGGCCCTCGACCGTGCGGACCTCGCGGCCCTGCACCTGTCCGGCCGCGACCAGGCAGGCGCAGACCGGGACGCCGTCCAGGTAGACCGTGCAGGAGCCGCACTCGCCCTGCTCGCAGGCGTTCTTCGAGCCCGGCAGGCCGACCCGCTCGCGCAGCACGTACAGCAGGCTCTCGCCCTCCCACACGTCGTCGGCCTCGACCGGCTTGCCGTTGGCGGTGAACGTGACCCTCATCCCGCGCTCCTGATCTGCTTGCCGTAGTCGTTCCAGGTCCAGGTGAGGGTGCGGCGGGCCATCACGGCGAGCGCGTGCCGGCGGTAGTCGGCGGTGCCCCTGACGTCGTCGATCGGCGAGGCCGCGGCCTGCACCAGCTCGCCGAAGCGCCGGACGACCTCGGCGCCCAGCAGCTCGCCCGACTCCCACAGGCCGCGCTCGGCGAGCACCTCCCGGAGGTACTCCTCGGCCTCGACGGCGCGGCGCGGGGTGGGGGCGGCCGAACCGATGCCGGTGCCGACGGTTCCGTTCCGGGGGTGCAGCGCGAAGCCGAACGCGCAGACCGCGATCACCATGGCGTTGCGGGTGCCGATCTTGGAGAACTGCTGCGGCCCGTCCGCCACCGGGATGCGCACGGCCCGGATCAGCTCGTCGGCCTCCAGGCAGTTGCGCTTCACCCCCGTGTAGAAGTCGTCGATCGGGATCAGCCGGGTGCCGCGCACCGACGCCGCCTCGACGGACACGTCCCGTCCGGCGGCCAGCAGGGCCGGGTGCGAGTCACCGGCCGGGGAGGCCGCACCGAGGTTGCCGCCGACGCTGCCGCGGTTGCGGATCTGCGGCGAGCCGACGGTGCGGGCCGCCAGCGCCAGCCCGGGCAGCGGGCCGGACAGCTCCGCGATGATCCGGGCGTACGGGACGGCGGCTCCGAGCCTGACGACGCTGCCGTCGTTCGACCATTCGGCGAGTGCGGTGACGCGGTTCAGGTCGAGGATCGCGGATGGCCGACGCACGTCGAAGTTCAGCTCGACCATGACGTCCGTGCCGCCCGAGATCGGCAGCGCGGCCGGGTTCCCGGCCTTCGCCGCGAGCGCCTCGTCCCAGGTGGTGGGCCGAAGGAACTCCATGCGGGTTTCTCCTCAAGTCGTCGCCCGCCGGGCGCCCGGCGGAGTGTCGCCCAGTGAACCCCTGTGACGAGGCCCGCCGGCAGTCACCGATGGCATGAAGCCCCGGCGGTGAGCCTGCCCGGCATCCTGTACGTTCCTCTAAGGAGGAGAGCCTCGCAGCCCAGGTGTTCGCCGGGTACCACTGACGACCGTAATCCGGCCGCGGTGCGCGAGCCACGGAACCGGGCACACTCCCGCTCGGTCAGGCCCTATCGTTACCCCTTCGTCCCTCCCCCCAAGCCCCGTTAAGGAGTCCGCGGATGCGTGTCCGTGACCTGCTCGCCCCCGGTGCCCCGCGACTGCGCCTGCTCGCGGCCGAGGAAGAGCTGGACCGGCAGGTCAGCGGCGTGATGACGACGGACCTCCAGGACCCGGGCCGCTATCTGCACGGTGGCGAACTGGTGCTCACCGGCATGCTCTGGCGCACCGTCCCGGCCGATTCGGAGCGCTTCGTCCGGACCCTCGCGGCCGGCGGCGCGGTGGCCCTGGCGGCCGGCGAGGCCGAGGTCGGCCCGGTGCCGGAGGACCTGGTCGAGGCCTGCCGCAGGCACCGGATGCCACTGCTGGCCGTCCCCGACGACATCGCCTTCGGCACCGTCACCGAGTTCATCGGCCGCCAGGTCTCGGCCGACCGCGCCGCCGACCTCGCGGCCCTGGTCGACCGGCACCGCCTGCTGGTCTCGGCGGCCGGCGGCGGCGGACTGGACGCCGTCCTGGACCTGCTCGGCGGCGACCTCGACCTGGACTGCTGGGTGCTCACCCCGACCGGCGCGGTGATCGCCGGCCCCGTCGACCGGCTCTCCGCCCAGGACCGCGACCAGCTGGTGCGTGCCCATCTCGCCGCCCAGCGCCAGCGCCGCCGTCCCCCGCACCGGGCCCGGCTGGCGGCCGGCTCCTACTCGCTGCTTCCCGCCCCCGCCTCCGCCGAGCAGGAGACACCGCAGGCCGGCACCGTGCTGGCCGACTGGGTGCTGGTGGTGGCCGGCGACGTCACCGAGTGGACCACCAAGCGCCAGCAGCTCGCCGAGAACCTGGCCCGGCTGGTCGCCGCCGAGCGCCACCGCCGCGACGAGGGCCGCCGGCTGCGCCGCCGCCTCGCCGACGAGCTGCTCGCCCTGCTGCGCCGCGACGCCGACCCGGCCGAGATCAGCCGCACCCTGTACGCCTCCTCGGCGATGGCCGCCCGCTACGAGAGCCCCGAGTCCAAGTCCCCGGCGGAGGAGGACTCCTGGCTGGTGCTCAGCGCCGAGGGCACCGGCCTGCCCGAGGGCGCCGTACGGGCCGTGCTGGAGGAGGCGCTCGGCGGCACCACCGACCGCGCCCTGGTCGCCGGGACGGGCGCCGGCGCCGTGGTGGTGCTGCCCGTGCCGGACGGCCCGGTGCCCGCCGAGGTCCTGCGCGGACTGCTCGCCCCGTTGGAGGCCGGGCTCGGTTCGGAGGGCCGGATCACCCTCGGCGTCTCCGCCCCCGCCGCCGGGGCCGGCGGTCTGCGCGGCGCCCTGGAGGAGGCCAGGCACGCCCGCCGGATCGCCGCCTCCAGGGTCGGCCGGGTCTGCGTCGCGGGCCCCGAGGAGCTGGCCTCGCACGTGCTGCTGCTGGCCGCCGTCCCGGACGAGGTGCGCCGCGCCTTCCGCGGCCGGCTGCTGGACAAGGTGGTCGCGTACGACCTGGAGCACCAGGCGGACCTGGTCCGCACCCTGGAGGCCTTCCTGCGCTCGGACGGCTCCTGGACCCGCTGCGCCGCGCAGCTGCACGTCCACGTGAACACCCTGCGGTACCGGATCGGCCGGATCGAGGAGCTGACCGGGCGTGACCTCTCCCGGCTGGAGGACCGGGTGGACTTCTACCTGGCGCTGGAGCTGGCCTGAGGGAACGGCCGGGTCCCGGGCCAGGGCCGGGGCGAACGCGAGGGCCCGCCGCGACCACGGTCGCGGCGGGCCCTTTCCGTACGGTCGTGCGCTACTGCGCCGGGATGATCGAGGTCAGCCACTGGAAGGCGCCGGGGACCATCTTCTTCCACTGCTCGGTGGTGTGCGGTCCGCTGCCCTCCTCGACCTGGACGGTGGTCGGGGCCTTGGCCGCGCCGCGGATCGCCTCGCCGTCCTCGTAGCCGTCGCCCTTGGAGCCGCTGATCAGCAGGGCGACCTTCGGCGGCTGCGGGGCGGCCTTCAGGATGTTGACCGGGTTGTTGGCCTCGCGCAGCTTCGGGTCCTTGCCGACCAGCGAGTCCTTCTCGTTCGCCGGGTCGTTGTAGCCGGACATCGCGATGCCGGCCCGGTACCGGTTGGGGTGCGCCAGCGACAGCTTGGCCGCGCAGTGCGCGCCGGCCGAGTAGCCGGCGATCGCCCAGCGGTCCGCGGACGGGTCGGCGCGGAAGTTGTCCAGCACCATCTGCGGGACGTCACGGGTGAGCCAGGCGTCGGCGTTGATCTTGCCGGGGATGTCGGTGCAGCCCGCGTCCTGGCTGCTGCCGAGCAGCAGGGTGCGCGGCGAGACCAGGATGAACGGGGCGACCTTGCCCTGCTGCATCAGCGGCTTGAGCTGCTCGGAGACCTTGAGCGTGCCGTACCAGGTGGAGGAGGAGCCCGGGAAGCCCGGGATCAGCTCGACCACGGGGAACTTCTTGTCCTTGAAGGCGGGGTCGTTGTACTGCGGGGGCAGCCAGACCAGCACCTCGCCGTCGACCCCCGAGACCTGGCCCTTGAGCTCGGTCTTCTGCACGTCACCGGGGACGGCCGGGTCGTTCACGCCGCCGAAGCTCTGCTTGATCTTCGGCGGCTCCTTGGCCGCGTCGGCGCTGTGGCCGGGGGCGGTGGCGGCCGGGTCCACCGGTGCCACCGTGGGCACCGCGCGGACGTGGTCGCCGGTGCCCAGCAGGTCATCCCAGTTGCCGTAGATCAGGTTGGCGTTGTTGACCATCACGAAGACCATCACGACGGCCGTGACCTGGCAGAACATGATCATGACGATCCGGGTGAGGTACCGTACCGGTTGCGGGCCCCCGACCTTCCCCCAGAACAGCAGCGCCACTGTGATGGACACCGGCACCAGGATGACGGTGAGGATGAAGAATGGCGTACCTGTCAGTTCCATCGAGTTCTCGTATCCGGCTCGCACGCCGCCCGGGCCCCACTCGCCCGAACGCACGTCAATGGCTTCAGACGGTGCAGAGCCGATGATCGGTTGCCGTCCGAATCTGTGCGGAACCTGAGAGGAACATCACTTTCTTGTGATGAACCCCCTTCGGATCGGCGCCTAGTCTGCCACTCGGACAGATGTCGTCCGGACCAGATGTTCAGCGAACTACCAGGAAAGGTCCCCCGGGGGCACCTTACCTCCCAGGCCGTTCGGGCTGCCGGGCGAGGCGGTGCGATCGCGTACGGACCGGGCAGGGAGACTATGGGGATGAGCATCACCCGCTTTCGCCCGTCCCGCCGCTTCTGGCCCGTCTGCGCCGTCCTGGCCGTCGCGGTCACTGCGGCCGGTTGCAGCAGTACCGGAGGCAGACGCGCCGAGGAGGCCCGCGCCAAGGCCGCGGCCACCGGCGGCAGCGCCGTCACCACCCCGCGCTGGAAGGTCGCCATGGTGACCCACGCCGGAGCCGGCGACGCCTTCTGGGACACTGTTCGCAAGGGCGCCGAGCAGGCCGCCGCCAAGGACAACATCACCTTCCTGTACTCCAACGACGCGCAGACCCAGAACCAGGTCCAGCTCGTCCAGGCCGCCATCGACCAGAAGGTCGACGGCCTGCTGGTCACCCTCGCCAAGGGCGACGCCATGGCCGACGTCCTCGGCAAGGCCAAGGCCGCCGGCATCCCCGTGATCACCGTCAACTCCGGCCAGGAGTTCTCGCAGAAGTTCGGCGCCCTCACCCACATCGGCCAGGACGAGTCCACCGCCGGCCAGGCGGCCGGCGCCGAGCTGGCCTCGCGCGGCCGCAAGAACGTGCTCTGCGTGATCCACGAGCAGGGCAACGTCGGCCAGGAGCAGCGCTGCTCCGGCGCCCAGTCCAAGGCTGGCGGCGCCTTCCAGGTGCTCTACGTCAACGGCGTCGACATGCCCGACGCCCGCGCCGCGATCTCCGCCAAGCTCCAGGCCGACCCGGGCATCGACACCGTGCTCACCCTGTCGGGCCCGATGGCCGCCACCGGCCTCCAGGCCGTCCAGGACGCCCGCCGCGGCGTCGAGCTGGACACCTTCGACCTGGGCACGCAGGTGGTGTCCGGGCTCAAGTCCGGCAGCGTCGGGTTCGCCGTCGACCAGCAGCCCTACCTCCAGGGCTACACCGGCGTCGACCTGCTCTGGCTGTACAAGTACAACCTGAACATGCTCGGCGGCGGCCGGCCCGTCGAGACCGGCCCGCAGATCCTGACCAAGGTCGACGCCGACGCGCTCGCCGAGTACGTCGCGAGGGGGACCAGGTGAGCAGCCCCGACCTCCTCGCCGGGGACGGCCTCCTGGACGGCCGCCCGGCGGCCCTGCGACGGCTCCTCGCCCGCCCCGAGCTGGGCGCGCTGATCGCGGCCGCCGCGGTGTTCGTGGTCTTCGCCGTCGTCGCCGAGCCCTTCCTGCGGGTCTCCTCGCTGGGCACCGTGCTGTACGCGGCCTCCACCATCGGGATCATGGCGGTGCCGGTCTCGCTGCTGATGATCGGCGGCGAGTTCGACCTCTCGGCCGGCGTGCTGGTCACCACCGCCGCGCTGACCTCCTCGATGGTCTCGTACCAGCTCACCGCGGTGACCTGGGTCGGCGTGCTGGTCTCGCTGGCGACCACGCTGGCGATCGGCTGGTTCAACGGCTGGATGCTCGGCCGCACCAAGCTGCCCAGCTTCATCGTCACGCTCGGCACCTTCCTGATGCTGACCGGCGCCAACCTGGGCGTCACCAAGGCGATCTCCGGCACCGTCTCCACCAAGTCGATCGCCGACATGGAGGGCTTCGCCGCCTGCCGCTGGCTGTTCGCCTCCGAGGTGAACATCGGCGGGCTGACGGTCAAGGCCACCGTCTGGTGGTGGCTCGGCCTGCTCGTGGTCGGCAGCTGGGTGCTGCTGCGCACCCGCTTCGGCAACTGGATCTTCGCGGTCGGCGGTGACGCGGACGCGGCCCGCGCGGTCGGCGTGCCGGTCGCCCGGACGAAGACCCTGCTCTACCTGGGCGTCGGCTTCGGCGCCTGGGTGCTCGGCCAGCACCTGCTGTTCTCCTTCGACACCGTGCAGTCCGGCGAGGGCGTCGGCAACGAGCTGATCTACATCGTCGCGGCCGTCATCGGCGGCTGCCTGATCACCGGCGGCTACGGCTCGGTGGCCGGCTCGGCGCTCGGCGCGCTGATCTTCGGCATGGTCAGCAAGGGGATCATCTACGCCCAGTGGAACCCGGACTGGTTCAAGTTCTTCCTCGGTGCGATGCTGCTGCTGGCCGCGCTGCTGAACGCCTACGTCAAGCGCCGGGCCGAACGGGGGCCGCGATGAGCACCGAGTTTTCGACGGGCACCGAACCGGCGGGCACCGAACTGCTCGCCCTCGAAGGCGTCGGCAAGAGCTACGGCACCGTCCGGGCGCTCCAGGACGTCTCACTGACCCTGCGGGCCGGCGAGATCAGCTGCGTGCTCGGCGACAACGGTGCCGGAAAGTCCACCCTGATCAAGATCATCGCGGGGCTGCACCGGCACGACGAGGGCCGCTACACCGTGGCCGGCGAGGAGGTCCGGCTCGACTCCCCGCGCCAGGCCCTGGACCGGGGCATCGCCACCGTCTACCAGGACCTCGCGGTCGTCCCACTGATGCCGGTGTGGCGCAACTTCTTCCTCGGCTCCGAGCGCGGCACCCGCCGCTGGGGCGGCCTGCGGCTGGACGCCGACGGCATGCGCGCCACCACCCGCGAGGCGCTCGCGAAGATGGGCATCGACCTGCCCGACGTCGACCGGCCGATCGGCACCCTCTCCGGCGGGCAGCGCCAGTGCGTGGCGATCGCCCGCGCGGTGCACTTCGGCGCCAAGGTGCTGATCCTGGACGAGCCCACCGCCGCGCTCGGCGTCAAGCAGTCCGGGGTGGTCCTCAAGTACGTCACCGCCGCCCGCGACGCCGGGCTCGGGGTCGTGCTGATCACCCACAACCCGCACCACGCGTACCTGGTCGGCGACCACTTCACCCTGCTCAAGCGCGGCCGGATGGCGGGCAGCCATCCGCGGGCCGAGATCGGGCTGGAGCAGCTCACCACCGAGATGGCGGGCGGCTCCGACCTCGCCGAGCTCTCGCACGAGCTGGCCCGGCCCTCCGTGCCCGAGGCCAGTGGTCCCGACCGCGTTGATCCCGACCGCGTTGATCCCGACCCCGTCGATCCAGATCCCCGTGAGGAGCGTCCGAAGCCGTGACGAGCTCCCAGGGCAGCACCAGGCCGCCCGTCCTGCCCACCCTGCTCGGCCTCGGCCCGCGCGCCGAGCGCCGCCGTCGCGCGCTGCCCGCCGGGATACTGCGACTGCCCACGATCGGCGTCGACATCGGCGGCACCAAGGTGGTCGCCGGGGTGGTGGACGGCGAGGGCACGGTGCTGGAGAAGCTGCGCACCGACACGCCGCACAAGAGCAAGAGCGCCAAGGTGGTCGAGGACGTCATCGTCGAGCTGGTGCTCCAGCTCGCCGACCGGCACGACGTGCACGCCGTGGGCATCGGCGCGGCCGGCTGGGTGGACGCCGAGCGTTCCAGGGTGCTGTTCGCCCCGCACCTCAACTGGCGCAACGAGCCGCTCCAGGAGGCGCTCAGTGAGCGGCTGCGGTTCCCGGTGATCGTGGAGAACGACGCCAACGCGGCCGCCTGGGCCGAGTGGCGCTTCGGCGCCGGGCGCGGCGAGGACCACATGGTGATGCTCACCCTGGGCACCGGCATCGGCGGCGCGGTGGTCAGGGACGGCTACGTGGACCGCGGCAAGTACGGCCTGGCGGGCGAGTTCGGGCACATGCAGGTGGTGCCCGGCGGGCATCGCTGCCCGTGCGGCAACCGCGGCTGCTGGGAGCAGTACTCCTCCGGCAACGCGCTGGTGCGCGACGCGCGCGAACTGGTCGCGGAGGAGTCGCCGGTGGTGCAGCAGCTGCTGTCCCGGGCGGGTGGCGCGGTCGAGGGCATCACGGGGCCGCTCGTCACCGAGGCCGCCCAGGACGGCGACCCGACCGCCACCGAGCTGCTGTACGAGGTCGGCACCTGGCTCGGCGTCGGCATCGCCAACCTGGCCGCCGCGCTGGACCCGGGCCGGTTCGTCATCGGCGGTGGGGTCTCGGAGGCGGGCGACCTGCTGCTCGGGCCGGCCAGGGACACCTTCCGCCGGACCCTCACCGGGCGCGGCTTCCGCCCGGAGGCCAGCATCGTGCACGCCGCTCTCGGCAACGAGGCCGGCCTGGTCGGCGCGGCCGACCTGGCCCGGCAGGTGGCGCGGCGCTTCCGGACGATCAAGCGGCGCCGGGTGGAGCGCAGCGCGCTGTAGCGGGGCCCGGGGGCTCGGGCTCCTGCGGAATGCGCGGGGAAACGAACAGCCGACAGCTGACAGCTTTCAGCGAACAGATTTCATCATCTGTTCGCTGAAAGCTGTTCGCTGTCGGCTGTTCCCATTCCGGGGCCTTGTCGCGCCGGGTCAGCCGGCCGACTTCCAGCGGTCGCGGCCGTCGCTGCCGGGGCCGCAGACCATCGGGGTGCCCTTGCTGGTCACGCCGGTCGCGCCGGCCGGTGAGCAGAAGGAGCCCGGGTGGACCGTTCCGGCGGAGCCGCCGCCCGAGCCGGAGGCACCCGAGCCGGACCCGCCGGACGTGGAGCTTCCCGAACCGCTGCCACCCGAGGTCGAACCTCCGGAGGTCGAGCCCCCCGAGCCGGAGCCACCCGACGTCGAGCCGCTGCCGTCACCGGTGCCCGAGCCGGTGGTGCCCGAGCCGGTGGTGCCCGAGCCTCCGGAGCCCGAACCGGTGGTGCCGGAGCCTCCGGTGCTCGAACCGCCGGTCCCCGAACCGGCGGGGTGCGTGGCGGCCGGCGCGGTGGGCCGGGGCGCTGCCGGAGCGGGCTGTTCGGCGTGGGTCGGCGGCGCCTGGGCCGGCGCGGGCGGTTCCGGGACTGGTGTGGCCGCCGGGGTCTCGGCGGGTCCTGGCGGCTGCGTCGGCGTCGGATCCGGCGTCGCTTCCGGCGTGGGCGTCGGGCTCGCCGACGGCGTCTCGGTGGCGGACGGGCTCACCGTGGCCACCACCGGGGCCGGCGCGGGGGTCTGGTCGGCGGGCTTGGGGTTGATGACCGCGCCGATCCACACCAGGCTGCAGAACGCCGCCACCACGGTGCTGGTGATCTTGCGCCAGCGCGGCCTGGGCCAGCTCCAGGCGATCGCGAAGGCCGCGAACGGGAAGACCAGGAAGCTGGCGGCGTGCACCGCCCGGTGCTGCCACCAGGGGCGGTGCGGGGGAGTCGCCGGCAGCTGGGGCGGCAGGGGCGGGGGAGGCGGCGGATGCACGGAGGAGCTGCGCCCTTCTTGTGATTGGTTCGTGGTGAACCCGCTCACCGTATATGGATCACATAAGGAGATGATCGCGCACGTCGGGAATCGACTCCGGAACGTGACCTCGGGGCCTCGGTCTCCCCGAGGTCCCGACTCCTCCGATCCGTCAACTACCGGTTGGTAGCAGCGCGGGGTGGTTGTCGGATCATCTCTCCTGTGGAACAACTGAGTTGACGTCGACTCAGGAGGAACTCGGATGAGGGCACCGGCCCGTCTCGCACCACCGCTGCTGCTCGCCACCGCGCTGGTCTGGTCCAGTGTCGGGCCGGCCGGGGCCGCGGCCCCGCCGTCGAAGGTGCCCGAGGCGGTGGGCTGGGGCGGAGCGGTGGCCACCGTGGACGCCGACGCCACCGCCGCCGGGATCGAGGTGCTGCGCGACGGCGGCAACGCGGTGGACGCCGCCGTCGCCGCCGCCGCGGCCCTCGGGGTCACCGAGCCGTACTCCTCCGGCGTCGGTGGCGGCGGGTACTTCGTCTACTACGACCACGCCACCGGCCGGGTGCACACCATCGACGGCCGTGAGACCGCGGGCCGCACCGCGGACACCGGGCTGTTCCTGGAGGACGGCAAGCCGCTGGCCTTCGCCGACGCCGTCACCAGTGGTCTGTCCGTCGGCGTCCCCGGCACCCCCGCCACCTGGGACGCCGCCCTGCGCCACTGGGGCAGCCGCTCCCTCGCCCGGAACCTCGAACCGGCCGAACGGATCGCCGAGCGCGGCTTCGTCGTGGACGGCACCTTCCACAAGCAGACCGCCGACAACTACGCCCGGTTCAAGGACTTCCCGGCCACCGCGGGGATCTTCCTGCCGAACGGCAAGCCCCCCGAGGTCGGCAGCGTGCTGCGCAACCCCGACCTCGCCGCCACCTACCGGCTGCTCGCCAAGGACGGCGTCAAGGCCTTCTACCAGGGCGAGTTGGCCGGGGACATCGCCAACACCGTGCAGCACCCGCCGGTCGACCCGGCCTCCGGCCGCAACGCCCGCCCCGGCAAGGTCGACACCACCGACCTCGCCGACTACCGGGTCCGCGACCAGGCGCCCACCCACGTCTCCCACGGCGCCTACGACGTCTACGGGATCGCCCCCTCCAGCTCCGGCGGGACCACCATCGGCGAGGCCCTCAACATCCTGGAGGACGGCGGCGACGTCCCGGCGTACAGCAGCACCCAGTACTACCACCACTTCCTGGAGGCCTCCCGGATCTCCTTCGCCGACCGCAACCGCTGGGTCGGCGACCCGGCCTTCAACGACGTCCCCACCAGGCAGCTGCTCTCCGAGCGCTACGCCGCCTCCCGGGCCTGCCTGATCAGCCCCGACCACGCGCTCACCAGCCCGCTCGCCCCCGGCGACCCGCGCCACCCGGCGCCCTGCGCCGACACCGGCCAGGCCGTCGGCGAGTCGTACGAGGGCCCCAACACCACCCACCTCACGGTCGCCGACCGCTGGGGCAACATCGTCTCCTACACGCTCACCATCGAGCAGACCGGCGGCAGCGGCATCACCGTCCCGGGCCGGGGCTTCCTGCTCAACAACGAGCTGACGGACTTCAACTTCGCCCCGCTCGCCCCCGGCGTCCCCGACCCCAACCTGCCGGGCCCGGGCAAGCGGCCGCGCTCCTCGATCTCCCCGACCATCGTGCTGCGCGACGGCGAGCCGCTGCTCGCCACCGGCAGCCCCGGCGGCGCGACCATCATCACCACCACCCTCCAGGTGCTGCTCGGCCGGCTCGACCGGGGCCTGAGCCTGGAGCAGGCCATCGCCGCGCCGCGCGCCAGCCAGCGCAACACCGCGGTGACCCAGGCCGAGCCCGCCTTCCTGGCGCTGCCCGAGCGGGCCGCGCTGGAGGGCCTCGGGCACGCCTTCGCCGACGGCGGCGAGATCGGCGCCGCCACCGGTGTGGAGCGGCTGCCGGACGGGCGCTGGGTGGCCGCGGCCGAACCGGTGCGGCGCGGCGGCGGCTCGGCCGCGGTGGTCAGGCCCGCGCCCTGATCGGACCGGCCTGTCGGTGCCGGACGGTATGTTCGGGGTGGGCCTCCCTCGCGAGGGAGGCCCACCCCTTCCGTTTGCCCGTCCGCACCGAACCACCGGGAAGGCCGCCCGCCGTGACCGTCCGCATCGCCACCTGGAACATCAACTCCGTCACCGCCCGGCTGCCCAAGCTCCTGGAGTGGCTGGAGAGCGCCAAGCCCGACGTGCTCTGCCTCCAGGAGCTCAAGTGCGCGGCCGACGCCTTCCCGCACGAGGCGGTCCGCGAGCTCGGCTACGAGACGGCCGCGCACGGCAACGGCCGCTGGAACGGCGTCGCGATCGTCTCCCGGCTCGGTCTGGACGACGTCGTGCGGGACCTCCCCGGCCAGCCCGGCTACCTCGCCGACGGCGCCCTGCTGCCCGAGCTCGAACCGCGTGCCGTCGCCGCCACCTGCGGCCCGGTCCGGGTCTGGTCGGTCTACGTGCCCAACGGCCGCGAGGTCGGCCACCCGCACTACCAGTACAAGCTGGAGTGGCTGAAGGCACTGCGCGAGGCCGCCACCGAGGACGCCGCCGGCTCCCGCCCGTTCGCCGTCCTGGGGGACTTCAACATCGCCCCGACCGACGAGGACGTCTTCGACGCCGCCGCCTTCGAGGGCCTCACCCACGTCACCCCGGTCGAGCGCGCCGCACTGACGGCCCTCGGCGAGATCGGCCTCCAGGACGTGGTGCCCCGCCCGCTCAAGTACGACCGCCCCTACACCTACTGGGACTACCGCCAGCTGGCCTTCCCGAAGAACCGTGGCATGCGGATCGACCTCACCTACGCCAACAAGCCCTTCGCCGACGCCGTCACCGACAGCTACGTGGACCGCGAGGCCCGCAAGGGCAAGGGCACCTCGGACCACGCGCCGGTCGTGGTCGACCTCGACCTGTGAGCCGCCCGGCGTGAATCACGCCGGGTCACGGGCCGTAACCCGAACGGTCGTGAGCGCTGGCCGGGTGCCGAGCGGGTGCCTACTGTCGGTGAGTGACCGGGTGCAGTCGATCGAACACGTGGACATGGGAGTCCCCCGGCTGCGCCCGAGAATCCCGGAGGTTCCGGCATGCGCCCCATGCGTACGGCCGCCGCCGCCCTGATCGGCGCGACGGCGCTGACCGGCCTGACGGCCCCCCTCGCATCCGCCAGGGACGGCGCGGCCTCGGTCAGCCCGTCCCAGGCCGCACCGGGCCAGACCGTGACGGTCACGGTCTCCTGCGAGAAGTCGGACAAGCCCGACGCCAAGACCATCACCGCCCGTTCCGCCGCCTTCGAGGGCGGTCCGGCGACCCTCACCCTGGGCCCCGACGGCAAGCACACCGGGTCCGCCCGGCTGGCCGGCCAGCACGCCGGGGACAGCAAGGTCGACGGCTCCTGCCCGGACGGCGGGGCCTTCGCCACCAGCGTCACGGTCACCACCGTGGCCGCCACCACCCCCGACAGGGGCGCCGACAAGGGTGCCGACAAGGGTGCCGACAAAGGCCTCGGCGACTGGGGCCAGGCCGCGGGTGAGTGGGCCGGCTCACTCGGACAGTCAGGCGCGGGCAGCCAGCAGGTCGCCCCGCACGGCTCCGTGCAGACCGGCCTCGGCGGCTCGGTCGCGAGCAGCCCGGCGGAGCTGGCCGGAGGCCTCGCGCTGGTCGTGGGCGGGGTCGGCGGCTTCTGGCTGCTGCGGCGGCGCGGTGTCTGACGGCCTCACCGCCCGCACGCTCCCGTGCCGCGCCGCCGGACCCGATCGGACCGGCGGCGCGGTGCTGCGTCAGGCGGTCCGCGGCTCCGTCCGTTCCTCGCGCGCCTGGTCCCGCAGGGTGCCGTCGGCCAGCAGGTACTGGGCCAGCACGTACGTCGCCATGATCCAGAACTGGTGGCCGGGCAGCTCCCGCCACTTCGCCAGCTGGGTGGCGATCAGCGTGTCGGAGAGCAGGAACAGCGCCCCGCCCAGCCCGGTCCGCCAGCCCAGTCCGGCCGAGGTGACGGCCGTCGAGGCGAGCAGCAGGCTGTAGCCGGCCACCGGGACGCGCAGGTCCCCGAGGTCCGGCCAGAGCTGCCCGACCAGGGCCGCCCAGGCCGTCGCGTACGCGGCCGCGACCACCAGGGCCCGGCGGCGGTCGGTGAGCGCGCCGCGCCGGACGAACATCGTCACGTAGCAGACGTGCGCCGCCGCGAACGAGCCCATGCCGGCGAGGAACGCGGTGTCGTTCCTCAGCTGGAGCAGTACGTCCCCGCCCGCGCTCAGCAGCAGCGCCGGCGCCAGCAGTTTCGGCGCCTCCCGCTCGGCCGTCCTGGCCGCCGCCACGCTGTGCGCGGCCAGCAGCGGCATCAGGGCGGGCTTGGTGGCGTTCTGGAGCACCGGGGCGCCCGAGACGATCGCACCCAGGTGCGCCGCCGAGGTGGCCGCGAAGCCGCCCAGCAGGCCGGTGGCCGAGCGCAGCCGCGCCCCGAGGACGGCCCGGGTGGTGGTCCGGACGCTCATGCGCCCGCCTCGCCGTGCCCGGCAGGGGCATCCGCCCACCCGCACCTCTCGATGATTCCCTCGCTGCGCTCGCTCATGGGCCTCTCCGTCGTCGCGTCGGTCCCGATCGACCTTAAGGGAGCCGGACCGGCGGCGGAAGGGTCGGTTACCGGTGCGTAACCCCGGTGGGGCACGGTGGATGACGGGGCGGTTGGTGAACGGAGGGCGGGCGGCCGCTTCGAGGGCTCTTGCGGAGAGTTCCGCGGGAGGGCGGTTGCTGCCGTCGGGTGACCCGGGCACCGTCTAGGCTGGACCCCGACATGGATCAGCAGGACTACGCGGTCGGCGCCACCCGGGTGGCCGCCGGCAGGCCGGACGGACGAACGGGCGGGGCAGGACGGGGAACCGCCGCCGCCGTCCTCGCCGTACGCGGAGCCGGTCCCGCTGACAGGGCACCTGGGAAGGCTGCGGGGGGCGGTGCTGACGACGCGCAGGCACCGGACGCTCCGGCCGCCGATCTGATGCTCTCGCCCGACCCGGGGCTGCTGCGGCTGGCCCACTGGTTCGCCGCCGCCACCCCCGGCACCGCCGACGACCTCTGCACCGCCTCCTTCGGCCTCTACCCCGCCCGCCACCTCGGCGCCGCCGCCGAGCCGGCCGCCGATCCCGGCGTCAGCTGGTGGCACGGCCCCACCGCGCACTGCGCCGCGCCCGTACGCTCCCGCGAGGACCGCGGTGAGGGCGGTCTGCGCCGCGCCCGGCGCGACGACGCCGCGCTGCCCGTTGTCCGGTCAGGTGCCAAGCCGGGCGGGCCGGGACGGCACCGCAGGCCCGAGGGCGCGAGGGTGGCGCCGCTCCCCGTGGTCACGCCGGACCGTTCCGGCGGGGAACTCCCGGCCGCCGAACGCCGCATCGCCGCCCGGCTGTTGCTCGCCCATCCGCTGGTCACCGCCTCCGGCCCGCACGCCGACGGCTTCCCGTTGATCCGCCGTCACCGCGACTGGCTCGCCGAGCGCTTCGACGCCCTGCTCGGCTACCGCCTCGTGGTCGGCCCCTGGCACGCCAGGCTCTGCAAGGCCGGCCTCGGCCCCGATGCCGCCCGCCGCCTCGAACACCCCGCTACCGGGGCGCCGTTCACCCCGGCCGGGTACGCCCAACTCGCCCTCGCGCTGGCCCTGTTGGTCGACTCTCCGGAGAAGCTCGGCTACCGGAGGCTGCTCGACGCGATGCGCGCCGCCGCCCCCGAACTCACCGCCGAACCGGCCGACCTGGCTATGGCGCTGGCCGCGCTGGCCGACTGGCAGGTGCTCGGCGAGCTGCCCGCCGACCCGGCCGACGACTCCTTCGTCCTGACTGTGGACCGCGAACTGGCCCGCGCCGTCCCGGCCGGCCCGCCCGCCCTCGCCGACGACGCCGCCGACCTGATCCGCCGTGCCGCCGAGGCCGAACCTGCCACCGCCGTCCGCCGCCTGCTGGCCGAGACGCCCGCCGTCCTGGCCGCCGACCTTCCCGAGGACCACCGGGCCTGGCTGCACGAGCACCGGCTCCGCGACCCGGCGGCGGTCGCCGAGTTCCTCGGCCTGGAGGCCGAACTGCGGGCCGAGGGCGTCGCCCTGCTCGACCCGGCCGCCGAACTCACCGACCTCGCCCTCCCCGGCGTGAGCACCCTCGCCCAGGCCGCGCTGCTGCTGGTCGAGCGGCTGGTCGAGGAGGTCCGCCCGCTGCCAGGGGAGGCGGTCGCCGGCGACGTCCCGATCCCGGACGCGCTGATAGACGGGGTCCTCGGCGACATCGCGGACGAGTACGGCCTCCCCGCCCGCTACCTCGCCGACCGCACCGCCCTGCGGCGCGACGCCCTCGACCTGCTCCACCGCCTCGCCCTGATGACCCCCACCCCGCACCCCACCCGCCCGCCGGCCTGGCGCCTCCGCCCCCCGGCCGCCCGCTACGCCCCGGCCCCCGACCTCCACCCCACCCCCGGCTCCGGCCGCCACTCCCGCCCCGCCCTGTTGATCCCGCCCCCGGCCGGCCCCCGCCCGTAGCGGGGGCGGCCCCGCGCGCGGGCAGGCCCGGCCGGGCTGGTCGGCCGGGCTGGTCGGCCGGGAAAGCAAGAAGCACCGCGTCCGGGGTGGGGATCGCGGTGCCAGGTGGGGCGGGTGTTACTTGCGGGCGGAGACGCTGGCGAGGGGGCCGTGTTCGACGGTTTCCACGGTGGCGCCGACGCCCAGGGTGCCGAGGGCGATGGAGGCGAGGACGGCGGTGACGGCGAGGAGCCGCCGGTGCCGTTGGGGCAGGGGGAAGCGCGGGTCCTGGTAGGGCGCCTGAGGGTTGGCGTTCATGACAGGGAGAGTCCCAGGGCGGCGTGAACGGTCGGTACGCACGGGTGAAGTCCGGGCGGGGGTTGGACGTCGGTTGGCCGCATACGCCCCACCCGTCCCCGGGCGGGGCGTACGCGCTGGTCAGCGGCGTGCGTCCGGGTCGCCGACGGCCGTCCGGACGGCGTCCCGCAGGCCGTGCTGCGGGTGGAGGCGGGAGGGGGCGGCGGCCGGGTCCTCGCGGAGCTCCTTCACCAGGGAGACGCACAGCAGCAGCATCACCACGACGAAGGGCAGTGCGACCAGGATCGTCGCGTTCTGGAGCGCGGTGAGCCCGCCGGCCAGCAGCAGGGCCGCCGCGACCCCGCCCATCAGCACGCCCCAGACCACCACCAGCCAGGTGCGGGGGTGCAGCGAGCCGCGGCTGGAGAGCGAGCCGAGGACCAGGGAGGCGGAGTCGGCGCTGGTGATGAAGAAGGTCATCACCAGAAGCACCGCGACCACGCTGGTCACCGAGCCGAGCGGCAGCGAGCGCAGCATCTCGAACAGCGAGGCCTCCGGGCCCTGCGGGATGGTCGAGACCAGGTCGGCCGCGCCGGTGGTGACCAGCCGGATCGCCGTGCCGCCCATGACGCAGAACCAGATGACCGTCGCCCCGCTGGGCACCAGCAGCACGCCGAGCAGGAACTGCCGGATGGTGCGGCCGCGCGAGATCCGCGCGATGAAGGTGCCGACGAAGGGCGCCCAGGAGAGCCACCAGGCCCAGTAGAAGATCGTCCAGGAGCCGAGCCAGCTCTCGTCGGTGAAGGCACCGGTCTGGGTGGACATCCCGAGCAGGTCGGAGAGGTAGCCGCCGACCGAGGAGGGGATCGCGTCCAGCGCGAAGACCGTCGGGCCGAACACGAAGACGAAGAGCATGATCAGCGAGGCCAGCACGACGTTCGCGGTGGAGAGCCACTTCACGCCCTTGTGCACCCCGGAGAACGCGGAGACCACGAACGCGGCGGTCAGCGAGGCGATGATGATCAGCTGGGCGTTCTGGGTGTTGCGGACGGAGGAGATGTAGCCGAGCCCGTCGGCGACCTGGAGCGCGCCGAGGCCGAGGCTGGTCGCCGAGCCGAAGACGGTGGCGAACACGGCCAGCAGGTCGATCGTCCGCCCGGCCCAGCCGTCGGCACCGCGCTGTCCGATCAGCGGGACGAAGGCGGCCGAGATCCGGTTGCCCCGGCCCTTGCGGAAGGTGGTGTAGGCCAGGGCCAGGCCGCCGACCGCGTAGATCGCCCACGGGTGCAGGGTCCAGTGGAAGAGCGAGAACTCCAGGGCCTGCTGGGCGGCGGCCGCGCTCTGCGGCTCCAGACCGGAGCCCGGCTGCGGGGTGGCGAAGAGCTGGAGCGGCTCGCCGACGCCGTAGAACATCAGGCCGATGCCCATGCCGGCGCTGAACATCATGGCGATCCAGGCGAGGGTGGAGAACTCGGGCTCGTCGTCGTCGCGGCCGAGCCGGATCCGGCCGAAGCGGCTGAACGCGAGCAGCACGCTGAGCACGAGGAAGACGTCGGCGGCCACCACGAAGAGCCAGCCGAAGTTGTGCAGCACCCAGCCGAGCGCGGTGTCGGAGGTGCGGCCGAGCGAGTCCTCGGCGAAGACGCCCCAGGCGACCACGGCCAGCACCAGGGCGGCGCCGATGCCGAACACCGCCCGGTCGGCCGGAAGGGTCGCGGCGGGTTCGTCGGGCTCCTTCTCGGGCTGGTCGGGTTGCGGCGGCTGGCTGCTCATCAGGCGGACCCCTCGACGTGCTCGGCACGCTCGGCGTGCTCGGATTCAAGCTGTATGTCGCACTATGTCCAGTTCGCTCCGCGAGCGGCGGGACGGCGCGCCGGGGAAGTGCGGGTCGGGACCTACGTCCCGTCAGGCCGCTCGCTCCTCGCCGGAGTCGTGCCCGGGTCGCGTCCCCGGGCCGTTCCCCTGGGCGTTCTCCGGGTCGGGCCGCGGACTCTGGCGCTGCTCCCTGCCCGTAGCCCGGCCCGGACGGCGAGGAACTCCGCTGGTGTGTCGCGCAGTTCGGGCGGGGCCTCGATCACCGGCGGTTGCCCGCCGGTGAGTTCGGCGGGGCGGGCGGGTGTCCGGGCCCTCCCCGTCCGCGGCGGCGGGGCGGGTGACGCGGGTCGCTCCTGCGCGGGCCGGGGTTTCGCCGACAGCGGGAACGGTAGGAGTACACACCGATGACAAGGTCATGTCGGGGGTGAGCGGCCCGGCCGGGGCAGCGTTCGGGCTCCCGTCCGTGGCCGCGCGCACCGCCGAACCGCCCACGCAGAAACGGAAGGAACGCCGTTCATGGACGACGAGGTCCGCACCTCGAACGAAGCAGGCCCGAAGCGAGCCGCCCGGGACACCGCCCACGCCGACGGCGTGGACCGCCGGACGGTGGTGCGGATGGTCTCCGCCGCCGGGGTGTTCGCCGCGCCGCTGTCCGCCGCCCCGGTGCTCGCTCCGGTCCCGGCGGCGGCCGGGGAGGTGCCGGCCGCCCCGGCTCCGGTCCCAGTGGCCGCCGCGCAGGTGCCCGGGCCGGTGCCCGGAGTCGTCAAGCCGCTGCCCGCCGAGTGGTTCGTGCCGCACGGCACCAACGCGGAGACGCGCTGGGACGCCTTCCGCGACGCCGACGGCTCCGCCGCCGTCGGCCGCCACGTGCCGGTGGAACGGTTCTTCGTCCGCAATCACACCAGCACTCCGCTGATCGACCCCGAGACGTGGAGCCTCAAGCTGTTCGGCAGCGCCCTGCGCGGCGCCCCGACGGCCGGGAGCCCGGTCGAGTTCGGCCTGGACGACCTGCGGGAGCTGCCGTCCACCCGGATCAGCGCGCTGATCGAGTGCGCGGGCAACGGCCGCAGCTACTTCCCCGGGCAGCAGAACCAGCCCGTCCCCGGCACGCCGTGGGCGCTCGGCGGCGTCGGCTCGGCGAGCTGGCGGGGCGTCCGGCTGGCCGAGGTGCTGCGGGCCGCCGGGCTGACCGCGGCGGCGGTGGACGTGCTGCCCACCGGCCTGGACCCGGACTTCGTCTCGGGCGGCGTCAACTACGGCCCGGTGCGCCGCCCGCTGCCGATCGCCAAGGCGCTGGACGACGTGCTGCTCGCGTACGAGATGAACGGCGAGCCGCTGACCCCCGACCACGGAGCCCCGGTCAGGCTGGTGGTGCCGGGCTGGGTGGGCATCGCCTCGATCAAGTGGGTGGGCGGCATCGAGGTCGCCGACCATCCGCTGCACTCGCCGTGGAACACCGTGTTCTACCGGATGTTCGGCCCGGACTACCCGGCCGGCGGCAGCGACCCGCTCACCACCCAGGTGGTCAAGAGCGCCTTCGAGCTGGCCGCGGGCACGCGGCTGGCGGCCGACCGCGAGCACCGGCTGCACGGGCGCTCGTGGTCGGGAACGGCGGCGGTGCGCCGGGTCGAGGTGAGCACCGACGGGGGCCGGACCTGGCGGCGCGCCGAACTGCGCGACGAGCCGCGGGCCGACGGCTGGACGCGCTGGACCGTCGACTGGCGCCCCGAGCGGCCCGGCCGGTACGAGCTGCGCGCCCGCGCGACGGACCGCCGGGGCAACACCCAGCCCGAGCGGGCGGTGTTCAACCGGGAGGGCTACCTGTTCGGCGCGGTGGTGGCCCACCCGGTGACGGTGGTCTGAGCCGGCGGGCGGACCGGCGCGGGTTCACCCCGTGGACTGGACCTCGTACGGGGCCGGGTAACGCGTCTCGTACGGGTTCAGCACCAGCCGCACCACGTCCTCCAGCCGCCGCCGGGCGTCCCCGAGGGTGGTGCGGCCGGTCACCCAGGCGGTCAGCTCGCCCTGCCAGGCGTGGGCGACGATGTGCCGCACCAGGTCGCTCGCGGCGGCCGGCACCTCGGTCGTCACCGCTTGCAGGGCGGTGCTGTCGGCCCGGGCCATGCCTTGCAGCGCCTCGCTGGCGAACGGATCGGTGGAGGCGGCCACGGCCACCCGCAGCCGGGCGAGTTCGGGCTGCCGCTGGTAGGCCCGCATCCCTCCCCGCACGAACCGGACCGCCCGGTCGGTGGCCCCCAGCCCGGCCCGCGGCCCGCGCAGCTCGGCCACCAGGTCGGCCAGCAGCAGGCGGTGCCACTCGGCGATCGCCGCCGCCAGCAGGTGGTCCTTGGAGGAGAAGTAGCGGTACGCCGTCCCCAGGGCGACTCCGGACCGCTCGCAGACCTGCTTCATCTGCATCCGCTCGACGCCGATCTCGTTCACCAGGGCGAGCGCAGCCGCGATCAGGCTTTCGCGGCGTTCGAGCTGACGCGGAGACATCGCCTCCACCGGCCGTGGTGACAGGTCAACCTTGGTCACCCGCACCATGATACGGGCCGGGGCCGCTCAGGAGTATGACGCCGACCGTCCCCCTTCCGTTCGTCCGGGGGCCACCGGGGCGCAGGGGCCCCGCGACCGGGGCGTGCGGCCGGGTGTCACGGCTGGTCGCGGATCAGCGCCTCCTGGACGGCGGAGGCGACCAGCCGGCCGTTCAGGTCGTAGAACTCGCCGTGCGCCAGGCCCCGGCCGTCCGAGGAGGACGGGCTGCGCTGGGCGAACAGCAGCCACTCGTCGGCCCGGAACGGGCGGTGGAACCACATCGCGTGGTCCAGCGAGGCCATCAGCAGCCGGGGCGGTTCGGTGCGCTGGAAGAAGTTCGGCTGCACGTCCAGCCCGGCCGTGGAGGCCAGGGTGAGGTCGGACAGGTAGGCGAGCGCGCCGGCGTGCAGCAGCGGGTCGCCGTCCGGCAGCGGGGAGGCGGTGCGCATCCAGACGAACTGCCGGAGCAGGCCGGGGACTGCCGGCGGCAGGCCAGGGGCGTCCGGCGGGACGAACCGCACGTCGAGGTCGCGGAAGCCGCCGGTCTCGGCGATCGCCCGGCGGACCTGCTCGGGCCCCTGGGAGACGGGGTCGGGCAGCGAGTCCGGTCCTGGCACCGGCGGCATCTCGCGCCGGCGGTCGGCGGTCGGCTCGGAGTGCTTGAAGGAGGCCGAGAGGGTGAAGATCTCGTTCCCCAGCTGGAGCGCCGTCACCCGGCGGGTGGCGTACGACATGCCCTCGCGGACCCGCTCGACCACGTAGTCGATCGGGCGGGACGGGGAGCCGGGGAGCAGGAAGTAGCCGTGCAACGAGTGCACCGAGCGCCGTTCCTCGCAGGTGCGCCCGGCGGCGACGAGCGCCTGCGCGGCGACGTGGCCGCCGAAGGCGCGCATCGGGGCACCGGCGTGGCAGAAGCCCCGGAACGTGTTCTCGTCCAGCCGCTCCAGCTCCAGCAGCTCGGCGAACGGGGAGGCCGGGCGGGCGGCCCGTTCGGCCCGGGCGCGCGGTTCGGTCAGGTCGGTCAGGTCGGTCACGAAGCCATAGTGGCAGAAGCCAACCGTCCGGTGGTGTGACCTGGGTAACGCCCTCGCCGCCGGCCGTCCCACGAGATGGAACGTGTTCCAGTCCGGGGCCGTCCCCGCGGATGTGTCAGACCTCTCACCTAGCGTGCCCGGCATGACGCAATCCGCACACGCGTATGCCTATCTGCGCCCGTCGGCCGTCCTGGACGGCGCCGACGGCCGGCACCTCGACCTGGCCACCTCCGGAGGCGCGACCCCGCTCGGCGCCGCCGCCAACCCGCGCTTCTTCGCGGGCTTCCTGGCCGATCCGGCGCCGGCCGCCGCCGCGCTGCTCGCGGTCGCCGACGTCGCCGCCGCGCGCTACTACCAGCCGCAGCTGCGCGCCTCGCTCGACCCGGTGGTCACCGCCAACGGGGACCGGCTGCGCTTCGAGTCCTTCTCGGGCTGCTGCGGCGTCTACGCCAGGCTCGACGTGCTCCGGGCCGGGCTCGACGGGGACGAGATCGGCCACGGCACCACCAACGTGGACGTCAACAACCCGCTGCGCGAGGCGCTGACCAGGATCGGCCCGGCCGATCCGCTGCACCTCGCGGTGGGGCCGGACGCGCTGGAGGTCACCACCTTCGACGGCCCGCTGGTCGAGAAGAAGGTGCCGCTGCCGGACCGCTGGCTGCGCGGATTCGCCGAGACCCAGGTGGTCGCGGCCGGCTTCGAGCTGCGCGCCGAGCTGCCCGCCGCCGAGGCGGTCCGGTTCCTGCGCTCGCTGCCGCGCGCCGGGCGCGGCGGGCGG
>NZ_MSJQ01000385.1 GCF_014596515.1 Streptomyces sp. CBMA156
AGCACCTCCCACAGCGGACCGGCGTCGTGGTCGGCCACCCCGGCGGCCGTCCCCGCGCCGCCGTCCCGGTCGAACAGCCGGACGGCCAGCTCGGGCGGCGCCGCGTAGGCGATCAGATGCCCGAGCGGCGCGGTCAGGCCGGCGGCAGCCTCCTCCCCCGCCTCCGCCACGGCTGCTGCCCGGCCCTGCCGGTAGGCGGCGAGCAGTTCGGGCCAGCGGCCGTCCTCGGCCAGGGCACGCAGGCGGCCGTCCTCGTACGTGATCACGATTCGCAGCGTACGGGCCCGGGCGGCGCATCAGCTGACTTGCCGTCAGCTCGGTGCGTCGGAGCGGCGGTCGCACCCGATGCCGCGCCCGGGGCTCCGCCGCCGAGCCCGGTCGCCCCGTTCGCACCCCCGTTCGCGGCTGCGCTCCCCCTCACGGCCGTGTTCGCGTTCGCAGTCGCGCTCGCGTTCCCGCTGGAGGACGGCGCGCAGCCGGCCGTGGGCGCGGCGCCGGGTGACGGCCAGCGTGCTGCGGTGCAGCCCGAGCAGTTCGGCCGCCTCGTCGACGCTGTAGCCGTCGAGGTCGACCAGCACCACCACGCGGGCCTGCTTGTCGGTCAGGAAACCCAGCAGCCGCAGCACCTCCCAGCGCGCCTGCAACTCGACCATCCCGCCGGTCGGGGGGTCGAACGCCCCCCGGTCCCGCGCGGCGGCGTCGGCCACCTCCGGAATCTCCGGCATCGGCACCCGGCGCCGCTCCCTGCGCCACTGGTCGCGCAGGATGTTCACCATCGTGGTGAACGCGTAGGCGTACGGCTGCGGATGGCCGAGGAAGCGCTCCGGCCGACGGGCGATCCGGAGGTACGCGTCATGGACGACGTCCCCGGCGGCGAGCGGACTGCCGGCCAGCGAGGCCGCCGCCTGCTGGAGCCTGGGCAGCAGATCCGTGAACACCCGGTTGAATTCGGCCTCCTGGTCGCCGTTCCCGCTCGGACCGAAGTCCTTTCCCCGTCCGCCGCCCGCATTCCGACCACTGCAATCCGCCATGCCGCTCTCCCCGGAAATCGGCACCCCGAACGCCCGGTCTGGCCTGGTCGCAAGGGATGTGACCCGACCGGACGAGTTGTGACACAGGTCACATCATAGTTCGTCGTCTCACCGTGCGCAGTCAATCGTATGCATCACGTCACCAGCGGTACGGGGGGCCGGACTTCGCCTTCGCGCGGACACCCCGGCAGCCCGGACGCGCCGCTCGACGAGAACCCTCGGCAAGGAGAACCACCATGCGAGGTTGCATCGCCAGGAAGATCACCACATTCGGACTGGCCGCCGCGGCCGCCCTCGGCGCGCTCGGGGCCACCGCCCTGCCGGCCGCCGCGGCGACGGTCCGGCACCGGACCGTCACACCCGGGTCCATCGAACCCTCGAACACCATCACGGCCGACGCCTACCGCTGCGTCATCACCGGCAACTACGGCTGGCGCTGGGAGGGATACTGCAACGTCTACTCCGGCCGCCTGCGCACCATCACCTACTGCGCCGACGGCTCGCACACCACCGGCCTGTGGATCGGCGCGCGACCGGAGGCCTGGGCGGTCTGGGGCAAGTGCCCCGGGTCCAGCTGGACGAAGATCGTCTTCCAGTGGCACAGCTGAACCCTCGACCCCTCGGCCGGAGCCCGGCCGAAGCCCGGCCGAAGTCTCGGGCAGGCCGGACCGGCGGGTGACGAGACGCGGGTGACGGGCGGCAGGTGGCGGCGAACGGCCGACAGATAACAGATGACAGATTTCGAAATCTGTCATCTGTTATCTGTCATCTGAAACCCGTCGGCTGAACTCCACCCGCCGCCTCAGCCCACCGACTCAGCCCACCGACGAGACCTCCGCGAGCAGCCGGGCGGCGTGCACCCGGCCCGCGTGCTCGACCAGCTTGATCAACACCTCCTTGCCCGAGGCCCGACGACGCGCGTCGCACAGGAGCACGGGAGTGCCGGCGTCCAGGTCCAGCGCGCGGGCGACCTCCTCCGGGCCGAAGTCCCGCGTTCCGGCGAACCGGTTCACCGCGACCACGAACGGAATACCCCGGTGTTCGAAGAAGTCGACGGCCGGAAAACAGTCGGTCAGCCGGCGGGTGTCCGCGAGCACCACCGCACCGAGCGCCCCCTGAGCCAGCTCGTCCCAGAGGAACCAGAACCGGTCCTGCCCCGGGGTGCCGAACAGGTAGACCGCCAGGCCCTCGCGGATGGTGATCCGGCCAAAGTCCATCGCCACCGTGGTGGTGGACTTGCGCTCCACGCCGTCCAGGTCGTCCACCCCGCGCCCGGCCTCGGTCAGCCGCTCCTCGGTGCGCAGCGGCCGGATCTCGCTGACGGCGCCCACCAGCGTCGTCTTGCCGACTCCGAAGCCGCCCGCCACCAGGATCTTGAGCGCGAGCACGGTGCCGTCGGGGTCCTCGGGCCCCGCGAGGTCGAACGGATCCGGCCGACGGCGCGGATCGGACGGACCGGACGGGCCGAACCGGTCGGTCGGATCGAACCGCTCGGACGAGTCGGACGGGTGGTCAGAGTGCACGGAGTCCACGGATGACCTCCTGGAGGATGCGCTCGTCGGGGAGCAGGGCGGGCGGAACGGGACGGCGGACCCGGATGAGCCCGGCCGTCAGCAGGTCACCGAGCAGCACCCGCACGACGCCCACCGGAAGGTCGAGGTCGGCGGCCAGCTCGGCCACGGACAACGGGGTGGCCCGGCACAGCGCGAGGATCCGCGCCTGCTCCGGGCCGACCGGCGGCTCGGACGCTGCCGGCCCGAACGCCGGACCGACCGCCGGGTCGGGCGGCTCGGTGATCACCAGAGCGATCAGGTCGAACTGCTGCTCCCCGGTGCCGGTACGCCCCCGGGTCATCGCGTACGGGCGGACCAGCGGTCCGGCCTCCTCGTCGTACCAGCGGGCCCGGTGGGCCGCGGCCAGCGGGTTGCGGGGGTGACCGTCGGGTTCGGCCCTCGGATGCTCCGGATGTCGCCCCCGGTGCGGGCGGGGCACCGGACTCACCGGCCGCCCACCGCCCGCGGCGGGGCGCTCAGGTGCTCCCCGACCCGGCGGACCAGTCTGGCCATCTCGTAGGCGACCAGACCGAGGTCGGCCCGGGCGGTGGCGAACACGGCGAGGCAGGTGCCCTCCCCGGCCGCCGCGACCAGCAGGTAGCCGCCCTCCAACTCGACCATGGTCTGGCGGACTTCGCCCGCACCGAAGTGCCGACCGGCGCCCTTGGCGAGGCTGTGGAAGCCGGAGGCGATGGCGGCCAGGTGCTCGCCGTCCTCGCGCGCCAGGCCCGCCGAGGTGCCCATGGCCAGGCCGTCGGCGGAGAGCATGACGGCGAAGCGGAGTTCGGGGGCGCGCTGGACCAGCTCGTCGAGGAGCCAGTTCAGCTCCCCCGCGCGGTGGGTGGTGGCGATCACGGACGGTCTCCTTCGGGTCGGGACGAGGATCGGGGGTGGCGCGACCGCGGCGACTGCGGAGGGTCGGCGGGCTGCCCGTCCCACCGACTCTCCGGGGACAGGCCGCGCGCCCACCCGTTCTGGAAGGCCGCCATCGCCGCCCGGGCCGCCTCGGGACTGCGGCCCGCGGGCCCACAGCCGTCACCCCAACCGTCACCGGAGCCGGACTCGACGGCGACATCGGAGGCGGAGGGCGCGGCGGAGGCGGCGGCCGTGCGACGCCCGTACGGGGCCGGGCGGGTCGGAGCCTCGCGCAGCTGCGGCGCGAGGCTCGCCTGGCGGGTCCGGCGTGGCAACTCCTCGGGGCCCTGGTCGACCCGGTGACCGCCCGAGGGCGGTCCGGATTCCGGCTCAGGGCACGATTCCGTACGGTTCGGCTCCGCACCGTACGGATGCGGCGGCCCGGCCTGCGGACGGGCTTCCGCACCCGCACCCTCGTCCGCGGCCGGACCGGCCACCCGGGGCCCTGAGGCCCGGAAGGGGGTGCGGCGCAACGGTCCGGGGTCGGCGCCCCGGACGCCGAACGCCAGCAGCGCCCCGCCCTCCGACGGCGGCCCACCCGCCGTCGGAACCCCGCCCTGCGGGGGTTCCCGGTGCCACGGACCGCCGACCGGGACACCCCTCGGATCGTCCACCCGGCCGGGCGCCGGCGCGAACTCCCGCTCCGGAGCGCCCTGCTGAGCCCACCCACCGAACGCCGGATCCACCGGCCCCACCGCGACCGCCCCGCCGCCCGAAGTCGCCACTGGCCCCACCGGTTCGAAGGCGTACCGCGCCTCCGCCGTCTCCTCGGCCAGCAGCGTGGTGGGCAGCAGGGCGACGGCGGTGGTGCCCCCGTACGCGGAGGTCACCAGGGAGACCTTGACGTCCTGCCGCCGGGCGAGCCGGCTGACCACGAACAGGCCGAGCCGGTCGCTGTCGAAGAGGTCGCTCTGCTCGGCGGCGGCGATCCGGCGGTTGGCCGAGGCCAGGACCTCAGGGCCCATGCCGAGGCCACGGTCCTCGATCTCCAACGCGAAGCCGTTGCCGACCCGTTCGCCCCGGATGTGCACCCGGGTGTGCGGCGGGGAGAAGCCGGTGGCGTTCTCGACCAGTTCGGCCACCAGGTGGGTGAGGTCCGCGACGGCGTGGCCGGCCACGGCGGCGCGCGGCAGCGGATGCACCTCGACCCGGGCGTACTCCTCGACCTCCGAGACGGCCGCGCGCACCACGTCCACCAGCGGGACGGGCCGGCGCCAGCCCCGGCCGGGGGCGGCCCCGGAGAGGATGATCAGGCCCTCGGCGTGGCGGCGCATCCGGGTGGTGAGGTGGTCGAGGCGGAACAGGTCGGCCAGCTCGGACGGGTCCTCGGTGCGGCGTTCCATCGCGTCCAGCAGGGTGAGCTGGCGGTGCACCAGGACCTGGCTGCGGCGCGCGAGGTTGACGAACACCCCGGAGACCCCGGAGAGCACCTCGGCCCGTTCGACCGCCGCCGTGACGGCCGCCCGCTGGACGGTGCCGAGCGCCCGGTGCACCTGGCCGATCTCGTCGCCCCGCTCCACCGGCCGGGGCGCCTCGACCTCGATGTCGACCTCCTCTCCCGCGCGCAACTTCCGCATGGTCGCCGGGAGTTTGCGGCCGGCCAGTTCAAGTGCCGAGTTCCGCAGGCCGATCAGCTCGGTGACCAGACCGCGCCCGATCTGCACCGAGATCACCAGCGAGGCGATCACCCCGGCCAGCCCCAGCAGCACGGCCATCCCGGACGGGGTGAACAGACCCAGGGCGTAAGGGTCCTGGCGCTCGGCGGCGATTCGACCCGCCTGGTCCTCGACGGTCCTCAGGGCACCGGCCACGTTGCCCGCGACCATCGCCCAGCGGTCCGCCGGCACCGCCGCGACGGCGGCCCGGCCGTCGGCGGCCGCCCGGACCCTGTCCTCGTACCCGGCCAGCTCGCGGTGGTCCTGGCCACCGGTGACGGCGAGCAGCGCCTCCCGCTCGGCGGGGCGCAGGTCGGCGGCGGAGCCCACCTCGAACGCGCGCCGGGCGAAGGCCGCGCCGGAGAACTCCCGCAGCTGGTCGTCACCGAGCGCACCGGACAGCTGGGCAGCGCGCAGCAGCGCGTCCTCACGGGCGAGCAGCTCCCTGGACCGGGCCAGCTCCAGCAGCACCCGCGCGTCGGCGGCCGTCTGCCGCTCCTGGAACGGTGCCACGACGCCGGCGGCGGCGAGCGCCCGGTCCACCGCCTCGCCGTACGCGGCGTACGCCTCGGGCCAGCCGACGCTCCTGGCCAGGACCCGGCTCCGCAGCACGGGCAGTGCCGCGAGCGAACTGCCGAGGGCGTCCAGCCGGGTGGCCGCGTCACCGCCCAGGCCCTGGGCGTCCGCACGGTTGTAACCCTGGTCGGGGTGGCGGGCGTCCGGGAACAGCGGGGTGAACGCCCGGTCGGTGACCGTCGCCGCCTCGCGCAGGGCGCTCTCCCGGACGGCGGTGGGAGCGGTCGCCGGGGCGGCCAGCAGCTGACCGGCGGCGGTGCGTTCGGCTTGCAGCCCGGCGACCGTCTCCGCGACCGGCGTGAGCACCGTGCGCTGGGCGTCGCGCTGGCGCAGCAGATCCCAGACGCCCTGGGCGGTGGTGACGGTGGCGAACCCCCACAGGGCGATGACGGAGACGACCGGGACCATCAGCAGGGCAATGATCCGGGCACGGACGGTCCGGGGGCGCAGCCCGCGCAGCCACGGCCCTGGGCGCGGCGGACGGGCAGGCGGCCCGGCATGGGCACCCCGGCGGGCACCGGGGGCGGTGCCGCGGTCTTCTCGCATGAACTGAGGAGCCTTTCGAGCGGGAGGGCGTCGACGGGAACGCGGGGGTGGGGACGCGGGGCGGGGGCGGAACACGGGGACGGGAACGCGGGTGCGGGCGCGGGAGCGTGCACCGGGAGGCGGCGCTCAAGCCGCGTGGTCGCGCCGCCCGGTGTCGTGGCGCCCGGCCTCGCGGTGCCCGGCCTCGGCCTCGGCCGGGGTGGGCTCGGGGCGGGCCGGCTCGGGGCCAGGGGCCTCGGCGGGGAACTCCTCGATGACCGGCTCACCCGCCTCCCGGTAGCCGGCCCGCTCCTGGGCGGTCGGAGAGAGCGCCACGAAGGCCGAGGCGAGGAAGAGGAACGAGCCGAGGCCGACGGCGAGCGGGAAGACGAACTCCATCGGGCTGGCCCCGTCGAGCCCAGCCCTGGTCGGGTCCAGCCGGACGTGCACGGCGGCCATGCCCGTGTAGTGCATGCAGCTGACGGCGAGACCCATGGCCATCGCGGCGGCCGCGGCCGCGTACACGTTGCGGATGGTGACGGCGGCCCAGAGCGCGGCGGTGGCGGCGCCGACCGCGATCAGCACGGAGAGCGCGACCGTCCCGGCGTCGTAGTGCAGGCCCCCGTGCATCCGTACGGCAGCCATGCCCAGGTAGTGCATCGCGGCCACGCCGAGGCCGGTGGTGACGCCGCCGGACAGCAGGGAGAGGCCGCGGTGCCGGCCGTGGCAGACCACGGTCAGACCGAGTCCGGTGACCAGGACGGCGACCGCGAGGCTGAGGACGGTCAGCGGGACGGTGTAGCGCAGCTCGGTGCCGTCGACGGTGAAGCCGAACATGGCCACGAAGTGCATGGTCCAGATGCCGGAGCCGATCGCGGCGGCGGCCGTGATCAGCCAGTTCCGCCGGGCCGGACCGCTCGCGACCATGCCGCGCAGCGTGCAGCGCAGCCCGAGGGCGGCTCCGGCACAGGCCATCAGGTACGAGAGGACGGGGGTCAGCCAGCCCAGGCTGAGATGGTTGAGGGTGCCCATGGGACCTCCGGTCGACCGGTCGGGCCCGGGGCGGTACGCGGTGCGCCCGGGCTCCCCTCACCGGGCGGACTGCATACGAAGGGCATATGCCAACCGCATGTGCGCTTCCGGCCTGGGGTGCGTGGGACGCTACCGAGGGGCCGGAATCAGCCAAAGAAAGATCTGAAAAGCTGCCCGCAGGGCGAGGGCGTTGTGTTCGAATGTCCCGGTCCTGTGCCCAGTGGGCGATGGACGGCGGCGCACCGGCGAACAAATGACAGCCGACAGATAACAGCGCACAGATAACAGCGGACAGATAACAGAATCTGAAATCTGTCATCCGTCCGCTGAACTCCGTCCGCTCTCAGCCGTCAGCCGTCAGCCGTCAGCCGCCCGCCGTCACCCGGATCCGCATCGGGCTCGCCGCCCGCAGTGTGATCCCCTGGGCGAGCGCCACCCGCTGGTCGACCGCCTCGATCTCGAAGTCCCGCAGCAGCACCCCCAGCGCCAGTACCGCCTCCAGCATCGAGAAGTGCTGCCCGATGCAGGCCCGCGGCCCGCCGCCGAACGGGAACCAGGCGTAGCGGTGCCTGGTTTTCTCCGCCTCCGGCAGGAAGCGGTCGGGGTCGAAGCGCTCCGGGTCCACCCAGTGGTCCGGGTGCCGGTGGGTGACCAGCGGCGCGACCACGACCTGCGCCCCCGCCGGGATCACGTACCCGCCGATGACGGTCTCCGCGACCGCCCGCCGCCCGCCCAGCGCCGCCGCCGGGTAGAGCCGCATCGCCTCCTTCAGCACCCGGGTGATGTACGGCAGCGCGTCCAGGTCCGCCGCCGTGGGCGCCCGCCCGGCCAGGACGGTCCGCGCCTCCTCCCTGGCGAGCCTCCGCTGCTCGGGGTGCTTGGCCAGCAGGTGCAGCGCGAAGGCCAGCGCGGTGGCCGTGGTCTCGTGTCCGGCGAGCAGGAACACCAGGACCTGGTCGCGGAGTTCGTCCGGGTCCAGCCGGTCGCCGTGCTCGTCGCGGGCCCGCCCGAGCAGGGTGAGCAGGTCGTCCGCGGCCTCGTCGACACCGTCACGCGTAGCCCGTTCGGCGATGATCCGGTCGCAGACCTCGTACAGCGCCCGCCGGGCCTCCGCACCGCGCCGGTTCGACGGGGTCGGCCAGGTGCGCGGGAGCCGTATCGGCGCGTAGCCACGCTCCTTCACGTACTCGCCGAGCACCGGGAAGCTGCGGTGCACCACCGCCACCGCCTCCTCCACGTCGGTGCCGAAGAGGACGCGCGCGACCGTCCGCAGCGCGAACCTGGAGGTCTCCTCCGCCGCGTCCACCACCCCGCCGGGCACCGCCCGCCAGCGATCGGCGAGCGACTGCGCCTCCCGGGCGATCGCGTCCGCGTAGCCGTCCACCCGGCGCCGGGTGAACAGCGGCTGGACCAGCCGGCGCTGGCGCTGGTACTCCGCGTCCTGGCTGGTCAGCAGGCCGTTGCCGACGTTGGTCCGCAGCTCGTCGTAGAAGGCATCCTCCTTGCGGAAGTTGGCCGCCTCGCCGGCCAGCACCTGGTGGACACCCTCCGGCGAGAACACCCCGTAGAAGTCGGCCCGCAGCCCGGGCGGCCCGGCCTGGAAGTGCACCACGTCGCCGTGGTCGCGGCGGGCCGCGAGGTAGCTGCGCAGCGGGCGGCGGGTGAGGTCGAACAGCGATCCGAGCAGCGGGATCCCGGCCGGGACGGGTATGGCGGAGGTGGGTGCGGGCACCGGGACGCCCGCGGGAACGGGAACGGAGACTGCTTCGGTGGCCATCGGCACTCCTTGCGCGGGGATGTGCCCGTCGACGCCGCCGACGGGCAGTCGGCACCGGACGGAGCCGAGCCCGGACCCGCCCGGCCGAACCGACCCGCCCGGCTCCGGCCCCGCCTCACTCGTATTCGGTGCCCCCCTTGCGGGTCGGGTAAGCGTCACCGGCCACCTCGGCGATCGCACGCCCCCCGAGCGCGGGGCTCCAGCGTTCGGCGAGCGGCCGCACCACCACGCCTGCGCGCCGGTGCGGTTCACGTCCGGGGAAGGCCTCCTCGCTCCGGGCGAACCCCAGGACGGTCTCCGGACCGAACGGCACTCGCCGCCCGGGCGGCCCGCCGCCGTCGCCCCACGGGTCCGCCCCGTCACGTCCACCGGGCCCGCTTGAGCTGCCTGAGCCGTCCCACGGCAGCAGGGAGGCCGGCGCCGGGCCCGCCCGTGCGAACCGACAGGGGATGTATCGCTCGTATTTGCGGCACTATGATCGCCGTCGTGGCCGCACCTGCGACCAGTCCCTCGCGCCTCATTCGGCGCGTACCCGGGAGGGGAAGCCCCGATGAGCACCCGTACGACCACCACCCGCAGGCTCACCGTCGCCGTCGCGGCGGTCCTCGCTCTCGGCCTCGGGGTCACCGCCTGCGGCAGCGACGGCGGCAAGTCCTCCGGTTCCACCGCCTCCTCGGACGGCTCCGCCGCCCCGTCCGCGGCCGGCAGCGGCGGCGTCCCCAAGGCCTCGGGGACCGTCACCGTCTTCGCCGCCGCCTCCCTCAAGGAGACCTTCACCGACCTCGGCAAGAAGTTCGAGGCCGCCAACCCGGGCTCCAAGGTCACCTTCAACTTCGGCGGCAGCTCCGGCCTCGCCACCAGCATCAACTCCGGTGCCCCGGCGGACGTTTTCGCCGCCGCCAGCCCCGCCACCATGAAGACCGTGACGGACGCGGGCGGCGCCGCCGGGCAGCCGACGACCTTCGTCAGGAACGCGCTCACCATCGCCGTCCCCAAGGGCAACCCCAAGCACATCGCCGGCCTCAAGGACCTCACCGCCTCCGGCGTCAAGGTCGCCCTGTGCGCGAAGGAGGTGCCGTGCGGCGCCGCCGCCCAGACCGCGCTCAAGGCCGCCGCCGTCGACCTCACCCCGGTCACCCTGGAGCAGGACGTCAAGGGCGCGCTCACCAAGGTCGAACTGGGCGAGGTCGACGCCTCACTGGTGTACCGGACCGACGTGCGGGCCGATGCTGCGAAGATCGACGGTGTGGACTTCCCCGAGGCCGACAAGGCCGTGAACGACTACCCGATCGCCGCGCTCGCCAAGGCACCCAACAAGGACGGCGCCGCCGCCTTCGTCGCGTACGTCCAGTCGCCCGAGGCCAAGCAGGTGCTGACCGCGGCGGGCTTCCAGGCGCCGTGAGCGACCGCAGCACCGGCCCCGGAGAGAACCGCCCCGGCCGGGACCTCAGGACCGGCAACGCCGAGGGCCGCGGGACGGGACCCGCGAAGTCCCTGCCGCGCCACCACCCGGGCACCCGCCCGCGCGGCCGCCGCCCGCACCGCGTCCCGGTCACGCTGCTGCTCCCTGCGCTGCTCGGACTGGCGTTCCTGGTCCTACCCCTGGTCGGTCTGCTGATCCGGGCGCCCTGGAGCAGCCTGTCCGAGCAGCTCACCAGCACCGCCGTCTGGGACGCGCTGCGGCTGTCGCTGATCAGCGCGACCGCGGCGACCGCGGTCTCGCTGGTCCTCGGCGTCCCGCTGGCCTGGCTGCTCGCCCGCACCGAGCTGCCCGGCCGGCGGGTGATCCGGGCGCTGGTCACCCTGCCGCTGGTGCTGCCGCCGGTGGTCGGCGGTGTGGCGCTGCTGCTGGTGCTCGGGCGGCGCGGCATCGTCGGCTCCTGGCTGGACTCGGCCTTCGGCATCACGCTGCCGTTCACCACCACCGGGGTCGTGATCGCCGAGGCGTTCGTGGCGATGCCCTTCCTGGTGATCAGCGTCGAGGGGGCGCTGCGGGCCGCCGATCCCCGCTACGAGGAGGCCGCCGCGACCCTGGGCGCCTCCCGGCTGACCGCGTTCCGGCGGGTCACCCTGCCGCTGATCGCCCCGGGGATCGCCGCCGGAGCCGTCCTGGCCTGGGCCAGGGCGCTCGGCGAGTTCGGCGCGACGATCACCTTCGCGGGCAACTTCCCCGGCCGCACCCAGACCATGCCGCTGGCCGTCTACCTGGCCATGGAGTCCGACCCGCAGGCGGCGATCGCGCTGTCACTGGTGCTGCTGGTGGTCTCCGTCGCCGTCCTGGCCGGCCTGCGCGACCGCTGGCTGTCGACGCCGTGACCGCGCCCGCACCCGCCGCCTCGGCCTCCACCTCTGAGATCGCCGCTGACACCGCCTCGGACCTTCCCCCGCACACCTGGACGCCGCCCCGATGAGCACCGAACGCCTCCCCGGCCCCGCCCTGGACGCCCGTCTGCGGGTCGAGCGCGCCGCGTTCGCCCTCGACCTCGCCCTCACCGCCGCCCCCGGCGAGGTGGTCGCGCTGCTCGGCCCCAACGGCGCCGGCAAGTCCACCGCCCTGCGCGCCCTCGCCGGACTGCTCCCGCTCACCGGCGGCCACCTGCGCCTGGACGGCCGTCTCCTGGAGGACCCGGAGCGGCGCGTGCACACCCCCGCCGAGGAGCGGCCGGTCGGCGTGGTGTTCCAGGACTACCTGCTGTTCCCGCACCTCAGCGCGCTCGACAACGTCGCCTTCGGCCCGCGCTGCCAGGGCCGCCCCAAGCGCGAGGCACGGGCCGAGGCGGCCGGCTGGCTGGAGCTGATGGGCCTGGCCGACCACGCGACGGTCCGTCCCGGCCGGCTCTCCGGCGGTCAGGCCCAGCGGGTGGCACTGGCCCGCGCCCTCGCCGTACGCCCCCGGCTGCTCCTGCTGGACGAGCCGCTGGCCGCCCTGGACGCCCGCACCCGGCTCGACGTACGGGCCCAACTGCGGCGTCATCTCGCCGAGTTCGAGGCGGTGGCGGTGCTGGTGACGCACGACCCGCTGGACGCGATGGTGCTGGCCGACCGGCTGGTGGTGATCGAGGACGGGCAGGAGGTGCAGTCCGGCAGCCCGGCGGAGGTCGCCCGGCGCCCGCGCACCGACTACATCGCCCGGCTGGTCGGGCTGAACCTCTACCAGGGGCGGGCCGACGGCAGCCGGGTCACGCTCCCGGACGGCACGGTCCTCGCCACCACCGAGGAACTGGACGGTCCGGCCTTCGTCGCCTTCCCTCCCTCCGCCGTGACGCTGTACCGGGAGCGCCCGCTGACCAGCGCGCGCAACCTGTGGCAGGCCGAGGTCACCGGGCTGGACCTGCACGGCGACCAGGTCCGCGCCGAACTCGCCGGCGAGCTGCCGATGGCCGCCGACCTCACCCCGGCCGCCGTCGCGGAGCTGGAGCTGGCGCCGGGCGTCCCGGTCTGGGCCTCGGTCAAGGCCGCCCAGACCCACGCCTACCCGGCCTGACGGGCCCGGCCGTCCCTGACCCGCCCGCCCCCTGACCCGTCCGCCCCTTGCCCCGGCCGTCCCCTGATCCGGCCGCCCCACGACAAGGGCACCCCGGCAGGCCGCTCGGTGCCCGGCCGGGCACCGGTCACTCCGCCGGCTCGACGAACCCCGACTCGTACGCCGCGATCACCGCCTGGGTGCGGTCCCGTGCGCCCAGCTTCGCCAGCACGCTGCTGACGTGCGTCTTCACCGTCTGCACGCCGACGAACAGCTGCTCGGCGATCTCCCCGTTGCTGAGGCCTCGGGCGACCAGCCGCAGCACCTCCGCCTCGCGCTCGGTCAGCGCCGCCCGCTCCATCGCCGCCCGGGCACCCGGGTTGCCGTGCCCGGCGGCCAGCCGGCGGATCGCGGCCGGGAACAGCAGCGACTCGCCCGCCGCCACCAGCCGTACCGCCTGCGCGATCTCGGCCGGACGGGTGCGCTTGAGCAGGAAGCCGTCGGCGCCCGCGCGCAGTGCCTGGTACACGTAGTCGTCGTTCTCGAAGGTGGTCACGACCAGGATCCGCGGCGGGCGCTCCCCCGGTGCGCCGGGGCGCAGCAGTTCGCGGGTGGCCGCCAGGCCGTCCAGCACCGGCATCCGGACGTCCATCAGCACCACCTGCGGACGCAGCGCGCGGGCCAGGGCGACCGCTTCCGCGCCGTCGGCCGCCTCGCCGACCACCCGCAGGTCCCCCTGCGCCTCCAGAACGGCTCGCAGGCCGGCCCGGATCAGCTCCTCGTCGTCGGCGAGGAGGATGTCCGTCATCCCGGCGGTGGCTGCGGCCGGACCTTCCCTCACAAGATCGTTCGTCACGTACCCAAGCGTAGGGGCAGCCGGACGGTCAGCACCCACTGCCCGTTCCCGTCTTCCGGCGTCCCCGCCGTCGCCTCCCCGCCGAGCAGGGTGGCGCGCTCGCGGATGCCGCGCAATCCCTTGCCACCCTTACGCGTTGCGCCTCTGCCCGCCCCACCGGCCGAGGCCCGCACCGTCCCGTCCGCCGAACGTCCCACGCCGGGCAGCCGGTTGGCGCAGCTCAGCTCCAACATGCCGTCGCGGACGGCGATCCGGATGTCGACCGGTTCGCCGTGGGCGTACTTGAGCGCGTTGGTGACGCCCTCCTGGACGATCCGGTACGACTCCCGGGAGAGCACCCCCGGCAGTGTGCCGGGCGGCACCTCGACCCGCGCGTCCACCGGGCTGCCGGCCGCCCGGGCGGTGTCGAACAGCGCGGGCAGCTGGTCGATTCCGGGCTGTTCGGTGGCCACCCCGTTCGCCCCGGCCGGGGTCTCGCGCAGCAGGACGAGGGTGCGTTCGAGGTCGTCCATGGCCCGCCGGCCGGTCTCCTCGATGACTTCGAGCGCCTTGGCGACGAAGGCCGGATCCCCGACCTCGCGCGCGGCTCCCGCCTGGAGGACCGTCACCGTCAGGGCGTGGCCGATCGAGTCGTGCAGCTCGCGGGCCAGCCGGTTGCGCTCCAGCAGGCGTTCGGCCCGCAGCTCCGCCTCGGCCAGCCGCTCGGCCGGGGACGGCCCCAGCAGCCGTACGGCCATGGCGAGTTGGAGGCGGCCCGCGTACACCAGGAACCAGCCGGAGCCGAGCACCATCAGCGGGGAGAACGGGAGGTACCAGAGCGCCCGCGGACCGGTCAGCCCCTGGTAGCCGGCGGTGAGTGCGAAGACCAGTGCGAAGCCGACCGCCGAACCGAGCGCGACCCGACCGATCACCCAGCCGGCCGTGCGCCTCCGGTCGGCCCAGGTGCGGGAGGGCTCGGTGGCGATGTCCTCCTCGCGGTCGGGCACCAGCAGCAGGCGGGCCTGCACGCCTTCGGCTCGCCGTGCCGCCGGGATGAGCGCGGCGAGGGCCAGCAGCACGGTGTCCAGCGCGATGCTCTTCATCAGGATCTCGCCGAGGCCCTTGTCCCCCGTCCCCGGATAGACCATCAGCACGATGCCCGCGAAGATCCACCCGACCAGCAGGTGCAGCAGTCGTGCGTAGGTGGCGCCGGCCGTCAGCGGCGTGACGATCCCGGGAACCCTGCTTCCCGGCGCGGCGGTTCCGGACACCGCGCTCTTCAGCGCTGCGATCGTGGACATCGGGCCATCCTGCCAGGCCGCCGTCGTCCTCCGGCTCCCGCACCGGTCCGCCCACGACCTCCCTCCCGGGAGGGAGACGGCTCCCCGCGCCGGCGGGATCCGCCGCACCGGCCCGCTCCGGTCGAATGGAGCCACCGCCGGGGCCCACCACAGCCGGCACCGGCGGAGACCACCGACGACGGGAACGAAGGGAGCGGGCCGTGATCGAGATCCGGGGCCTGACCAAGGAGTACGACGGCCGACGCGTCGTCGACGACCTGACGTTCGAGGTCCGGCCCGGCGTGGTGACCGGCTTCCTCGGCCCGAACGGCGCCGGCAAGAGCACCACCATGCGCCTTGCCCTCGGCCTCGACCGTCCGACCGCCGGACACGCCCTGATCGGCGGCCGGCCGTACGTCGAACTCCCCGACCCGCTGCGGACGGTCGGAGCGCTGCTGGACGCCCAGGCCCTGCACGGCGGCCGGACCGCGCACGGCCACCTGCGCTGGCTCGCCGCGAGCAACGGGCTGCCGGCCCGCCGGGTCGACGAAGTGCTCGGCCAGGTCGGTCTCGCCGACGCCGCCGGGCGGCGGGTCCGGGGCTTCTCCCTCGGCATGCGCCAGCGCCTGGGAGTCGCCGCCGCACTGCTCGGCGACCCGCCGGTGCTGCTGCTGGACGAACCGGTGAACGGCCTGGACCCGGAAGGCATCCGCTGGATCCGCACCCTGCTGCGCGACCTGGCCGCGGAGGGCAGGTCGGTCCTGGTCTCCTCCCACCTGATGACCGAAATGGCCCTCACCGCCGACCACTTGGTGGTGATCGGGCGCGGACGGCTGCTCGCCGACGCCGCCACCTCCGAGTTCATCGACCGTCACGGCCGCACCCGGGTCAGGGTCCGCGCCGTCGACCCGGCCAAGCTCGCCGCCCTGCTCGGCGACACCGGCCACGGCCTCGACGCCACCGAAGTCGGCGACGGCGCCTGGGAGGTGAGCGGCGCCGAACCCGAGCGGATCGCCGCGCTCGCCGCCGCCAACGGCGTGGTGCTGTACGAGATCGCCGTGCAACAGGACTCACTGGAGGAGGCGTTCATGCGGATGACCGCCGACAGCGTCGAGTACCGGGCGGAGGTCGCCCCGTGAACGCGCCGCCCACTGCCGCATCCCTCTCCCCGGGCCCGGCCCGCAACGCCCTGCGCGCCGAGGGGATCAAGCTCACCACGCTCCGCTCGCTCTGGATCACCCCACTGCTCGCCCTGGCGCTCACCGCCGGCGCCACCACCGCCATCGGTGCCGCCCTCGGCGGCAAGGACCACAGCATCACCGACGACCCCGGTGTCGGGATCTTCTACGGACTCAACTTCGGCCAGGCGGCGCTGATCTGCTTCGGCATCCTGCTGATCGGCCAGGAGTTCAACACCCGCATGCTGGACGTGTCGCTCACCGCCGTCCCGCGACGCGGCCGGCTCTACGGCGCCAAGCTGACGCTCGGCGCGCTGGTCGGGCTGGCGGTCGGCACCGTCGGCACGGCGGGCGCCTTCGCCGGGTACGCCGCCACCGTCCCCGCCGACTGGGACGGGCCCGCCTTCGTCCGCGCGGCCGTCGCCGGAGTGCTCTACCAGACGCTGCTGGTGGTGTTCTGCCTCGGGACAACCGCCCTGCTGGGCAACCTCACCGCCGCCATGGGCCTGCTGGTCCCGTCCCTCTTCCTGCTCTCCCCGCTGCTCGGCGGCGTGCCCGGGGTGCGCGGGGTGGTCCAGTTCCTGCCCGACCGGGCCGGACAGTACGCGCTGCGGTACGCGGACGACCCGCAGGTGGCCTACGGCCACTGGACCGGGTTGCTGATCATGGCGCTCTGGACCGCCCTGGCGGCGTACGGCGGCCTGCGCGCCCTGCGACGTACCAAGTGACCACGGGGGAAAGGAAGTCGAGGACGAACATGAGCACGATGGCCGACGCCCTGCGCGCCGAACGGGTCAAGTTCACCACCCTGCCCTCACAGTGGGCGGCCCCGCTGGTCGCCCTGGCGCTGACCGTCGGCATCACGGCGGCCGTCGGCGTCGCCTACGGGACGAAGGACCACACCCCCGGCGAGGACCCGGCCGGCGGGATCTTCTACGGGCTGCTGTTCGGTCACGTCGCGGTGGCCTGCCTCGGCATCCTGCTGATGGGGCAGGAGTTCAACACCCGCATGATCGGCACCTCCCTCACCGCCGTGCCACGGCGCGGCCGGCTGTACGGTGCCAAGCTCGCGCTGGGCGCCGGGCTGGGGCTGCTGCTCGGGCTGGCCTCGACGGCGGGTTCGTTCCTGGCCGTCGGCACGACCGTGGGCCTGGACCTCTCCACCCCTGGCCTGGCCCGCAGCTTCCTGGCCGGTGTGCTGTACCACCCGATGATGGTGCTGCTCTGCCTCGGACTGACCGCGATGCTGGGCAACTTCAGCGCCGCGCTCGGCCTGCTGACGCCGATGGTGTTCCTGGGGACCACCTGGCTGGCTGCCATCCCCGGTGTCCGCGAACTCGGCCAGTTCCTGCCCGACCGGGCCGGCCTGTACGCGACACGGACCCAGACGGAAGCGGGCATCCACTACGGCCACTGGACCGGGCTGCTGATCATGGCGGCCTGGACCACCCTGGCGCTATTGGGCGGCCTGCGGGCGATCCGGCGGTACGAGCACAGCTGACGACTGGCGGGGTGCGGCCAACGGGCATCAGCGAACAGATGACAGATTTCGAAATCTGTCATCTGTTCGCTGGCATCCGTTCTCCGTCGCCCGTCGGCTGCCCCCTGCCGACCGTCGCCCGTTGACCGTCGGCCACCCGCCAGCCGGCCGTCACCGCAGCGCCGGGTGCTCCGCGATCACCGTGCAACTGCCGGGCGCGATCTCGGTGAAGCCCGCGTCCTGAACCACCGGCAGCCCGCTGCGGACGAGCTCCTCCCACGCCTCCGGGGCGGCCGTCCGGACCGCGAGCGCGAAGCCGGCCTCGGCCCACTCCTTGCGCCGCGCCTCGTCCAGCCGCCACCAGGCGAGCTGGGCGGCGTGCCCGGTCTGCGCCATCGTCTTGCCCGCGCTCATCTCCAGCTCCGGGTTGAGCCACAACACCGGCAGCCCCGGCTCGGGTGCGTCGACCTCAGCCGTCTCCTCCAGGTCCGTCCCGGACACCTGGAGCTTGGCGAGGTCCTTCGGCCAGCCGTCCAGCGGGATCGGCGGGAACACTCGCACCTCCGCCTCCCGTCCGCGCACCGTGACACCCGGCAGCTCCCCCGCCCGGCGCCACTCCCCGCCCCTGGCCCGGCGGACCACCTTGCGGATCCGGGCGTCCTCCCAGGCCGCCACCCGCTCCGCCCACTCGCCGTCCGCCTCGGTCACCCGCGGGTCGGCCAGCAAGGTGAGCACCGCGCGGGCCGAGGTCTCCAGCGCGTCCGTCCGACCCGGCGGAGTGGCCCGCTCCAGCCGGACGACCAACGGCAGCACATACTGCGGCAGGGCGTCGCGGCCCTCGGGCTCCGAAGCGTCGCCGGGGTCGGCCACAGCGGTAGGGGTCACGGAAGCGGAGGTCGGGGCAGTGGAGGTCGGGGCAGCGGAAGGAGAAGTCACCCGTCCAGCATGCCAGCCCCGTCCCGGCCGACTCGGCCCGCCCCGTTCACCACGGCGGTCACCCCGGCGTTCCGCTCGAAACCCCGCCCCGGCGTTCACCGCGGCAGCTGCCGGGCCGTCCGCCGCCCCCGGTCAGCGCCGGTAGCCGCGCTGCGGGTCCCGTTCCTCCGCGTCCTCGTACATCAGGAACCAGCCCTCCGGGTGGGTCGCCGCCAGCAGCACCTCCGTACGCTGCTCCGCCGCCAGCTCCGGATCCCCGTCGTCCGGCCCGTAAACCCCGAACAGCTCGTCGTGGCAGCCGTCCCAGTCGTAGTCGTAGAGGTCGGCCGGGAGGTCGCCCATCATGTCCGCCACCGACTCGGGCTGCGCACCGAGCAGTGTCCGGGCGTCCACCAGGGCCATCCGCAGCGCGATCTCCTCGGCCAGGCAGCGCGGCAGCGGCCACTCGCCGAGCGCGAGGTCGTCGGCGAGGTCGTCGAAGGCCCTGGCCATCGCGCGGCGCCAGTTCCGGTGCATCCGCCAGGTGCGCTCGGGCAGCCGGGCGAAGACCGTCCAGTCCGTGTCGTCGCCGTCGGCGACCGCCTCGTCCCCGTGCTCGTCGAAGTCGTCGTAGGCGGCGTCGGCCAGGCCGATCAGCTGGGTGTGGAGCAGACAGGCGGTACGCGGGGTGAGCGTCCAGTCCGCGCCCGCGCCGCCTTCCTCCTCGTCGCCCTCCAGCGGGAACAGTTCGGCGAAGTCCGGTGAGAAGTCCTCGGTGACGCTGATCTCCAGCGTTCCGCCGACCGCCTCGACGCCGGGGATGGCGGCCAGCAGCCGGTCCGGATGCAGCAGCGCGCCGAGCGCCGCGTTCGCGTCCTCGGAGACCTCGCGCAGCAGTTCGCGGCGTTGGCCGGCCGTGTCGATGCCGTGGAAGTCCAGTTCCTCGACGACCCTGATCGCGGCCGCGCGCAGGGCCGGCCAGTCGGTGATCCGCAGGCCCAGCACCACCGTCGCCTCGATCTCCTGCGCACCGGATTCCTCCGCCGCGCCCGGCCCCTGTGGATGATCGCTTCGCTCGCCCATGGGGCTAACGGTACGGCTTTTCGGTCCCCCGATCACCGGTCAGGACCAGCTTCCGGAAGCCTTCTCGGCCACCGCCCGGCCCTGCCTCGGTCACTCGGACGCAGGAACTCGGCAGGATGGGCCCCATGGCTGACATCAACGAGTACGGCGGCGGGCAGGGCCCGAACGCCGACGTCCTGGTCGTGACCACCAACGACATCCCCGGTTTCCGGGTCGACCACGTGATCGGCGAGGTCTTCGGACTGACCGTCCGCAGCCGCCACATCGGCAGCCAGATCGGTGCCGGTCTGAAGTCGCTGATCGGCGGCGAGCTGCGCGGTCTGACGAAGACCCTGGTCGAGAGCCGCAACGAGGCGATGCAGCGGCTGGTCGAGCAGGCCAAGGCCCGCGGTGGCAACGCTGTCCTGATGATGCGGTTCGACGTGACGGAGGCGGCCGACGTCGGCACCGAGGTCTGCGCCTACGGCACCGCGGCGGTGATCTCCCCGCTGACCTGACGCACCCCCGTTCACGGCCCCGGTCTCACGCGTCCCGTTCACGCCCACCGGCAGGGCACACCGACAGGGAACACCGACAGGGAACACCGACGGACATGCCGACCGCCCGCCGGCGGGAACAGCCGCCGAACCCCCGATGTTTCACGGGCGTGACTGTTTACGGTGCAACGAACAGCGTTCCCCAGCGCGTGGACGTCCTGGTGGTGGGCGCCGGACAGGCAGGTCTGTCCGCCGCCTATCACCTGCGCCGCCGCGGCTTCGCCCCTCATCAGGCGGGGGCCGACGGCGGCTTCGTCGTCCTCGACGCCGACGCCGCACCCGGCGGAGCCTGGGCGCACCGCTCACCGTCCCTGCGGATGGCCACCGTGCACGGCGTCCACGACCTCCCGGACACCGAATTCCCGCCACCGGCGCCCGAGGCCCCCGCGCGCGAGGTGGTTCCGAGGTACTTCGCGGCGTACGAGGCCCGGCACGCGCTCCCGGTCGTACGCCCGGTCACAGTGCGAGCCGTACGCGCCGAGACCGAGCGCCCGGACTCCCGGCTGCTGGTCGAGACCGACCGCGGCACCTGGTCCGCCCGCGCGCTGATCAACGCCACCGGCACCTGGACCCGCCCCTTCCTCCCGCACTACCCGGGCCGCTTCGCCGGCCGGCAGCTGCACTACGCCGAGTACCGAGGCCCCGAGGAGTTCACGGGCAGGCGGGTGCTGGTGGTGGGCGGCGGCGCCTCGGCGATCCAGGTGCTCTCGGAGGTGGCGGCGGTCGGCGAGACGGTCTGGGTCACCCGCTCCGCACCCGTCTACCACGACGGCCCGTTCACCCCCGAGTACGGGCGTGCGGTGGTCGCGAAGGTCGAGGAGCGGGTCCGGCAGGGCCTGCCGGTGCGCAGCGTGGTGAGCGTGACCGGGCTCGGCCCGTCCGTCGCCTACCGGCGCGCCGAGGAGCTGGGCGCCCTGCACCGCCGGCCAATGTTCGACCGCCTGACCGAGCACGGGGTCGCCTGGGGCGAGGAGGAGCTGGCAGTGGACGCGATCGTCTGGGCGACCGGCTTCCGGCCCGAGGTCGGGCACCTCGCGCCGCTCGGGCTTCGCTCCCCCGGCGGCGGCATCGCGCTCACCGGCACCCGGGCCACCGCCGACCCGCGCGTCCACCTGGTCGGCTACGGCCCGTCGGCCAGCACCGTCGGCGCCAACCGGGCCGGGCGCGCGGCCGTCAACGACCTGGTCAGGCTGCTCGGAGATCCTGTGCTCGGGAAACCGGAACTCAGCGAGCCGACGCTCGGTGAGCAGGCCCCCGGTGAGCCGGCGATGGAGCCCGCCGCCGTCTGAGGCTCAGCGGTCGTAGTCGACGGTCACACGGTCGGTGAGCGGGCGGGCCTGGCAGGTGAGGACGTAGCCGGCGGCCAGCTCCTTCTCCTCCAGCGCGAAGTTCCGGCGCATCTCCACCTCGCCCTCGGTGACCAGGGCGCGGCAGGTGCCGCAGACCCCGCCCTTGCAGGCGAACGGCAGATCGGGGCGGGAGCGCTGGGCGCCGTCCAGGATCGAGCGGTCGCGCGGGAGGCACAGGGTGCTGCCGCGGCCGTCGAGGACGACGGTGACCTCGCTCTGCGCACCCGGCGCGCCGTCGGACGAGGTGTCCGTCCGGTCCCAGTCCTCGTCGCGTTCCGGGAGCGGCTCGTCCTCGGCGTGGAACAGCTCCTGGTGCACCCGCTCGCCGGGCACGCCCAGCTCGGTGAGCAGTTCCTTCGCCCCGACGACCATCCCGAACGGGCCGCACAGCCACCAGTGCCCGACACTCCCGACGTCCACGAGTGCCGCCAGCAGCGCCCGCACCCGCTCGGGGTCGAGGCGGCCGCTGAGCAGTTCGGCGTCCCTGGTCTCCCGGGAGAGCACGTGGACCAGCTGGAAGCGGCCGAGGTAGCGGTCCTTCAGGTCGGCCAGCTCGTCCGCGAACATCACGGTGTCGCTGCGCCGGTTGCCGTAGAGCAGGGTGACGGTGGAGCTGCGGTCGGCGGCCAGCACGGAGGCGGCGATGGACAGCATCGGGGTGATGCCGGAGCCGGCCGCGAGCAGCACGTGGTCGGCCGGAACGCCGAGTTCGGGGGTGAACAGTCCGGACGGCGTCAGCACCTCCACCTCGTCGCCCGGCCGCGCCTCGCGCACCAGCCGGCGCGAGAACAGCCCGCCGGGCACCTCCCGCACGGCGATCCGCAGCGGTCCGCCGACCGGGGCACAGATCGAGTAGGAGCGACGCTCGTCGGCGCCGTCCACCAGCTCGCGCAGGGTCAGGGTCTGCCCGGGGCGGAAGGCGTACTCCTCCGCCAGCCCGTCCGGCACCGCGAAGGTCACCGCGACGGCGTCCTCGCAGAGCCGCTCGACCCGGTCGATCCGCAGCCGGTGGAAGGCCGGACGGCGGGCGGGGCGGATGCCGGTCGGCTGGGTGTCGGCGGCGGAAGCGGCGGGCATTCAGATCTCCTTGACGCGTTCGAAGGGCTCGCGGCAGGTCCGGCAGCGACAGAGCGCCTTGCAGGCGGTGGAACCGAAGCGGGACAGCTCCTCCGTGTCGGTGCCGCCGCATTGCGGGCACGGTACGGGGGGCACGACCGCGGTCGTGGCCGTGGCCGCCCTGCCGGGCGAAGTACCGGTCCCGGCTCCGGGCACGGCTCCGGGCACGGTTCCGGCGTGGGTCGGACCGAGGAGGAGCGCGACCGGTCCGGCCACGGCGGCGGTCGCGCGCGGCGGGGCGATGCCCGCCACGGCGAGCTTGCGGCGGCCCTCGGGGGTGATCAGGTCGGTGGACCACGGCGGGTCCAGCCGCAGCCGTACCCGGACGTCCGGGTATCCGGCCGCGCGCAGCCTGCGGTCCACGTCGGCGGCCATCTCGGCGACGGCGGGGCAGCCCGAGTAGGTCGGGGTCAGCCAAGCGGTCACCGTGCCGTGGGCTCCGTCCGCCTCCACCTCCGCCAGGACGCCCAGGTCGGCCAGCGTGAGCATGGGCAGCTCCGGATCCGGGACGGCCGCGGCGACGGCCCAGGCCGACTCGCGGGTCGTCGGGTCCACCGGGTCCACCGTGCCCGTTGCGCCCGTTGAGTCCATGGCGCGGTCGCCCGTCACCAGGTCGCTCCCGGGTGGGCTCGGGCCACCACCTGGAACTCGGCGAGCAGCGGGCCGAGCGCCTCGGTGTGCACGCCGTCCCGGCCGGCCAGGCCGAGGACGGTGGCCAGCGGCGGCACGTCCGGCACCGTCAGCCCGGCCTCGGTGAGGACGGCCGTGAGCGAGCGCAGCACCGGTTCACGCACCGTCCCCGGGTCGACGCCCGCCCGCAGCTCCACCGGGTGCGCCGTGAACAGCTCCTCCAGCAGCGGCCAGACGGCGTCCAGCCCGGCCTGCATCCGCTCGGCGGAGTACGGCGTGCCGTCGCCGAGGCGCAGCGTCCAGGCGGTGGCGTACTCCCGGTGGTACGCCAGCTCCTTGACACCCCGGGCGGCGACCGCGGCCACGACCGGGTCGGGATGTGCGCTCAGCGCCTCGTACAGGGCGCCGCGCGCGGTGGCGAACAGCAGCAGCCGGGCGATCGAGTACGCGAAGTCTCCGTTCGGCGTCTCGACCAGGCGGACGTTGCGGAAGTCCTGCTCCTCGCGCCAGTACGCCAGGTCGTCCTCGGTGCGGCCGGTGCCGTCCGCCTGGCCGGCCCGGGTGAGCAGCAGGCGGGCCTGGCCGAGCAGGTCGAGGCCCAGGTTGGCGAGCGCGACCTCCTCCTCCAGCTCGGGCGCGCGGGTGCACCACTCGATCAGCCGCTGGGCGAGGATCAGGGCGTCGTCGCCCAGCATCCGGCAGTAGGCGGCGAGGTCGGCGCCGTCCAGACCGGCGGGCAGGGCGGTGTCCACGCCGAGCAGCGGGTCGGCGAAGCCCGTCCCGTACGCCCAGCGGCCCTCGCCCTCGGGGCCGGGGGTCGCCCCGGCGAGGCTGAGGTAGACGTGGTCGTCCCGGTCGGCGCCGGTGCCTGAGGTGCTGGTGCCTGCGGTGCGGGTGCCTGCGGTGCGGGTGCCTGCGGTGCCGGTGGACGTGGCGCTGGTGGACGTGGTGTGGTCGTGCACGGTGGCTCCCCCGTCAGATGTGCGGGACATCCTCGGGGATGTCGTAGAACGTCGGGTGGCGGTAGACCTTGTCGCCGCTGGGTTCGAAGAACGGGTCGCGCTCGTCCGGGGTGGAGGCGGTGATCGCGTCCGAGCGGACCACCCAGAGGCTGACGCCCTCGTTGCGACGGGTGTACAGGTCACGGGCGGCGAGCAGGGCCATCCGGTCGTCGGCGGCGTGCAGCGATCCGACGTGGACGTGGTTCAGTCCGCGCCGGGGGCGCACGAACACCTCGTAGAGCGGCCAGCCGGCCTTGGACTCGGTCACTTTCCGTTCTCCTGTTCGATGGCGGGCCGGGCGGCGGGCCGGGGATCGTGCCGGGGATCGTGCCGGGCGTCCTGCCGGGCTTCCTGTTCGGCGGTGCGCTTGGCCGCGTAGGCGACGGCCGCCTCGCGCACCCAGGCGCCGTCCTCGTGGGCGGCGCGGCGGCGTTCGATCCGCTGGGCGTTGCAGGGGCCCTGGCCCTGGATGACCCTGGTCAGCTCGGACCAGTCCGGCTCGCCGAAGTCCCAGGCGTCGCGTTCCTCGTTCCAGCGCAGCTCGGGGTCCGGGAGGGTGACGCCCAGGTGCTCGGCCTGCGGGACGGTCATGTCGACGAAGCGCTGCCGCAGCTCGTCGTTGCTGTGCCGCTTGATCCGCCAGGCCATCGAGCGGGCGGTGTTCGGCGAGGCCGCGTCCGAGGGGCCGAACATCATCAGCGACGGCCACCACCAGCGGTCCACCGCGTCCTGGACCATCCGGCGCTGGCCCTCGGTGCCGCGCATCAGCGTCATCAGGAGCTCGTAGCCCTGGCGCTGGTGGAAGGACTCCTCCTTGCAGATCCGCACCATCGCCCGGGCGTACGGGCCGTAGCTGCAACGGCAGAGCGGGACCTGGTTGCAGATCGCGGCACCGTCCACCAGCCAGCCGATCACGCCGACGTCGGCGAAGGTGAGGGTCGGGTAGTTGAAGATCGAGGAGTACTTCTGTCGGCCGGAGATCAGCTTCTCGGTCAGTTCCGCGCGGTCGACGCCGAGGGTCTCGGCCGCGGCGTAGAGGTAGAGGCCGTGACCGGCCTCGTCCTGGGCCTTGGCGAGCAGGATCGCCTTGCGGCGCAGGGACGGGGCCCGGGTCAGCCAGTTGCCCTCGGGCTGCATGCCGATGATCTCGGAGTGGGCGTGTTGGGCGATCTGGCGGATCAGGGTGGCCCGGTAGGCGTCGGGCATCCAGTCCCTGGGCTCGATCCGCTGCTCGGCGGCGACGACCGCCTCGAACCGTTCCTCCGGCGTCTGCACGGGGAGCGCCTCGGCCACCTCTGCTGTCACCACGGTCCCCTCTCGTGTCCTGCCCGGCGGTCGCATGGATGCCGACCAACCGACTGACCGTTCGGTCGGTACCATTCTGCGCGGCGGGGTGGAGGGATGGCAAGGTGCGAAACAGATAACAGCTGACAGATTTCAGAATCTGTCAGCTGTTATCTGTCGGCTGCTATCTGTTCGCTGTCATTTGTTCGCTGTCATCTGTTCGCTGCCGCCGCCTGCGGGCGCCTGGCTGTCGCTACGACTGCTGCTGCCTGTCAGCTGTCGCCCGCCGGCTGATTCCCGTCAGCCGTCAGCGGCTCCCCCGCCTGCTCCCCGCCGGCTCACCCCTCCGCGCGGTCGCGCAGTCGCGGCAACGGCACCGCGAGCAGTGCCGCCAGCAGGGCGATCCGGGGAGCGATCTGGTCGAGCCGGATGTACTCGTGCCGGGCGTGGGCCCCGGCACCCACCGCACCGAAGCCGTCCAGGGTCGGGAGTCCGCGCGAGCCCGGCAGGTTGGTGTCCCCCGCCCCGCCCGCCGGGGCGCCGTCCAGGTGCTGCCCGAGCACCGCGGCAAGTGAGCGCACGTGCCGCAGCAGCGGGTTGCCGGTCCGCTCGGGCCAGGCCGGACGGCTGGACAGCACCTCCGTACGGACCCTGGCGCCCGGACGCAGCGCGGTGAGCCGGGCGAGGTTGTCGAGCGTACGGCGCTGCGCCTCGACGGTGGCGAACCGCAGGCCCAGCTCGGCCTCGGCCCGACCGGCGATCACGTTGGCACGCGAACCACCGCTGATCCGACCGGCGTTGAGTTCGGTGCCGGGCTGTCCGGCGAGGTCGCGCACCAGCACCAGCTGATCCACCAGCTCGTCGACCGCGGACACCCCGTCCTGGGCGTCATTGCCCGCGTGCGCCTCGCGGCCGGTCACGGTGAGCCGCACCCGGGTGCTGCCGCGCCGCGCGGTCTTCAACCGGCCGTCGGGGTGCGGCGGTTCGAGCCCGAGCACCGCTGCCGCGCCCCGCAGCTGGCGCTCGACCAGGAGCCGCCCGTCCGGGCTACCCACCTCCTCATCGGAGACCACGACCAGGCGGACGGTCCGGTGCGGACGCTCGCCCAGGTCCGCGAGCAGCGCCAACGCGCCCTCCAGGATGGCCAGTCCGCCCTTCATGTCGACCACGCCGGGGCCGGTGAGCCGGCCGTCCTGCTCCGTCACCGGCCAGTCCGTGAGGGTGCCGACCGGCCAGACCGTGTCGTGATGCCCGACGATCAGCAGGTGCGGCAGGGACTCGTCCCGCCCTTCCCACTCCAGCACGAGGTGGTCCCCAGCCGGTCCGGGTTCGCGACGGGCGGTGGCGCCGGTGGAGCGGAAGCCGGCGGCCAACTCTTCGGCCAGGGCGTCGAGTCTGGGAGCGTCCCCGCTGGGCGACTCGATCCGCGCCAGGTCGGCGCAACGGCGCCGGACCGCTCCGGCGAGGGTACGGGCGCGGGCACTGAGCGCCTGTGGCACACCGGGCAGCGCCGTGGTGACGGTGGCGGCTGCCCCCGCGACGGTGGCCGCCGGGTCTGCCGCGGGCTTCGCGACAACGGCCTTCGCGACCGGCGTCTTCGCGGCCACGACTGTGGTGAGGGCGGGATTCGTGAGGGCGGACGTGAGAGCCGACGTGGCGGCTGCGGTCCTGGCTCCAGCCGCTTTGGTTCCGGCAGCCGTGACTCCGGCGGCCTTGGTCCCGAGGGCTTTCGCGGCACCGGACTTGGCCGCGGTCACCTGAGCCGACGGACCCGGAGCCGCCGCGGCAGCTGCCGTGCCGCCGGCGGCGGTTGTGGCGGCCGTGGTGCCTGTGACAGTTGTGGCGGCTGTGGTGGCCGGGGCGGCTTTGGCGGCTGCGGCGAGGGCTTCGCCGTCGGTGGCGGCCGGAACGGTGACCGGCGTCGGGGCGGGTTCCGTGGCGGCGCCCGGCACGGCGGGCGACCCGACGATCTGGGGACTCAACGCTCGCCTCCGCGGCCGCCGCCGGTATTCAGCGGCCGTACCGGCCGCCCGCTCCCGCCCGGGTACCAGGCCCGGCCGGACCGCACCGGACGGCCGGGATGCTGGGCGGCCCACCGGATCGGCCTGTCTGGCCCAAGTACGGTGGAACGGTTGGGCGGCGTGCTTGGCATGTGCGTCCTCCTCGCTCGATCCGGGGCCCCGGTCCGCCCGGAGCCCCGTTGGACGGCGGCTTCCTGGCGGCGGGCGCAGTGGCCGGACCGCCGCAGGGAAAGCCGAGATGTGAGCCTAGAAGAACCGTTCGGTTTCCTGCGAGGTGGCCCTGCTCCCAGCGTGCCGGTGCCGGGCCCCGCTGCGGGCACCCGCCCCCGCGATCGACGCGGGCGCTCGGCGCGCGGGCCTGGATCGGCGCGCGGGCGCGGTCGCCGGATCGCGCCCATCTCCACCATGGACCCGCCGCCCGAGTTCGGCAGCGCAAACGGCCAAGCCGCTGCATTTCCACGCCGGATGGGTGACAGCGACTCAGCACGCGGTACGAACCGGGGGCACGCGGCGGCTCAGGGAAGCCCGCTTCGGCATCCGCCATGACCCCACGGGAACGTCCGGGGAACGCCCGTGTGAACACCGGCCGATACCGTGCCCCGATGTGCCCCGGCGAGCCCCGGCATGCTTCGGCTGCCGCCCTCGGGCACGAACCCCCGTCCTCCGCCCGCCCTCAGCCGTCCCTCCTCAGCCGCCGTCGCCCACCAGCCCGGCATCGCGCGCGAGCAGCGCCGCCTGCACCCGGTTGCCGACGCCGAGCCCGGTCAGGATCCGGCTGACGTGCGCCTTGACGGTGCCCTCGCGCATCCCGAGCGCTCCCGCGATCTCGGCGTTGGAGAGACCGTCGGCGAGTTCACGCAGCACGTCGGTCTCCCTCGGGGTGAGCCCGGCGACCCGGTTGCGGGCGGCCACCGACCGGGGCGCCCCGACCCGGTGGTAGCGGTCGATCAGCCGCCGCGCGGCCGCCGGGTGCAGCATGCCCTGGCCGCCCGCGACGACGTGGACGGCCCGGGCGATCTCCGCCGGCGGGGTGTCCTTGAGCAGGAAGCCGTCCGCCCCGGCCGCGAGCGCCTGGTACACGTACTCGTCCAGGTCGAAGGTGGTGAGCGCGATGACCCGCGGGCCGTCCGGGAGTTCACGCAGCCGCCGGGTCGCGGCGATGCCGTCGAGCCGGGGCATCCGGATGTCCATCAGCGCGACGTCGATCCGGCGGCTCGCGGCGAGTTCCACGGCTTGCAGGCCGTCGGCAGCCTCCGCGACCACGGTGAGCGCCGGGTCCTGGGCCAGAAGATCGACCAGGCCGAGGCGCACCAGCGCGTCATCGTCGACCACCATCGTTCGGATCATGCGGCGTCCTCCGGGTGCTGCTTCGGCTCCTGCAACGGCTCCTGCTGCGATTCCCGCTGTGACTGCTTCGGCGGCTCCCGCTGCTCGCTCCGCTTCGGCCGCTCCGCCCGTCGCACCCCTTGCGCCCCTCGCACCCCTTCCTGCGACTGCCGTGCTCCTCGCGTCCCTTGCTCGGACTTCCGCATGGCCCACCCCGGCCGCTGGGCCGGACCGTCGCCATGGGCCGGGTCCGAGTCCGGCACCGCCAGTGGCGGACGGTCCGGCGTGGGTAACCGGGCGGAGAGCCGGAAGCCGCCGCTGCCGTCCGGACCCGTGTCGAGGTGGCCGCCGAGGGCTTCGACCCGTTCGGCCAGCCCCACCAGTCCGTACCCGCCGCCGGTGCCCGGGCCGTCCGGCGGTGCCTGGCCCGGACCGTTTCCGACCTCGACCGTCGTCGCCGGCGCCCCGTAGCCGACCCGGACCGTGACGGGCGCGGCATGGGCGTACTTGCGCGCGTTGGTCAGCGCCTCCTGGACCAGCCGGTGCACGGCCAGCCGGTGGGTGGTCGGTACGGCCTCCGGGTCCCCGGAGAGGACGAGTTCGACCTGCTGCCCGGCCTGAGTGGCCTCGCCGACGAGTTCGGTGAGGTCACGCAGGGCGGGCGCCGGGACGGGGGCGTCCCCGGCGGGTACGGACGGCTCGTCCCCCGCGGCCGGCCGGACCGGCGGGTCGGCCCGCAGGGCCCCCAGGACGTCGCGCAGGTCGTCGAGCGAGCGGGCGGCGGTGGTGCGCAGCAGTTCGAGGCGGTGGGTGAGCCTGGCCTGGTCGGCGGCGACGGTACCGGCCCTGGCCTGGTCGCGCAGCACCCCGGCGTGCAGCACCAGGAGGCTGAGTCGGTGGGCCAGGACGTCGTGCATCTCCCGTGCGATCCGGGCCCGTTCGGCGGATCGTGCCTGTTCGGCGCGCAGCTCGCGCTCGCGGCGCAGCGCGTCGACCTGCTCGTGCAGGGTGCGGATCAGCACGCGTCTGCCGTGCAGCCACAGGCCGACCGCCAGAATAGCGGCCTGGAGCAGGAGTTGGGACCCGGTGGTACCGGCCCAGCCGACCAGCGAGTCCGCGCCCGTCGCCCTGGCCACCGCGATGACCGCGCCGCCCGCCATCGCCGGGCCCGTCCGGCCGAGGTAGGCGAGGTAGAACACGCTGAACAGCCCGGGGAACGCCCGGTTGAAGAGCCCGCCGGTCAGCACCGGCAGCACGGCCGCGGCCACCGGGTGGCGGCGCACGAAGAACAGCGAGAGCGAGGCGAGGGCGGCCACGACCGTACGCGGCAGGCGCAGCGGACCGTCGGTGGTCATCCACTGGGCGAGCGCCTCCTCGGTGGTGAGGGCGAGCAGGCCCAGCAGCAGTAAGGTGTCCGTCCGGGCCCGGTGGTCCGGCCCGTACCAGCCGAGCAGACTCCTGCGCATGGCACTCCTCCTCTCCGCATCCCGAAGGCCTTCCGACCATGCCGGGCGTTCCGTGCGTGTCGGGCCATCCGAGCCGTCCGGACGCCTGTCGTTCATTCCTTCGGGCTCGATGCTAGGGGCGTTCGGCCGCCGGACGCCTCTGTCTTCCGGGTAACCGCACCCTCGACTTTCGTCGGGGGTCAGCGTCGCTGACCGGCCGATTCGCGGCGGTTCCGCCCTGCCTAGCGTCGACGATATGACGAACGGACAGCTCGACGACCACCCCGACTACCCTGCACCCCGGTACAGTTCGCCCGCCGGTGGGGACCACCTGCTGTTCCTCGCCGAGGCCCTGCGCACCTTCCACGACACCGGCGCGCTGGCCCCGAGCGGCCCGGAGCTGGTGAACGCGCTGGTGGTGCCGGTCACCAGCCGCCCGAACCGTCCGATCTCGGTGCTGGAGGTCGGCGCCGGAACGGGAGTGGTGACCCGCCGGCTGGCCCAGGTGCTGCGTCCGGGCGACCGGTTGCACGTCGTCGAGGCGAACGCGCGGTTCGCCGACCGCCTTCGGGAGGACCCGGTGCTGGCCGCCCGCCGGCCGGGGATCGGGCTGCGGCTGTCGGCCTGCCGGATCGAGGAGCTGCCGGAGTGCCGCGTGTCGGCGCCGGAAGGGGCCCGGCCGGAAGGCCGCGCGGAGCGGTACGACGTGATCGTGTCGGGGCTGCCGTTCACCAACTTCGGACCCGCGCAGGTCCGCGACATCCTCGACCGCTATCTGCGACTGCTGAAGCCCGGCGGCGAGCTGACGTACTTCGGGTACCTCGGCACGACGACGGCGCGCACCCTCTTCTCGGGCCCTCGTCGGGGTGCCCGCCACCGCGCGGTGGTGCGGCTGCTGCGACGGTTCGAGACGACGTACGGCCTGGGCGAGCGCACGGTGTGGCGCAACCTGCCGCCCGCCCGCGCCTACTTGCTGCGCGCGCCGGGCGGGCGCGAGGACTGGGCGCCGGGTGGTGGCCCGGCCGTCGAGGCGACGGCCACGACGAGGGCGCCGGACACCACGGAGACGAGCAAGACGTCCGAGACCAGCGAGACGAGCGACACGAGCGAGGCGACGGACACGAAGGCCACGACGGCCGGACCTGCGGGCGGGGCGCCCCCGGCCGCTCGATGATGGACCGGGGCCGGGCCCGGCTCCGACATCTCCGGCAGCGAGGAGCCCCGATGACCCTCTCGGTACGTGACGTGGAAGCCCGGAACCGCTTCGAGGCCTGGGAGGACGGCGAACCGGCGGGCTTCGCCGAGTACCTGCGCAGCGACCGACTGGTGGTCTATCCGCACACCGTGGTCGAGCCCGCTTTCGAAGGCCGGGGCATCGGCAGCGCGCTGGCCCGCGCCGCGCTGGACGACGCCCGTACCCGAGGCCTGTCCGTACTGGCCACCTGCCCCTTCATCAAGGGCTGGATGCTCCGCCACCCCGAGTACACCGACCTCGCGTACGAGAACCGCAGCCGCGTCGCCGACTGACCTCCCGGCGCCGGGAGCCGAGCCCCGACAGGAGGGGAGCCCGTCCGAACAAGTGACAAATGACAATCGACAGATTTCAACTTTCAGATAACAGACGACAGCGAACAGATTTTGAAATCTGTTCGCTGTCGTGCCATAGTGAGACCCGGGCCACCCTCACCTCGCTCAAGGCACCGCACCTACCAACCGCCGTCGCCCCACGACCGACCGACGCCCCCAAGAACGGACCTCCCCGTGACCACGGACAGCACACTCACCGCCGAGCAGATCCTGATCGCGGCGGAGGACGTCCTCCGGCGGTTCGGCCCGGCCAAGGCCACCGTCGTGGACGTCGCCCGCACCCTCGGCGTCAGCCACAGCAGCGTCTACCGTCACTACCCGAGCAAGGCCGCGCTGCGCGAGGCGGTCACCCGGCGCTGGCTCGACCAGGCGCACCACGAGCTGGCGACCATCTCCAACGAGGGCGGACCGGCCTCCGGGCGGCTGCACCGCTGGCTGACCACGCTGTTCACGGCGAAGCGGAAGAAGGCACTGGACGACCCGGAGCTGTTCGCCACCTACATGGTGCTGGTCGAGGAGAACAGCGGCCTGGTGGACGCCCACGTCGACACCCTGGTCGGCCAGATCGCGCAGATCTTCGAGGAGGGCACGGAGGACGGGGAGTTCAAGCTCGCCCACATCCGGAACACCGCCCGCGCCGTCTTCGACGCCACCGGCCCCTTCCACGACCCGGCCTACGCGTCCACCTGGTCCGCCCCCGGCGTCGACGACCGGTTCGAGGCCGTCTGGAAGCTCGTCCTCGGCGGCCTGAGGGCGAAGTGACGGACCGCCGGTGATCGGGCGTCGGCGAGCGGGGAAATCCACTCGCCGACGCCTCGCCCGTCCGGCAGACTGCCGCGCACAGTTGATCTCACCTGGAGGATGACATGCGTGCGGCCGGACCGGTCCTGGACAGCCTGGAGGGGCTCGCCCTCGGCGATGCCTTCGGCGACCGATGGTTCTCGGTCCCGGTGGACGAGGCGCCCGCCGCGCTGGCCGCCCGCCTGGTCCGGCCCGCGCCCTGGCACTGGACCGACGACACCGCGATGGCACTCGTGCTGGTCCGCCACCTGATCGACGCGGGCGAGGTCCGACCGGATGTGCTCGCCGGGGAGTTCGCCGCCGAGTACACCCGCGAGTACGGGCGCAAGTACGGCCCTTCGATGCACCGGGTGCTGCGCGGGATCGGCGCCGGCGGGGACTGGCGCGCCATCACCGCGGGCCAGTTCGAGGGCCAGGGTTCGTACGGGAACGGCGCCGCGATGCGGGTGGCCCCGCTGGGGGCCTGGTTCGCCGATGACCTCGACGCGGTGGCCCGGCAGGCCGAACTCCAGGCGCTCACCACGCACTTCCACCCGGAGGCGGTCGCCGGCGCAGTGGCGGTCGCGCTCGCGGCGGCCCTGGCCGTCCGCAGCCGGGGCGGGGACCCGCCCGGCCGGGCCGAGTTGCTGACCGAGGTCGCCGGACGGCTGCCGGACAGCGATGTCCGCTCCGGGCTGCGGATCGCCGCACGGCTGCCCGGCCACACCAGTGTCCGGCAGGCCGCCAACGTGCTCGGTTCGGGGGCGCTGATCTCCGCCCCGGACACCGTGCCGTTCGCCCTCTGGTCCGCGGCCGGTCACCTGCACTCGCTGCCCGAGGCCGTCTGGCACACCCTGGAGGGCTGGGGCGACATGGACACCACCTGCGCCATCGCCGCCGGCGTGGTCGCCGCCCGGACCGGGCTCGCCCGGGTACCGCCCGAGTGGATCGCCGCGCGCGAGGAACTCCCGGACCGGGTCGCCGAGGTGTCGTAGGCCACCAACTGCCGGTGCCGGTGCCGGCGGCAGCCCGGGGGCGTCCTGGTGAGCCGGGCGGTCAGCGCCGGAAGACGAAGCGGAGCACCCGGTAGGCGAACACCAGGACCAGCGCGCCGCCGATGGCCGACACCCAGGTCGTGACGTCGAGGAAGCTCACCTTCACCGTCCCGTGCATCCAGTGCGAGACGATCCAGGTGCCGATGTAGGAGCCGGTGATGCCGATCAGTGTGCTGCTGATCAGACCGCGCTCACCCCTCGACATCGCCATTCTGGCCAGGGTGCCCGACACCAGGCCCAGCACGATCCACGCCATCCAGCTCATCTGCCGCCCCTTGCGTCATGGGTGTGACGACCCCGTCCGGCCCCCAGGTCCGACCGGAAGGACGTACGAGGACCTCGCATCGTTCCGATGCCCGGAAGGAGCGGCGCCAACCGGCCGCCAGGCCCCGCCGCTCCGGGCGGCGGGGACCCCGTCGGCGGAAGCGGGCGAACGCGGGCGGGCGCTGCCGGACCCGGCGGTCAGCGGCGCGAGTTGCCGAACAGCAACCGGTAGACGATCAGCAGCACCAGGGCTCCGCCGATCGCCGACACCCAGGTCGCCAGGTCGAAGAAGTGCCCGGTGACCGAGCGGTGCATGAAGTGCGACGCGATCCAGCCGCCGACGAAGGACCCGGCGATACCGATCAGCGTGGTCACGATCAGGCCGCCCGGGTCCTTCCCCGGCAGCAGCAACTTGGCCAGCGCACCCGACAGCAGGCCCAGCACGATCCATGCGACGATGCCCATCCGTCATCCCCTCCAGTCCACGGCGCGACGGGCCCCGCCCCGTCCGCTCTGCCCACCAGGACGCCACCCCGGGCGAACCCGGTTCCGTCACCCGCGCAACGGCGTTCGAATCCGGCCCCCGGACGGCCCGCCCACGCGTGGCGTCCTTCCCGCGAACCGTAGGCGCCGAAATACTGCGGCCATGCGCATCCTGATCGCCACCGCCGGCTCCCGGGGCGACGTGGCCCCCTTCACCGGGCTCGGCGTCCGTCTGCGGGCGGCCGGCCATCAGGTGGCCGTCGCCACCCACGACACCTTCGCGGAGCCGGTGCGGGCCGCCGGACTGGAGTTCCGCCCCCTGCCGGTCGACCCGCGCGCCGAACTCGCCTCCGCCGAGGGGCGGCGCCTGCTGCGGGCCGGCGCCGGACCGGGCGCCGTCCTGCAACTACTCCGCCTCGGCAGGCGGTTCATGCCCGCGCTCGGCGACGGCATCGCCGACGCCACCGCGCTCGGCACCGACCTGCTGCTGACCACCAGCACCACCAGCGCGCTCGGCCAGGTCGCCGCCGAGGCGGCGGGCATCCCCAGCATCGGGCTGTACCTCCAACCGCTCGCGCCCACCCGGGAGTTCGCGCCGGCCGTCACCGGCACCCGGTCGCTCGGCCGGTCCGGCAACCTGCTGGCGGGGCACGTCGTCCAGGCCGCGACCGACCGGCTGTTCGTCCCGGCGGTCCGCGGGCTGCGCCGGCGGCTCGGCCTGCCGCCGCACGGCATCGCCGCGGCCCGGCGCAACCACCCCGTCCTGCACGGCTTCTCACCGCTGGTGGTGCCCCGCCCCGCCGACTGGCATCCCCGGCTGGACGTCGCGGGCTACTGGTGGCCGGCCGGACCACCGGACTGGCAGCCCCCGGCCCGGCTGCTCGACTTCCTCGCCGCCGGGCCGCCACCGGTCTTCGTCGGCTTCGGCAGCCTGGTCGTCCCTGAGCCCGAGCGGCTCACCGCGACCGTCCTCGCCGCCGCCCGTGCCGCTCGGGTGCGCCTCCTCCTCCAGTCCGGCTGGAGCGGACTGGCCGCCGAGGACTCGGACTCCGTCCTGACCATCGGCGACACCCCGCACGACTGGCTCTTCCCCCGCACGGCCGCCGTGGTCCACCACGCGGGCGCCGGCACCACGGCCGCCGTCCTCCGCTCGGGAACCCCCACCGTCCCCGTACCGGCGCAACTCGACGCACCGTTCTGGGCCACCCGCCTGACCATGCTCGGCGTCTCCCCCGGCCCCGTCCCGCTGCGCGCCCTCACCCCCTCCCGCCTCGCCGCCGCCCTCCGCCTCACCCTCGACGACCCGCGCCACCGCGCCCGTGCCCAGGCCGTCGCCGCCGCCCTGGCCACCGAGGACGGCACGGCCAAGGTCCTCACCGCCATCGACCGGGTTTCAGCGAACAGTTGACCGACGACCGCCAACTGTTGCGACTGTGCGGGCCGGAAGGGCCACTCGTCGCGCACTGTCATCATCTATTCTGCACAAACACGACTCGGGCACCTCACAAGGACCCGATACTGCGACATGCCCCGTTCGTCACACATGGCGCATGACGTCTGCGTGGCGGGGCGCAGGCATATCAGGAGGCACAGTGCGGCTGACGCAGGTCCAGGTGACCAACTTCCGAGCGCTGAAGCACATCACCGTTCGGGTCGAGGACAATGCCACCCTGATCGTGGGCAGGAACAACAGCGGCAAGACCTCCTTCGCCAGCCTCTTCGACAGGTTCTACGGGACCGACGAGACCCGCTTCGTACCGGAGGACCTGCACACGAGCCGGATCGCACAGATCCAGAAGGCCTTCGGCCGCTACGTCGAAGCTCAGAAGACACCAGCCGAGGATCCCGAACTCCGCAAACAACTCCTTGACGAAGCGCGCGGGCTCTTGCCGGAAATCCGCCTCCTGGCGAGGATCTCCTACACCGTCGAAGACGACCTCGCGCTCCTGTCCGAGATCATCCTCGACCTGGACGAGCGCTGTTTCGACGCCAACCTCGAGGCCGTCCACGCCGTGAAGCGACCGGACGAGTTCCTCGCCCACATCAAGGAGACGACGGCGAGGCAGAAGCAGGCCTTCTCCTGGCAGAAGTATCTGCGCAAGAACTTCTCCTCCTTCTTCGGCACCACCTACTGGGCCGTCTCCGCGAACGCCCCCTCCGTAAGGCGGGAGATCAGCAGCACGACTGCCCGTCGCATCATCACCGTGCGGACCATCCAGGCGCAGACGAAGTTCGACGACACCCCGGCTGACAAGACGCGGACCCTCTCGAAGACCTTCGAGGCCTTCTATAAGGCCAACAGCGGAGAGGACCAACGCGACCAGAACATCGAGAGCATCGACACCGCGCTCTCCGTCGCGTCGGAGTCCATCGACAAGGCCTACGGAGATCTCTTCACGCCCTTCCTCGGCACCTTGCAGGTCTTCGGCGTCGGCTCCATCGATCCGCTCCAGGTACCGCGCATCGTCACCCAGATCGAGCCCGGAGCGATCCTGCGCGGCAGCACCCGGATCCAGTACCCGTCGCCGGACGGCACCCACCACCTGCCGGAAGGTCACAACGGCCTCGGATACAGCAGGCTGATCTTCACTCTCATGCAGGTCACGGACTTCATCCTGACCTGCCAGCGCAGCAAACCACGCCCCGCGCTGCCCCTGCTCTTCATCGAGGAGCCTGAAGCCCATCTGCACCCTCAGATGCAAGAGGTCTTCATCAACAGCATCAAGCGCTTCCTGGAGGCCGGGAACTCGTCGGTCCAGTCGTTCATCACCACCCACTCGTCCCACATTGTGGCCAACAGTGGCTTCAGCGCCGTACGCTACTTCGACTCCAACGGCCCGGACATCGTGGTCAAGGACCTGTCCACGTTTCAGGCGAACACGAAGAAGACCGGCTCCCAGGGCGCCATGACCATGCGGTTCCTGACGCAGTACATGCAGTTGCATCGCTGCGACATGTTCTTCGCCGACAAGGTCATCCTCATCGAGGGCACCGTCGAGCGGCTCCTGCTGCGTCCCATGATCAGCAAATGCGCACCGAAGCTGGAGAGCCAGTACATCTCCGTCATCGAAATCGGCGGAGCCTTCGCTCACCGCTTCAAAGAACTCCTGGAGTTCATCAACGTCCCAACCCTCATCATCACCGACCTCGACTCGGTGGACCCGACAGCGAAAAACGGGCGCTGTTCTCCGGACACCGGGAACGCCGTCACGTCCAACCACACACTGAAGTCTTGGCTCCCTCGGAAAAAGGAGATCAAGACCCTTCTCGACCTGCCTGAAGAGGACAAGAGCACAGGCCGTGTGCGGGTTGCGTACGAGGTACCCGAACACGACGCCGTACCGTGCGGTCGCAGCTTCGAGGACGCGTTCATCGTCGCCAACGCAGGACTGTTCGCACGGAACCTCGACATGTTGGTCCTCAAGGGCGCCTTCACCGCCGTCGCGGGACCGGCACCTTCGTCCGATGACATCACGTCCAACGCCTACGAGATCGCCGAACGGCTCTCCGACACCAAAACCGACTTTGCCTTCGACATCCTGCTCATGGACGGCTGGACCGTCCCGCGTTACATCCGCGAGGGGCTCGAATGGCTGAGCTGACAGTTCTCACTCGAATTCAGCAGGTTCTGGACGCCCGGCGCGACTTCCTCGTTGAGGCCGGCGCGGGGGCCGGGAAGACCACGGCACTGGTCCATTCCCTGCTCTACCTGCTCCGCACCCGCCGGGACGAGCTCGAACGCGCGGGGAAGCGCATCGCCTGCATCACGTACACCAACGTGGCCAAGGAAGAAATCCGCGAGCGCATCGGGGACGACCCCCTCGTGTACGTCGGCACCATCCACGAGTTCCTGTGGATGGCCATCCAGGACCACCAGTCCGAACTCCTGGACGCACTGATCGCCCACAACCAGACGCTGGCTCGTCCACAGGACATGGCCGAGATCAAGGCGAACCTCGTCGTAGAGTACAGCGATCGCCGACGCCGCTATGCCGACGGGCTGATATCTCATGACGAAGTACTCGCCTTGGCCTACACGTTGATCACCACCCGGCCCAAACTCGTACGAATCACAGCAGACCGGTTTCCGGTCATCTTCGTCGATGAGTACCAGGACACCTTCCCCAGGACGATCGAGGTGCTGCTCGACCACTTCGCTGGTTCGGGGACTTCGGTGTGCACCATTGGCCTGTTCGGCGATTCGATGCAGAAGATCTACAACACCGGAGTCGGCAAGGTCACCCATGAACGTCTGGTCAGCTTCACCATGCACGGCAACCACCGCTGTGCCGAGCCGATCGTCGATGTCCTGAACCGAATCCGCCCCGAGTTGCGGCAGGTTCACGACGCTGGCAACACGGACGGCCAGGTGCACCTCTTCCTCACGAGAAAACCGCTCGGTGGGGACGCCGACCCGCGCGACGTGCTCACACCAGTGCTCGATTCCTACGGTTGGGCACCCGAGAGAACCAAGTATCTCGTCCTCACTCATCGCCGCATCGCAGGAGCACTCGGCTACCAGGACCTGCTCGCGCTCTATACCAAGCGCTACGCCACCGGCCGCGACGACCTCCTGGAGGGCACCGAACCCTACGCACAGCTACTGAAGTCCGTCGAGGAACTCAGCAGTGCATTCGAGTCCCGGAACTACGCCCAGTTGACCGCACTGCTCGACGGCGAGCACCTCGCCATCACCAGGCACTCCGACAAGGTCCGTACCACCCGAACGCTCCAGGGCCTCATCGACGTCCGAGGAACGGGAACCGTCGGCGATGTGCTCGACTACGTCATCAGCAGCCGGTTGCTGACTCCCTCCGGGAGAGTCAGGGCAATCGAGCGGACACTTCAGGCCACCGACCTCGACGAACGCGCGCAGAAGGACGCCGACTTCGCAAACGCCCTTCGCGCCCTTTCTTACCATCAGGTCGTCAACCTCACCCGGTTTCGCGATGAACTCACCCCCTTCTCAACCCAACACGGCGTCAAGGGTGCCGAGTTCGAGAACGTCGTCGTCATCATCGACGACCAGGCATGGAATCAGTTCAACGTCGACCGCATGCTCTCGGGCGACGACCACATCAGAGCGCGGGAGACCCGCACCCGCAATCTCTTCTATGTCTGCTGCTCACGCGCCAGGAAACGTCTCGCCGTGGTATTCACCACACCCCTGGGACAGGAGGCCGAGGCGATGGCGAGAGCGTGGTTCGGTAGTGCACACGTACACGAGGGGATGTTCTGACCGCGCCGAAACGAAGTGCCGCGACCCCTCAGACCGATGCCCGGCGGCGGAGGTTGCGGAGGTTGAGGAGGAGGTAGACCGTGGCCGACGCCGTCAGGCCGACCGCCCAGCCGTAGTCGGCGAGCGGCTTGAGGACGGGGATCAGGCCGTCGGCCGGGAAGGGGCCCTGCTTCGCACCGTGGCCGTCGACGGTGGAGTACGAACCGCCGACCGCCAGCACGCCACCCACCAGCAGCGCCGTGACGGCCCGCCAGTTCCACCCGGCCGCGTACCAGTACGCCCCGCCGGGGCGGTAGAGGTCGGCGAGCCGGAGGCGGGTGCGCCGCAGCGCCCAGTAGTCCGCGATCAGCACGCCGCCGACGGTGCCGAGCAGACCGCCGACCACGCCCAGCCAGGTGTAGATGTACACGTGCGGATCGGAGATCAGCCGCCACGGGAGGATCGCGATCCCGACCACCCCCGTGATCAGCGCCCCGGTACGGAAAGTGACGAAGCGGGGCAGCAGGTTGGCGAGGTCGTAGGCCGGCGAGACGACGTTGGCGGCGATGTTCACCGACAGCGTCGCGACCAGGACGGTCAGCAGCGCGAACAGGATGCCGACCGGGTTCTCCATCTTGGCGGCCAGCTGGATCGGGTCCCACACCGGCGCCCCGTACACCGCCTGGGAGCCCGAGGTGACCAGCACGGACAGGAACGCGAAGAGCGTCATGGTCGTCGGCAGACCGAGCGCCTGCCCGCGGATCTGGGCGCGCTGACTGCCGCCGAAACGGGTGAAGTCGGGGATGTTCAGCGACAGGGTGGACCAGAACCCGATCATGCCCATCAGCGCCGGGAAGAAGACCTTCCAGAAGCCACCGCCCCACCCCAGCCCGGACGGCTGGTCGAGCAGCGGACCGAACCCGCCCGCCTTGACGGTGATCCACACCAGCAGCGCGAGCGCACCGGCGATGACGAACGGCGCCGCCCAGTTCTCGAACCGCCGAAGCGCCTCCATCCCCCGCGCGATCAGGGCCATCTCGATCAGCCAGAACAGCAGGAAGGAGAGCCACTGCGTCCACGGGTATCCGCCGAACTCACCTGCTGTGCGCCAGGATTCACCGATCATCTTGCCCGCCAGCAGGAAGATGCCCTCGCCGCCGATCCAGGTCTGGATGCCGAACCAGGCACAGGCCACCGCCGCCCGCAGCAGCGCGGGCAGGTTGGCGCCGCGCAGCCCGAAGGCGGCGCGGGCGAACACCGGGAAGGGAATGCCGTACTTGGTGCCGGCGTGCCCGGTGAGCAGCATCGGCACCAGCACGATCAGGTTGGCGAGCGCGATGGTCAGCACCGCCTGCTTCCAGTCCATGCCGAGCGCGACCAGGCCCGAAGCCAGGGTCCACGACGGGATGTTGTGGGCCATGCCGACCCAGAGCGCGAGGAAGTTGTACGTGGTCCAGGTGCGCCGCGACACCGGCACCGGCCGCAGGTCGTCGCTGGTGAAGCCGTTGGGACGCAACTCCACGTCGGCCGGGTCGAGTTCGACCCGGCCGTCGGGGTGCTGCCGCTGTCTGCCGCCGCTGGTCTCGGTGTCGGGCACGGGCAACTCCCGTCCGCCGCGGGCGAGGCCACGGCTGGGTTCAGGTGGGGGTCACGGGCGGGCTCACGGGCAGGTTCTCAAGCCGGTTCCGAGCGTGGATCGCGGGCGGGACGTCACAGGTGCGGGATGACATCCGTCCCGTAGGCGTCGATGGTGGCCTCGATGGCGTCGTGCATGGCGTAGACGGCGAACTGGTCGACGCCGAGCGAGCGGAGTTCCGCCAGCCGGGCCCGCTGCACCTCGGCCGGGCCGATCAGGCAGAAGCGGTCCACGATCCCGTCCGGGACGAAGGCGGTGTCCGGGTTCCCGGCCCGCCCGTGGTGGCTGTAGTCGTAGCCCTGGCGGTCCTTGATGTAGTCGGTGAGTTCCTCCGGCACCAGGTCGGAGTGCTCGCCGTAGTGGCTGACCAGGTCGGCCACGTGGTTGCCGACCATTCCGCCGAACCAGCGGCACTGCTCCCGGGCGTGGGCGAGGGCCCCGGGCGAGTCGTCGGCGGTGACGTAGGCGGGTGCGGCGACGCAGATGGTGAGCGAGTCCGGGTCCCGGCCGGCCTCGACGGCGGCGGCCCGCACCGCCTTGACCATGAACTCGGTCAGATAGGGATCGGCCAACTGGAGGATGAATCCGTCAGCTTGACGACCGGTCAGGTTCAGTGCCTTCGGCCCGTAAGCGCCCATCCAGATCGGCAGCGACGCACCGGGGCGGATCCACGGCAGGTGCATCTCGACGCCGTCCACCTCGGCGGTGCGCCCCTCGGCCAGCTCCTTGATGGCGTGCATGGCTTCGGAGAGCCGGGCGAGGGTGGCGGGACTCCGCCCGGCCACCCGCATGGCGGAGTCGCCGCGGCCGATGCCGCAGACGGTCCGGTTGCCGTACATGTCGTTGAGCGTGGCGAACAGGGAGGCGGTCACCTCCCAGGTGCGGGTGGAGGGGTTGGTGACCATCGGGCCGACGGTGATCCGCTCGGTCTCGGCGAGGATCCGGCTGTAGATGACGAAGGGCTCCTGCCACAGCACGCAGGAGTCGAAGGTCCAGCCGTGGCTGAACCCGGCCTGTTCGGCCCGGACCATCCGGTCGATGAGCAGCCGGGCGGGCGGGTCGGTCTGAAGGACGAGGCCGATGTCCATGAGGGGCTCCAGATGAGGGGTTCGGCCGCCCGCCCGACCGCCGGTGGGGCGGCCGGGCGGGCGGCCACGGGTGGACCTGCACGGGCGCGGGGACGGGAAGCGGGAGAGGAGGTCTCAGACCAGGTACTGGCAGGTGTCCCGGCGCAGGAAGGCCCCGTGCCCGGCCCGGCCGAGCCACTCCCCGCCGTCCAGCACCACGGTGCCGCGCGACATCACCGTCCGCGCCCGGCCGGTGAGCCGGCGTCCCTCGTAGGCCGAGTAGTCCACGTTCATGTGGTGGGTCACGGCGGAGACGGTCTGCACGGCGGCGGGATCGTAGACCACCAGGTCGGCGTCGGCGCCCGGCGCGATGGTGCCCTTGCGCGGGTGCAGGCCGAACATCCGGGCCGGGGTGGTGCAGGCGATCTCGACCCAGCGGCGCCGGCTGATGTGCCCGTCCACCACGGCCTGGTGGAGCAGGTCCATCCGGTTCTCCACGCCCGGCAGGCCGTTGGGGATCTTCGAGAAGTCGCCGCGGCCCAGTTCCTTCTGGCCGGCGAAGCAGAACGGGCAGTGGTCGGTGGAGACCACCTGGAGGTCGTTGGTGCGCAGCCCGCGCCAGAGCGCCTCCTGGTGCTCACGCGGCCGCAGCGGCGTGCTGCACACGTACTTGGCGCCCTCGAAGCCGTCGGCACCCTCCTCGGCGAGGTTGTCGGTGGAGAGGAAGAGGTACTGCGGGCAGGTCTCGCCGAAGACGTTGTGCCCGGCGTCCCTGGCCGTGGTGAGTTCGGCGAGCGCGGCGGCGGCGGAGACGTGCACGACGTAGAGCGGGCTGCCGGCCACCTGGGCGAGCTTGATCGCCCGGTGGGTGGCCTCGGCCTCCAGCAGTTCGCGGCGGACCTCGCCGTGGTACCGGGGGGCGGTCTTCCCTGCCGCGAGCGCCTGTTCGACCAGGACGTCGATGGCGATGCCGTTCTCCGCGTGCATCATGATCAGCCCGCCGTTGACGGCACTGCGCTGCATGGCGCGCAGGATGCGGCCGTCGTCGCTGTAGAAGACGCCGGGGTAGGCCATGAAGAGCTTGAACGAGGTGGACTCGCCGGAGTCCACGAGGGCGTCCATCTCCTTCAGCACACCGTCGTTGACGTCGGAGACGATGGTGTGGAAGGCGTAGTCGACGGCGCAGTTGCCCTCGGCCTTGGCGTGCCAGGTGTCCAGGCCCTCGCGCAGCGAGCCGCCGACCGGCTGGACGGCGAAGTCGACGATGGTGGTGGTGCCGCCCCAGGCGGCGGCGCGGGTGCCGGTCTCGAAGGTGTCGGAGGCCGCGGTGCCGCCGAACGGCAGCTCCATGTGGGTGTGGGCGTCGACGCCGCCCGGGATGACGTAGTGGCCGGTGGCGTCGATGACGGTGTCGGCGGTCCAGGCCTCGGCGGCGGAGCTGCCGGTGGTGGCGAGGGCGGCGATGCGTTCGCCCTCGATCAGGACGTCGGCGTGGAGTTCCTCGGTGGCGGTGATGACGAGGCCGCCGCTGACGACGGTGCGCCGGCGCGGGTCACTGGTGGTCATCGCGCTGCTCCTCACGCCTCGGCGAGCGGTCCGTAGGCGTCGGGCCGGCGGTCGCGGTAGAACGCCCACTGCTGGCGGACCTGTTCGATCAGGCCGAGGTCGAGGTCCCGGACGACGAGTTCCTCCTCCTTGTCGGAGGCGACCTCGCCGACGAACCGGCCGCGCGGGTCCACGAAGTAGGAGGTGCCGTAGAAGTCGTTGTCGCCGTACTCCTCGGTGCCGACGCGGTTGATCGCGGCGACGAAGTACTCGTTGGCGACGGCCGCGGCGGGCTGTTCGAGCTGCCAGAGGTAGGCGGACAGACCCCGGCTGGTGGCGGAGGGGTTGTAGACGATCTGCGCGCCGGCCAGGCCCAGGGCGCGCCAGCCCTCGGGGAAGTGGCGGTCGTAGCAGATGTAGACCCCGACCCTGCCGACGGCGGTGTCGAACACCGGCCAGCCGAGGTTGCCGGGCTTGAAGTAGTACTTCTCCCAGAAGCCCTTGACCTGCGGGATGTGGTGCTTGCGGTACTTGCCGAGGTAGCTCCCGTCGGCGTCGATGACGGCGGCGGTGTTGTAGTAGACGCCGGTCTGCTCCTCCTCGTAGACCGGGACGACCATCACCAGCCCGAGTTCGCGCGCGAGGTCCCGCATCCGGCGCACGGTCGGGCCGTCCGGGACCGCCTCGGCCCAGCGGTAGTGCTCGGCCTCCTGGACCTGACAGAAGTACGGGGAGTTGAAGACCTCCTGGAAGCCGATGATCTTCGCGCCCTGGGCGGCGGCCTCGCGGGCGTACCGCTCGTGGAGCGCGATCATGCTCTCCTGGTCACCGGTCCAGCGGGTCTGGACGAGCGCGGCACGGACGATCTGCGACATGGGTACCTCCGCAACTCCGCGGTCCGGCCGTGCGGTCGGGCCCGCGGTCTGAGGGTTGACGGGGCGGGTCTGCCCTGCGGGTCCACGCGGGAGCCACAGGGTCTACGTGCGTAGAAAGCGATCTGTAGACGGTAGGCCCGGCCTCGGTGGCCTGACAATACGTCGGCGTCAACGCGTCTGGAGCGATCTTGTGGCGCGGACACGCGGGCGTGCCCGGGGGCGATGGGAAGCTGATCTACCCCAGGAGTCGCCTTCTTACTCGTCCGGGTGAATCCGGGCACCCGGGGTGCGCGATCGACGGTGGCGGGGTAGGCCCCGGAGGCGGACAGCACCCGGGGGCGACGGCGGGCCGTCGGCTCGGCTTGACTTCGTCCGGTTCGCTCGGGAAGGATCCGGCGCATGGACTCCGGCGCCACTCTGGTCTGCCGCCTGCACGTCGATCTGCGACGCCAGGCGAGTTCCATCTGTGCCTGTTGACCTTGTTCTCTCCCGCCGGTCCCACCCTGTGACGTCTGCCAGGGCCCGCGCCGCGCACCCGCACCCGCAGTTCTGACTTCCCGCCCCGTTCCGGCGCACCCGTGCGTGCCTGGCCGCTCCGCCGGCCCGCGCCCGCCCGCTGCCGCCGGAGGCCGGGCGCCTCCCCCCGACGTTCCCGCCGCATCCGAGGACGCCCTCATGAGCCCGAGCCCGAGCATCAGCCCCGACACCCGGCCAACCGACAGCACCACCCCGCCCACGGACAGGGGCACGGCCACGGCCACCACGGACACGGCCACGGACCCGACGCCCACCCCGGAGCCACCACCCACGCCGGCCACCGGGCAGGCGCGGACCACCGCACCGCTCACCCCCAGCACCCTGCGGACCATCGTCCGCGAGCTGGCCGAGCGGCCCGAGGAGTGGATCCACCACGTCCGCCTCTCCACCGAGGAGCGCTGGTACCGCCGCCTGGCCGCCGACGAGGACCACGAGGTGTGGCTGATCAGCTGGCTGCCCGGCCAGTCCACCGGCTTCCACGACCACGGCGGCTCGCGCGGCGCGTTCACCGTCGCCCTCGGCGAGTTGGAGGAGCTGTCACTCGGCGGGCCCGACCAGGGCCTGCTGATCCGCCGGGTCCCGGCCGGCACCGCCCGTGCCTTCGGCCCCGAGTACGTGCACGACGTGCGCAACACCGCCGTCGGCCCCGCCGTCACCCTGCACGCCTACTCGCCGCCGCTGAGTTCGATGGCGCACTACGACCTGCGGGCCGGCGGGCTCGTCCGCACCTCCGAGGAAGGACCGGAACAATGGTGACCACGATCGACGACCTGGTGGAGCGGGCCCGGGAGGGCGTCCACCGCCCGCGTGCCCGCGATGCGTACCAGGCCCAGCTGGACGGCGCGCTGCTGGTGGACATCCGTCCGGCGGCGCAGCGGGCGGCCGAGGGGGAGATCCCCGGCTCGCTGATCATCGAGCGCAACGTGCTGGAGTGGCGGCTCGATCCGACGGGCAGTCACCGGATCCCCGAGGCCTCGGGCTACGACGTCGAGGTGATCGTGGTCTGCTCCGAGGGCTACGCCTCCAGCCTCGCCGCCGCCTCGCTGCGCGAACTGGGGCTGCACCGGGCGACCGACCTGGACGGCGGTTTCGTCGGCTGGGAGGCCGCCGGACTACCGACCCGTCAGGGCGGCTGAGCCAGGGGCCGCACCGCGTGCCGGACGGTAAATCAGGGACAGGAGATGATGCAGGTCATAGTCTGATCAGAGTTTCCGCCGGTCCAAAGCTGGGCAGCCACGCGGGCGGAAGTACGCCCGGGCGCTTCAAACCGCCGCCACCGATCGACCCGACCGAACGACCGACCGACCCAGGCGCCGCCTCCCCGGGGCGCCCTGACGAGGAAACTCCACGTGATCAGATTCGACGGCGCCGGAAAGCGCCACCCCGACGGCACCATCGCAGTCGAGGGCCTGGACCTGGAGGTCCCGACCGGTCGGATAACCGTCCTGGTCGGACCGTCCGGCTGCGGGAAGACCACCCTGCTGCGCATGGTCAACCGGATGGTCGAGCCCACCTCGGGCCGGGTCCTGCTGGACGACACGGACGTCGCGAAGCTGGAACCGGCCAAGCTTCGCCGTGGCATCGGGTACGTGATCCAGCAGGCCGGGCTCTTCCCGCACCGCAAGGTGATCGACAACATCGCCACCGTCCCCTACCTGCTCGGCTGGGACCGCAAGAAGGCCCGTGCCCGCGCCGCCGAACTGCTCGAACTGGTCGGGCTCGCGCCGGAGACCGCCAAGCGGTACCCGTTCCAGCTGTCCGGCGGCCAGCAGCAGCGGGTCGGCGTGGCGCGGGCGCTGGCCGCCGACCCGCCGGTGCTGCTGATGGACGAACCGTTCAGCGCCGTCGACCCGGTGGTGCGGGCCGGGCTCCAGGAGGAGCTGCTCCGGCTCCAGTCCGAGCTGCACAAGACGGTGCTGTTCGTCACCCACGACATCGAGGAGGCCGTCCGGCTCGGCGACCAGGTGGTGGTGCTGCGCGAGCACGGCCGGATCGCCCAGCTGGCCGACCCGCACACCCTGCTCACCACCCCCGCCGACGAGGGCGTGGCCGCCTTCCTCGGTCGCGACCGGGGCCTGCGCGGCCTCGCCCTGCGCCCCGCGAGCGCCGTCGAGATCCGCCCCGTGAGCGACGGACTCCGGTACGGGGGCTGGGAGTTGGCCCTGGATGACGGGCGGCGCCCGATCGGCTGGATCGACCGCGACGCCGTCACCGCCGAGCTGCACCCGGCGGCCGGATTCCGCCCGGACACCGACACCCTGCGCAGCGCGCTGGACGCTACCGTCCTCTCCCCCGCCGGGGCCGCGGTCGCGCTGGACGCCGACGGCCGGGCCACCGGCACCGCGAGCCGCGAGGCCGTCCTCGCGGCGCTGCGACCCGAGGCCCCCGATCCGACGGCCGCCGACGCGCCCGTCCGCATCGGCAAGTCCCCGACCGCCGGAAGCCGATCGGACGACCCGGGCCGCGCGGGCGGCACAGGTGGCACTGGCGGCACGGACGACCCGGGCGGCACGGACACGACGGACGGCACGGACGGAGCCGACGGTGGACGATGAACCGATCGTCCGCTGGTACTGGATCGGCGACCACGTCGGCTACCTCGGCCACCTGCTCGCCGACCACGCCGTGATCGCCCTCGTCCCCGTGCTCATCGGTCTGCTGCTGGCCGTCCCGCTCGGCCTGGCCTGCGCCCGCTTCCCGCGGCTCTACCAGCCGCTGTCCGCCGTCTTCAACATCGTCTACGCGCTGCCCTCGCTGGCCGTGTTCGTGGTGCTGATCCCGTACACCGGGCTCGCCACCCAGGCGACCGTGATGATCCCGCTCACCTTCTACGCCCTCGCCGTCCTGCTGCCGACCACCGTGGACGGGCTGCGCGCCGTCCCTGACGCCGTCCGGCAGGCCGCCACCGCGATGGGGTACGGGCCGTGGCACCGGCTGACCTCGGTCGAGCTGCCCGCCGCCGTGCCGTACCTGATCGCCGGACTGCGGGTCGCTGCGGTGTCCAGCATCTCGCTGGCCAGCGTCGGCGCGCTGGTCGGGCGCGGCGGGCTCGGCTACCTGTTCATCGACGGCTTCCAGCGCACCTTCCCGACCCCGATCGTGGCCGGCATCGCGCTGATCGCCGTCCTGGCGCTGGCCGTCGACCTGGTGCTGGTGGCCGCCCGACGGCTGCTCGCGCCCTGGGCCGTCCGGGAGAAGGGAGCGGGCTCGTGAACTGGCTGAACTGGCTGAGCGACTTCTTCACCGCTCCGGACCACCTCAGCGGGCCGGACTCGATCGTGCACCGGGTCTCCGAACACCTGCTGCTCTCCGGCGAGGCCCTGCTGTACGCGACGCTGCTCGCCGTCCCGCTCGGGCTGCTGATCGGCTACACCGGGCGCGGCGTCACCGTGGTGACCGCGCTCGCCGGCGCCGCCCGCGCGCTGCCCACCCTCGGCCTGGTGACGCTGGCGGTGCTGCTCGCCGGGGTCGGCGACACCGCGGTCCTGATCCCGCTGGTCGCCCTGGCCGCGCCGCCGCTGCTGGTGGCCGCCGTCGAGGGGGTGCGCGGCACCGACCCGGACGTCCGGGACGCCGCGCGCGGCATCGGACTGACCCACCCGCAGGTACTGCGGCAGGTCTGCCTGCCCTCGGCCGCGCCGACCCTGCTGGCGGGCTTCCGCACCGCGACCGTGCAGGTGATCGCGACCGCCACGGTGGCCGCCTACGTCGGCCTGGGCGGGCTCGGCCGCTACGTCATCGACGGGCTGGCGACCCGCAAGTACGCCGTGACCGTGGGCGGTGCGCTGCTGGTGGTGCTGCTCGCGGTCGGCGCCCAGCTGTTCTTCGCCCTGCTCGCCCGGTTCGCGCTCCCGCCCGGGGTGCGCGCCCAGCGGCCCCGCTGATCTCCTCCCCTCCTCTCACTCGTCCCGGAAGGACATCTGTCACCATGTCGACAATCAACCGAAGCCGTCGCGCCGTCGTCCTCGGCACCCTCGCCGCGCTCGCCCTCGGCGCCACCGCCTGCGGTTCCTCCGGCGGCGGCGACCCGCTCGGCGGGGGTTCGAGCACCGCGACCTCAACAGGCGGGGCGGGCGGCTCAGGGTCGACGGTGGTGGTCGGCTCGGCGAACTTCCCCGAGAACGTCCTGCTCGGCTCGATCTACTCGCAGGCGCTCAAGGCCAAGGGCATCAAGGTCGAGGAGAAGTTCAACATCGGCAGCCGCGAGGTGCTCTACGGGCAGCTGCAGAGCGGGAACCTGACCGTCCTGCCGGAGTACAACGGCTCGCTGCTCGCCTACCTGGACGCCAACTCCACCGCCGTCACCACCCAGGACGTCAACGCGGCGCTCGCCAAGACGCTGCCCGCCTCGCTGGGCATCCTCGACTCCTCCCCGGCCGAGGACAAGGACTCGCTGAGCGTCACCCAGGAGACCGCCGACAAGGACGGCCTCAAGAGCATCGCCGACCTCGCCGCCAAGGCGGGCGAGTTCACCATCGGAGGGCCGCCGGAGTTCAAGAACCGCCGTGAGCAGCAGCTCAAGGACGTCTACGGGCTGACCTTCAAGGAGTGGAAGCCCACCGCCGACACCACCGCGAACGCGCTCAAGGACGGCAGCATCCAGGTCGGCAACGTGTTCACCACCGACCCGAAGATCGCCCAGTACAAGCTCGTCCCGCTGTCCGACCCGAAGAACATCTTCGGCGCGCAGAACGTCACCCCGCTGGTCAACAAGGCGGGCGTGAACGCGACCGCGACGGCGGCGCTCAACGCGGTGTCGGCCAAGCTCGACACCGCCGGGCTGCTGGCGCTGATGAAGCGCGTGTCGACGGACAAGGAGGATCCGTCGGCGGTGGCCAAGGACTGGCTGAAGTCCAACGGTCTCGGCTGACGACCGGACGGCCGGTCGGCCGACCTGGCGCCCCTGCCGGTCCGGCGGCTTGGACGGCCTGACGGTTTGACGGTTTGCCGGTCCGGCGGTCTGCCCGTCCGGCGGTTTGCCCGTCCGGCGGCCGGCGCGGGTTGCCACCGACCGACCGGGGATCGTGAACGCGGCGGCCCGGAGGAGCTTCCTCCGGGCCGCCGTCCGCCGTTGCGGAGCCCTCCTCTCCGGCCTGTAGAGGGACCTTCCCTTCCATGCCGCGAACATGACAGTGTGGGCGCCATGCGCACTCGTCTCCTCGCCGCCACCCTCACGGCACTCGCCGCGGTGAGCCTCGCTGCCTGCTCCGGTTCCGGGTCGGACTCCGGCAAGGCCACCGCCGCGGCCGGCTCCCCCACCGCCTCCGCCACCACTCCGGCCACTTCCCCCACCGGCGCCACCACCACGCCCGAGGCGCCCGCGCCCGACTCCGCCGCGCCCACGACCGACAGCACGGCCGCCCCCACGGCCGATGGCACCGCCGGTGCGCCCGCACCCGACGCCGGCGCCTCGGGAGCCCCCGCTCCGGCCAAGCCCGCCCCGCCCGCCGACGCCGGGCTGCCCGCCAAGCCGGGCACCGACCTGACGGCCAAGCTGGTCTCCGCGCTGGACGCGATCGATCCGGCGATCGTCGGCGGCAAGCCCGAGCAGGCCGTGGACCGGGCGCGCAACCAGTGCCAGTCGATGTACCAGTTCCCCAAGGACAAGCAGAAGTTGGTCGAGCTGGCCGGCCAGCGCTTCACCTCCGCCGACCACCCGCAGGGGTTCGGACCCGACACCGCCGCGAAGATCAACGACGCACTGCTCGCCACGCTCTGCCCTCCGACGCGCTGAGCCGAACCGCGGGTCCGCGGGCCGGGCAGGGTCCGCGGATTACGCAAGGTCCGCGAGTAACGCGGGGTCCACGCATTCGGAAGAACCGCATTTCCGCCGCTCCACGGGTTTCGCAGAACCGTGGATCCGCGCCACCATGAACCGCCCGGTGTCCTGAGCGCCGGGCCGCCGTGGCCGCGCCCCTTCCCGGGTGCGCGGCCACGGTCTTCTCGTTCCCGGCCCCTTCGGCGACACCTCACCCGCCGCGGTCGCCCTTTCGCCCCCTTCGGCCGCGCGGACCGTATGCTGACGAACTGTTAGGTCTCTTGACAGACCAGTGGTCTAGTCCAAACATAAGCATGTCGATCCGACCGGGATGCACTGTGGGGGTGTGGCCACCGGCGGCTGAGGCACTGCCCTGCCATGTTCCGTTCCACCCCCGCTCCGTACGGCGCGCGCATGCGCACGCCGCCCGCATCCACGCGAGCCGGCGAGCCTTCGCCCGCCCGCACGCTCGTGCTCCCGATATCCGACCCGGTCCAGGCACCACGCCGCCGACCCCACACTGCTGCGCCGCCCGGACCGATCGCACCTCCCCAACGTCCTGCCCCACCAAGTCTGTTGGAGATTTCATGCGCCTTCGCCGAACAGTCCAGGCCGTGTTGACGGCCTGCGCCACGCTGGTCGCCTCGGCCGGCCTGGTCGCCGCCGGGACGAGCTCCGCCCAGGCCGCCACCCCGCTCCCCAACCGGGTCTTCGCCCCCTACTTCGAGGCCTGGACCGGCCAGAGCCCGGCCCAGCTTGCCGCGCAGTCCGGCGCCAAGCACCTGACGATGGCGTTCCTCCAGGCCGCCACCAAGGGCTCCTGCACGCCGTACTGGAACGGCGACTCCTCGATGCCGGTGTCCTCCGCGACCTTCGGCGCCGACATCGCGACCATCCGTGCCAACGGCGGGGACGTGATCCCGTCCTTCGGTGGCTACACCGCCGACAACACCGGCACCGAGCTGGCCGACAGCTGCACCGATGTCAACCAGATCGCGGCCGCCTTCGAGAACGTGATCACCACCTACGACGTCAGCCGGATCGACCTCGACATCGAGGACAACTCGCTGACCAACACGGGTGGGATCGACCGCCGCAACAAGGCGATCAAGCTCGTCCAGGACTGGGCCGCCACCAAGGGCCGGACCATCCAGTTCTCCTACACGCTGCCGACCACCACCTCCGGGCTGGCCGACAGCGGCCTCGCGGTGCTGCGGAACGCGGTCAGCAACAACGCGCGGATCGACGTCGTCAACATGATGACCTTCGACTACTACGACAACGCCACCCACGACATGGCGGCCGACACCCAGACCTCCGCGCAGGGTCTCTACAACCAGCTCGCCAGGCTGTACCCGTCCAAGACCCCCGCCCAGCTGTGGGGTTCGATCGGGATCACCGAGATGATCGGTGTCGACGACTTCGGCCCGGCCGAGACCTTCACCCTGGCCAACGCCACCACCGTGTACAACTGGGCGGTCGCCAAGGGCATCAACACGCTGTCCTTCTGGGCGCTCCAGCGTGACAACGGCGGCTGCCCGGGCACCAAGGGCAACGACAACTGCTCCGGGATCGCCCAGAACACCTGGGACTTCACCCACATCTTCGCGCCGTTCACCAGCGGCTCGACGGTGAGCAACGACTTCTCGATCTCGGCCAGCCCGAACTCCGGTACGGTCACCGCCGGTTCGTCCACGTCGGCGACCATCGCGACGGCCGTGACGGCGGGTTCGGCGCAGAGCGTCAACCTCACGGTCGGCGGCGCCCCTGCGGGCGTCACCGCGACCGTCACCCCGGGCAGTGTCACCGCCGGCAACAGCGCCACGCTGAACATCAGCACCACCTCCGCGACGGCGCCCGGCAGTTACCCGATCACGATCACCGGTTCGGCGGCCTCCGGCAGCCACAGCAGCAGCTTCATCCTGACGGTCAACGGCACTCAGCCGAGCAACGACTTCTCGGTCGCCGTGAACCCGACCTCCGGTACGGTCACGGCCGGTTCGTCCATCTCCGCGGCCGTCACGACGGCCGTCACCGCGGGCTCGGCGCAGAGCCTTAACTTCTCGATCATCACCGTCCCGATCGGCGGCCTCACCGCCACCGTCACCCCCGGCACCGTCACCGCCGGCAACAGCGCCACGCTGAACATCACCGCCGCCGCGAGCACGATGCCGGGCACCTACCCGCTGACCATCAACGCCACCGGCCCGTCCGGCAGCCACTCCGCGACCTACTCGGTGACCGTCACCGGGACCGGCCCGGCGACCACCGTGGTCAACGGTGACCTGGAGAGCGGCAGCCTGGCCCCGTGGACCTGCCAGAGCGGCGGCGGCCTGGCCTCCAGCCCGGCCCACTCCGGCACCCACTCGCTCCAGGCCGCGGCCACCGCGAGCCAGACCGGCGAGTGCGCGCAGACCGTCACCCTGAAGCCCAACACCAGCTACACCCTGAGCGGTTGGGTGCAGGGCAACTACGCGTACGTCGGCGTCAGCGGTGGTGCCACCGCCAGCGTCTGGGCCAACTCCTCCACCTGGACCAAGCTGTCCGTCCCCTTCACCACCGGCGCCAACGGCACCGTCACCGTGTACCTGCACGGCTGGTACGGGCAGGGCAACGTGTTCGGGGATGACTTCTCCATCGCCTGAGTCCGCTTCGGGTAACGACTGACGGATGACAGCTGACAGATTTCAACATCTGTCAGCTGTCATCTGTTTTCTGTCCTCTGGTTTCTGGTTTCTGTCCTCTGGTTTCTGTTCGTCGCTCGCCGCTCTCTGCTACCGCTCCGGCCGGCACAGCGCCAGGTACGCCACCGTCGCCAGCACCCCGCAGACCAGGACCACCAGCGCCAGCAGCACCGCCGACGGCTGCCCGCCGAGGCTGCTCAGCGGAGCGACCACCGCGCCGCACAGGAAGTTGCCCGTCCCGAGCAGCGCCGACGCCGTACCCGCCACCTGCGGCTCGACCATGCCGAGCGCCTGCGCGGCGGTGTTCGGCAGGAGCACCCCCAGGCTGCCCATCATCACGAACAGCGGCGGGCAGAAGCCGGCCAGCCCGAAGTCCCACACCGTGGTCAGCAGCACCAGCGCCACCCCCGCGGCGACCGCCGCCGCGAGGCTGCCGAGCATCAGTGCCCGCTGGGTGAAGCGCGGCGCCAGCACCCGCCCGTTCAGCTGGGTCATCACCACGATCGCGAACGAGTTCAGCCCGAACAGCAGGCTGTAGGTCTGCGGCGAGACCTGGTACACGTGCTGGAGCACCGTCGACGACCCGCTGATGTAGCCGAACAGCGCCCCGAAGGCGAGCGAGCTGGTCAGCGCCAGCCCGAGGAACGGCAGGTTGCGCAGCAACCGCCCCATCGTCCGCAGGGCCGCGCCCACGCCACCGCGGTCCCGGGTCTCCGGCGGCAGCGTCTCGCGCAGCACGCCGAACGCGACCAGGGTGAGCAGCAGCCCGAGCGCCGTGAGCACGCCGAAGGTGCCGCGCCACGAGGTGAACCGCATCAGCTGCGCGCCGACGATCGGAGCGAGGATCGGCGCCAGTCCGGATATCAGGGCGATCGAGGCGAGGAAGCGCAGCAGCGCGACGCCCTGGAAGCGGTCCCGGGAGACGGCGCGCCCGATCACCAGCCCGGCGGACCCGGCCGCGCCCTGGACGAAGCGGGCGGCGATCAGCACCGTGAGGTTCGGCGCGAACACGCACACCGCGCTGGCCAGGGTGTAGAGGACGAGCCCCACGAGCAGCGGCACGCGGCGCCCGAAGCGGTCGCTGAGCGGTCCGAAGAGCAGCTGCCCGGCCGCGACCCCGAACATCGAGAAGGTCAGGGTGAGCTGGACGGCGGCCGGCTGGGCGACCAGGTCGTCGGCGATCGCGGGCAGGCCCGGGAGGTAGAGGTCGGTGGTGAGGGGGCCGAGCGCGGTGAGACCGCCGAGGGCGGCGATCACGGCCCAGCCGGGGCGGGCCTGGCCGGTGGCGGGTGCGGCGACGGATCCGGTGGCGGTTCCGGGGAGGGACGGGGCGGGCAGGACGGACGGGGTGGCGGCGGCTGCGGTCGACGTGTCGTCGGTGGGGCCGACGGTCGGGCCGGGCATGGTTCTCCTTACGGACGGGTGACGTGGGATTCGTTCGCGCTCCGTCCTATCGCAGCCCGGCCCGGTTCCGACAGCGGGGGTGGGCCCTGTTCGGCCACGGAGTGTGCCCGGATCGATCGCCCGCCGGCCGGTCCCTGCTCGCCCACGACGACGGCCCGCCCGCACCTTCCGGTGCCCGGCGGGCCGTAACGGTCCCTGGCCAGAAGCAATCAGGAACAGCCAAGGGTGATCAGAAATCGGTCAGCAGCGACCGGGAGGGCCGATGCCCGAGCGGTGCGCTCAGCGCTTGACGACGTGCTCAGCGCTTGACGACGTGCTCAGCGCTTGACGACGTGCTCAGTGCTTGACGACGTGCTCGGCGCGGAGCGCCGCCTGCACTGCCGCGCCGTCCTGCCACGCGTAGAGCTGGTTGCCGTTCAGCGCGACGCTGTAGTGCCCGCAGGTGCCGCTGGCCTTGGTCGCGACGCCCTCGGGGAACCAGCCCGCCTTGAGCGATTCCGGCACCGGGTGCGCGCCCCTGCCCGGCTGCCCGGCGGTGCAGCCGACGGGCAGCCGCCCCTCCGGAAGGGTGGCGCGCAGCAGGCGGTCGTCGCCGGTGGTGGACATCAGGTACTTGACGCCGGAGGCGTTGTCGGGCAGCCAGGCCGGCATCGTGTGACGGTCGGCCTTGGCCTGGGTGCCGGTGTCATAGGCAGCCTGCTGCTGGTGGCGCTCGTCGTACCAGTCGGACACCCGCGGGCCGATGGCCACGGCCGCCACGGCCACGGCCATGCCGGTGCCGGCTACTCCCAGCGCGACCTTGCTCACGATGCCCTTCATGCCCGGCTGTCCTCTCCCGTGTCGTGACCGATGCGGCCGTTGCCTGTTGTTCCCGCTGCCGAGGGCCGTTCACGTCGTTCGGCTCTGCGCCACCGGCCCGGTCTGCGCGGTCCGCCGCCCGGTGTCACCATCGTGGCCCGGACGGACCCGTCGGATCGTCACCACAAGGTCGCGATCTCGGCTCCGACCCACGGGGTAGGTCCTCCACCTTCAGGCGTATGCCGTTCGACAGAGGCCATGAGAACCGCGGGTTCCGGACCGCCGTGGCCCCGGGCATCTGCCGCTCCGGCACTCAGGGTGGCACCCCCGGGTCGAGCACGACCCGAGTCCCAGTCGAGCCTTGCTCAAGCCCGGCGCCGCCGCAGCCCGGCCTGCTGCACCCGGGGCACGGGCGGCCGGCCCCGGGTTCGGCCACTCTGACTCGGACCGCCCGGCTGGGACCTCCCAGGCCGGGAGCCCCTCGGGCTCAGACCTCCGCCGGTACCGGCCGCGCGACCGGGAACGGGCGGCCGTCGAGGGTCCAGTGCGGGTCGATCGGGCGCAGCAGCGAGGCGTACACCTGGGCGGCGACGTCCGGGTGGCGGATCTCGCCGGTGGGCGGGCCTGCCGGGATGCCGTGCCCGGCACAGGCGACCCAGGCCGTCCGCTCCTCGACCGTACGGCCACCGTGACCGCCGGCGTCCACGTGCCCGTGGTCGGTGACGACGATGACCGTCCACTGTTCCTCGGCGTGGGTCGCCCGGCCGCGGACGGCGTCGAGGAGGCGGCCGAGGCGCTCGTCTGCGGTCCGCATGGACGCGCGGTACTCGTCGCCGCAGCCCAGGAAGTGGGCCGTCTCGTCGACGGCGCCGAGGTAGACGAAGGAGGCCTCGGGGTCGGCGGTTCCGAGGACGTGGACGGCCTCCCGGGTGACCTCCTCGTCCACGGCTTCCCAGGCCTCGGGGGATTCCTCGGCGGGCGCCACGTAGGAGAGCCGGCCGGGGGCGCGGAACAGCGGGCCGCCGGACTCGTTGATCACCAGCGGGTCCCAGCCGGCCGCGACGAAGGTGCGGCGGCGGTCGCCCCGGTTGAGGCGGGTGGCGAAGTCGGGGAACACGTCGAGCCGGTTGCCGCCCAGGTGGTTGCCCCAGACCCCGTGCTTGGCGGGCTCGACCCCGGTCACGATGGTGGCCCAGCACGGCCCTGACATTGTGGGCGTGCCCTCCCCGACGGTGACCGGTACCAGGAACCCGGCCTCGGCGACCTCCTGGAGCCGGGGCATCGGCACCTGCGCCAGGTAGTCGTGGCGGACGCCGTCGATCCCGACGACGAGCACGCGGGGGCGGGGCCACTGGGCAGCGGACATGCTGGGGTTCCTTTCGGTCGTGCGCATCCGGCCGCACCCGCCGAGGGCGCCGCCGACCGCGCCATGCTTCACCGGCCGCCGTACGGATCGGCGTCACTCCGTCGAACCTCAGGTGTCCGCAAGGTGTCGGAAGGGCCCCGTCCGACGGCCCGGTGGCCGCCCGTCCGCCCGTCCGGCGACCGGCGACCGGCGACCGGCGACCGGATGAAGCCACGCCGCTCCGGTCAGGGCTGCGGGCGGAACTCGTGCACGACCTCGATGCGGCCGACGATGTGCCGGTTGAACTCAGCCAGTTCCTCGGCGGGCACCCAGAGTTCGAGGATCGTGCGGCCGCCCGCCTGCTGCACGGGGTAGCGGGCGAGGAAGGCGGTGTCGACCTTGAAGCGGGTGACGTAGCCGACGCCGGAGGCGGGCACGTTCCAGTCGCGGGCGATCCGGATCGCGTAGTCCTCGTTGAGGACGGGGTAGAAGATCGGCTGCTCGGGCAGACGGGGCGGCCAGGCGCGCCGGTCGGCGGCCTCGACCAGGGCCAGTTCCTCGGGGCCGGTGGGACGCCAGAGGGTGGTGGTCGGGGACGTGGCCTGCGCGCTCGAAGGCGTGGCCTGCGGGGTCGGGCCGTTCATGGAAGGGACGGTAGCCGGGCCGCGACGGGCCCGGCCACCGGATATCCCGGCCCCGGGAGGTACGGACGGGCCCGTCAGTGGTAGGCGGACTCGCCGGTGATGGCCTCGCCGAGGACCAGGGTGTGGATCTCGCTGGTGCCCTCGTAGGTGAGCACCGACTCCAGGTTGTTGGCGTGCCGCAGCACCGGGTACTCGGTGGTGATGCCGTTGGCCCCGAGGACGGTCCGGGCGCTGCGGGCGATCTCCAGTGCGGTGCGGACGTTGTTGAGCTTGCCGAAGCTGATGTGTGGCGGGCGGGCCGCGCCCTGCTCCTTCAGCCGGCCGATCCGCAGGGCGACCAGGTAGGCCTTCTCCACCTCCAGCATCATCTCGACCAGCTTCTGCTGGGTCAGCTGGAAGCCCGCGATCGGGCGGTCGAACTGGATCCGGCTCTTCGCGTAGTCCAGGGCGGCGGTGTAGCAGTCGCGGCCGGCGCCGACGGTGCCCCAGAGGATGCCGTAGCGGGCCTCGTTGAGGGAGGAGAGCGGTCCGCGCAGGCCGACCACCCCGGGCAGCACCGCGTCGGCGGGCAACACCACGTCGTCGAAGGCCAGTTCGCTGGTGACCGAGGCGCGCAGCGACAGCTTGCCGGGCACGTCGGTGGCGGTCAGGCCGCGGGTACCGCGCTCCACCAGGAAGCCGCGCACCCCCTCCTCGGTCTGTGCCCAGACCACGGCGACGTCGGCGATGCTGCCGTTGGTGATCCACATCTTGCTGCCGGACAGCACCCAGTCGCCGCCCTCGCCACCCTTGCGCACCGCCCGGGTGCGCATGTTGGCCGGGTCGGAGCCGAAGTCCGGTTCGGTGAGGCCGAAGCAGCCGATCAGCTCGCCGGCGGCCATGCCGGGCAGCCAGCGCCGCTTCTGCTCCTCCGAGCCGAAGGCGTGGATCGACCGCATGGCGAGCGAACCCTGGACGGAGACGAAGCTGCGCAGCCCGGAGTCGGCCGCCTCCAGCTCCATGCAGGCCACCCCGTACGCCACCGCGTCGGCGCCCGCACAGCCGTAGCCGTCGAGGTGCATGCCGAGGACGCCGAGTGCGCCGAGTTCGGGGGCGAGTTCGCGGGCCGGGAAGACCCCGCGTTCGAACCAGTCGCCGATGTGCGGGCGGATGCGCTCCTCGGTGAACCGGCGGACGGTGTCGCGGATCAGCCGTTCCTCGTCGGAGAGGAGGTCTCCGACGGCGAGCAGGTCGGACGGGTCGATCCGGGTCGGCTTCGTCATCGAAGCTCCTTGTACTCTCGGCGGGATACCGGCGAGTATCGCGCACCCGGCCGGGCGGTGGACGGGCTCGAACGAGTGAGGATGGCGACACGTCCGACGGCGCGTCACGTAGGCGCCGCGGCGACGGCGAACAGATGACAGCCGACGGATGACAGATGACAGATGACAGATTTCAAACTCTGTCAGCTGTCACCCCACCCCACAGAGCCGCAGCACCGCTGTCGTCGCCGCGCCGGCGACGACCACCACCGGGAACGGCGCCCGGCGCAGGGCGAGCACTCCGGCAACCAGCACGCCCGCCGGACGGGCCCACCCCGCGAAGCCGTGCCCCTGGGTGAGCGCACCGGTCACGACCAGGGCCACCAGCAGGACCGCGGCCGCGACGGCCAGCAGGTGCCGCAGCCGCTCCGAGAGAGCGAGCCGGCCGCCGAGCAGCGGCCCCGCGAGCCGGAAGGCGTACGTTCCGGCCGCGAACAGCAGGATCGCGTACAACGGCATCATCGGACCGCCTCCTTCTCCTGGCACTCCAGGCTTCGTTCGTCCGCCGTCTTCCGTTCGCCCGCGGCCTCCCGCGCCTTCTTCCCCGCGGCCTCCCCCGCCGCGGGCCGCCCCACGAACAGCAGCCCGACGAGGGCGAGCAGCACCGGCACTCCGACCGGGACGAACGGCGTGGCCGCGACCGCGACCACCGCGCCCGCCACCGCCGCCGTACGGGTCCCACGGTCCGCGAGTGAGGGCAGCACGAGCGCGAGCAGCACCGTGGGGAAGGCCGCGTCCAGGCCCAGCGCGTCCGTGTCGCCGATCAGCCCGCCCGCGACCGCGCCGAGCAGCACCGAGAGGTTCCAGATCAGGAACAGCGCGATCCCGCAGAGCCAGTAGGCGGCCCGACGCCGGGCCGGTTCGTTCTGCTGCAGGGTGAAGGCCGCGGTTTCGTCGGTGAGCAGGTGCGCACCCAGAAGCCGGCGCCACCACGGACCGCCGAGCACGTCGGCCACGGCGAAGCCGAAGGGCAGCAGTCGGGCGTTGAGCACCAGTCCGGTGGCGACCGCGGCGAGGGCGCCGCCGCCGGACAGCACCACGCCGACCGCCGCGAACTGGGAGCCGCCGGCGAAAACCAGGACGGAGAGCGCGATCGGTACCCAGAGCGGCAGACCGCCGGAGACGCCGATCGCACCGAAGGAGGCGCCGACGAGGGCGTCGGCAAGGCAGACCAGAGCGATGTCACGGATGGTGGCATGTTCCAGTGTTCGGAGAAGCGAACGCATGTTCATTAGAGTGAACCGACCCGGCGCGTTCGTCAAGGCGAACATGTGGACCGATCAAGCGAACGGCATCGACGGGTCGACCATGACAGCATGAACGGCAGCAACTGCGATGGAAGCCATGGAAGGGGCCAGGAGAAAGCGTGAGTGGCGAGCATGAGTGACCAGACCACCCCGGCAACGAGCCCCAACGGCAGCGGTCGCAGCAGCGACAGCGGCACCGGGACTGGCACCGGCACCGGCACCGGCACCGGCACCGAGCTGATCGGCCTGATCGCCACCTCGATCCGGCGTGAGCGCGAGCGCAGCGGGCTGTCCATGGCCGAACTGGCGCGGCGTGCGGGCATCGCCAAGTCCACGCTCTCCCAACTGGAGTCGGGCGCGGGCAACCCCAGCGTGGAGACGCTCTGGGCGCTCGGGGTCGCACTGAACGTGCCGTTCAGCCGGCTGGTCGACCCGCCACGCCCGGTGGTCAGGGTGGTCCGGGCCGGCGAGGGTCCGGTGACCCACTCCGAGCACGCCGAATACGCCGCCACCGCGCTCTCCTCCTGCCCGCCGAACGCCCGGCGCGACATCTACCGGATCGAGGCGCAGCCGGGCGAGGCCAGGGCCTCCGATCCACACATGCCCGGCACCATCGAGCACGTGTTGATCGGTGCCGGGCGGGCACTGGTCGGGCCGACCGAGGCACCGGTCGAGCTGGGCCCGGGTGACTATGTGAGCTACCCGGGCGACGCCCCGCACGTGTTCCGCGCCCTGGCTCCGGACACCCTCGCGGTGATCGTGATGGAGCACATCTGACACATCTGACGCTTCGTCAGATCAGGTGCAGGCTACTTCAACAGTCCGTCCAGGAAGGGGTTTCCGAACACCCGGTGCGGGTCGTGGCGGTCCAGGACGGCGACCGCCTCATCCCATCCGGGCCCACCGCCGGCCCGCAGGCTGTCGGGAATGGCCCGGTCGAGCAGGTCCTGATCGGACCAGGCGGCGTCGGCGGTGTAGGCCCACCCCTTGGACCACTCGACCCGCAGCCCCGCCCGGGTGCCGTCGAAGGTGCGCAGCAGCCACTGCTCCAGCTCCCGGGCGAAGCGCTCCAGTCCGGGGGTACCGGGGAAGGCGAGGACGTCCAGCCAGACCGCCGTGTCCCACTCGGGGCGGTCCGCGCGCGGGCGCAGCGCCGAGAGCAGCGGGGGCCGGGCGCCGGGAACGCCGGAGGAGGCGGGGTCGTCCAGGCCGGTGGCCCGGATCTCCACCGCGCCGTTCACCGGGAACTCGCCCCTGGCCTGGTAGGCGGCGAGCAACTCCCGGTAGTAGGCGGCGAATTCGCTCACCACCCACTGGAGATCGGCGCGCTTGGTGAGGATCGCGTAGCCGTTGGCGGTGACCCGCAGGGTGGTCGGGCGGACGTACTGGAGCAGGGCGCGCGAGGGGCCCCAGAGATCGGAGCGCAGTCCGCCCGCCAGCAGGTGGGTGAGCACCTCACCGCTGAGCAGTCGGCGGAGCAGCCCGCCGGAGAGCAGCACCTCCGTGATGTCCCCGGTGAGGCTCACCTTCGCGACCAGGTACTGGAGTTGGCCGAACAGTGGAGCCGACGCCCAGGCCCCGGTGACGATCTCGCCGGCGAGCCGGGCGACCGGTTCCGGAATGCTGTCCGAGAAGGGGTAGTTGTACGGGTGGTCGACGGCGAGGGAGGCGAACGGCTTGCTCGGGGAGACACTCCAGGTCTTGAGCCAGGGGTAGTCGGTGTAGGCGAACCAGATCGCCTCGGCCCGGCCGTCGCGTTCCACGAAGTCGGCGAAGGTACGCGGGCCGCTTCCGCCGCCGAGGACACCGCCCAGTACTCCTCCGAGCACGCCGCCGAGCCCGCCGTCCGTACCGGTTCCCGCACCGGCGCCGGCACCCGTGCCGCTGCCCGTACCGCTGCCGGAGCCGCTGCCCGGGCGGGCGAAGAGATCGCTCGCCGGGATGTCGAGCCGGCTGACGCAGCGCAGCGGCCGGTCGGCGCCGGCCCTCAGCACCACCTCGGTGAGGAAGGCGCGGCCCAGGTGCACCAGGAAGGCGGCGCTGTCGGCCTCGGAGCGGTCGAAGCCGCGCAGCGTGTAGCGGCCGGTGGCCGGGTCGAGGACGACGGCGGTGAGCCGGACGACCTGGTTGCTGACCGACCCGTAGCCGTGCCCCTCCGGCCGCACCTCACCGGCGGCCGGCACGGCGGTGCCGTGGCCTCCGATGGCGAGCACCCCGCCCACGGTGATCTCGCCGGGGGCCGGGCAGGCGGTCAGGCCGAGGCCGCGGCCCGCCAGGTGTGCGAGCAGCGCCTCCATGGTGGCGCCGGTCTGCACCCGGACGGTGCCGGGCGAGTCGGCGCTGATGGCCGTGAGGTGGCGACTGGTGTCCAGCAGCAGGACCCGGGCGCTCTCCCTGGTACCGGCCGCGACGGTGAGCGGCGCCCAGGTATGCCGGTAGCCGGAGGCGCGCAGCCGCCAGCCGTTGGCGTGCGCCCAGTCGGCGAGGGCCGGGACCTCCTCGGGGGTGCGGGGCGCGCAGGTCCACAGCTGGTCGGTGCGGATCTCGCCGGACCAGTTCTGGAAGACCCGCTGGTACAGCTCGGTGCCGGCGGGCAACGCGGGCGGTACGGGCGTGGCGGCCTCGGCGCTGTCGGGGCCGATGGTGCCGCGCAACAGCCAGGCCGCACCGCCGAGCGCCGCCGACGCGCCCAGCAGCTGCCGCCGGGTGAGGCCTCCGGGAGTGTTCGTGACGGCCTCGGTGTCGGTGGCGTCGGTGGACGCGGCCGCGTCAGCGGAGGCATCCGTCGGAATCATCCCCTCTGATATCGCCCCGTCGCCCGCTCCGCTCGTCGGCCCGTGTCCTGTGGTCATCGTCCGTCCGCCCCTCGCGCTGGTCCCCCCGGGCCGAACTGCGGCAATCCGGGTCCGGCCGGAGTCGGCCCGGCCCGATCCGGAGCGTATGAAGGGGTGGACGGCAGTTTGAAGCGCCTTCCGTCGATCTCACTCCTTCGAGTGAGATCAGCCCGATTGGGACCCTGGGCCCCAATCGCCTCCTCCGCCCCTCGCACGCCTTCGTTGCCCGTGCCACCGACGGGCGCATAGATTGATCATGACCAGCTCACCCCGCCCCGCCGGAGGCTCCGCCATGCCCTCGTCCGCGACCTCTGCCACAACCTCTGCCACTGCCTCTCCCACGCCCGCGCCGCTGACCGTCGCGGTAGCCCAGCCCGTCTGCGCCGCCGCAGGCCGTCCGGACACCGTCTCCGAGAACGTGGCCCTGCATGCCGAGGCGGTACGGGCGGCGGGCACGCGGCTGGTGGTGTTCCCCGAGCTGTCGCTGACCGGCTACGACCTGGCCGCACCGGCCGTCGGCCCGGCGGACGCCCGCCTCGCTCCGCTGGTGGCGGCCTGCGCCACGACCGGCGCCGTCGCCCTGGTCGGGGCGCCGGTCGCCGAGGCCGACGGGCGCGAGTCCATCGCCACCCTGGTGGTGACCGGGGAGGGCGCCGTCGTGGCCTACCGGAAGATGCGGCTCCACGGCGCCGAGATGGAACGTTTCACCCCCGGAGAGAAGCCCGTCACCCTGGAGCTGGACGGCCTGCGGCTCGGCCTCGCGATCTGCGCGGACGCCGCCGACCCGGCGCACGCCGAGGAGACCGTCGCGCTCGGCGTCGACGCCTACGTCGCCTCCACCCTCTACGGGCCCGGTGCCGCCCAGGCCGAGCGCCGGGACGGACACTTCCGCGACCGGGCCGCCGCCCACGGCGTGTGGTGCGTGCTCGCGACCTGTGCCGGGGCCACCGGCGAGTACCCCGACAGCTCGGGCGGCTCCGGCGTCTGGGCCCCGGGCGGCGAACTCCTCGCCCAGGCCGGTACCGCCCCGGGCGAACTGCTCCGCGTGGAGTTGCCCCGGCGGTAGGCGGCGGGCGGCGGCTGGCGGCGGTAGGCGGCGGTAGGCGGCGACCGTGGCACCCGGGTCGGATCACGGGGTCATCGGATCATCCCGACCGGAAATACCCGGGCCCCGCTCGCGGCTGTGGTGATCGGAGATCCGTTCCGGGCCCGTCGGGCCCGTACAGGAGGTGCAGCGCACGATGGGTGACGAGCAGGAGAAGCCGCAGGAGTACCGGATCGAGCACGACTCGATGGGCGAGGTCCGGGTGCCGGTCGACGCGAAGTGGCAGGCGCAGACGCAGCGGGCGGTGGAGAACTTCCCGGTGTCCGGTCAGCGGCTGGAGCGCGCGCACATCGCCGCGCTGGCCCGGATCAAGGCCGCCGCGGCCCGGGTGAACGCCCGGCTCGGGGTGCTGGACGAGGAGACGGCGGAGGCGATCGCGGCGGCTGCCGAGGAGGTCGCGGAGGGGCGCTGGGACGACCAGTTCCCGGTGGACGTGTTCCAGACCGGCTCGGGCACCTCGTCCAACATGAACACCAACGAGGTGATCGCCACCCTGGCCGGGGAGCGGCTGGGCCGGGCGGTCCACCCGAACGACCACGTCAACGCCAGCCAGTCCTCCAACGACGTCTTCCCCTCCTCGATCCACATCGCCGCCACCGCCGCCATCACCCACGACCTCGTCCCGGCGCTGGAGCACCTCGCGGAGGCACTGGAGCGCAAGGCCACCGAGTTCGCCCGGGTGGTCAAGTCGGGCCGCACGCACCTGATGGACGCCACGCCCGTCACGCTCGGCCAGGAGTTCGGCGGCTACGCGGCACAGGTGCGACACGGACGGGAGCGGCTGCTGGCCACCCTCCCCCGGGTGGCCGAACTCCCGCTCGGCGGGACGGCGGTGGGCACCGGCATCAACACCCCGCCCGGCTTCCCCGCGGCCGTCATCGCCGAGGTCGCCCGCGCCACCGACCTGCCGCTGACCGAGGCCAGGAACCACTTCGAGGCACAGGGCGCGCGGGACGCCCTGGTCGAGCTGAGCGGTCAACTGCGCACGGTGGCGGTCGGGTTCACCAAGATCGCGAACGACCTGCGGTGGATGGGCTCCGGCCCGCGCACCGGGCTCGGCGAGATCAACCTGCCGGACCTCCAGCCCGGTTCGTCGATCATGCCGGGCAAGGTGAACCCGGTACTGCCCGAGGTGGTGCTGATGGTCGCCGCCCAGGTGGTGGGCAACGACGCGACGGTCACGCTGGCGGGCGCGAGCGGCAACTTCGAGCTGAACGTGATGCTCCCGGTGATCGCCCGCAACGTCCTGGAGTCGGTGCGGCTGCTCGCCAACAGCGCCCGACTGCTGGCCGACCGGACGGTGGACGGCGTCACCGCCAACGTCGAAAGGGCCAGGGAGTACGCGGAGTCCTCGCCCTCGGTGGTGACTCCGCTGAACCGCTACATCGGGTACGAGGAGGCCGCGAAGGTCGCCAAGCAGGCCCTGGCCGAACGCAAGACCATCCGCCAGGTGGTGGTGGAGCGCGGCTACGTCGAGCAGGGCAGGCTCACCGAGGAGCAGCTGGACGAGGCCCTGGACGTGCTGCGGATGACGCACCCGTAGCCGGCCTCGCGGGCGGGCGGCTGTGGGCATCGGCGCGGGCCGACGGTCACGGGCCGACGGTCGCGGGCCGGGGCGCGGCGGGCGGTTGTGCCCTCCGCGCCCCGGTCACGGGCTGCGGGGAAGATCAGCCCTTGGCACGGCCTGCCCGGCCGCGCCGCATTGACGCTCCGTTCGACGTCATGGTCGCCATCGAGATCGCCGCGAGGCCGAGCAGGAACATCACGGCGCCCACGATGATGCAGGTCACGATGTTCTTGCCGTGCGCGACGGACCCGGAGACGACCCAGGGGGAGATGATCGTCCAGACACCGAGCGCGGCGGCCGCCCAGGCCCTCGCGTGGGTGCGTTCGTAGGCCGATCCGTAGCCGGCCATCAGGGCCGTGTAGGCCAGACCCACGATCAGGCAGGTCACGGTCAGGGTGCTGTACGCGGTGAAGCCGACGATCCATGGCGATGCCGCCAGGAAGAGGCCGGCCAGGACGGCCATGGCCTCGACGGCCTGGGCACGAGGGGTCGAGGTGACCCGCTCGTAGCGTTCGCGGAGTTCGACGATGTCCGGATGGTGCTCCATGCCCGTCGTCGGGATATGGGTTGCCACCGATACCACCTCCTGTGGTCGGGACCGGTAAGGCGCTTGCCCCGTACCCATTCTGGCTCTTATCTAACGTTTTGCACCCGTTGGACGGAAATGCCAGATAACCATCCGATCACGGCGGTGACCTGCGTCTCAACCGTCCGGGTCGGCATTGCCTATGCAACTGGTTGCATAGCAGGATGCGAGCCATGGCACTGGAGCACGCGATCCTCGTCTCGCTGCTGGAGCAGCCCGGCTCCGGCTACGAGCTGGCCAGGCGCTTCGACCGCTCGATCGGACGCTTCTGGACCGCCACCCACCAGCAGATCTACCGGGTGCTGCGGCGGATGGAGTCGGACGGCTGGGTGGCCGCGCAAGAGGTCTCCCAGGACGGGCGACCGGACAAGAAGGTCTACTCGGCGGCCGGGGCCGGCCGGGCCGCGCTGGCCGCCTGGCTGCGCGAACCGGTCGAGCCGGAGACCGTCCGGCACGAGCTCGCGGTCAAGATCCGGGCCGCCGCCTTCGACGACCCGGCCGCGCTGATCTCCGAGGTCGAGCGGCACCGCGAGGGCCACGCCACCCTGCTCGCCCGCTACCTGCACGGCGAACAACGGGACTTTCCCGACCCCGCCGCACTCGACGCCCGACAGGAGCTCCAGCACGTGGTGCTGCGCGGCGGCATCGAGTACGAGCGGATGACCCTCGCCTGGCTCGACGACGTACTCGCCACCCTGCGCCGCCTCGCCGGCAGCCGACCGTCCTGACGGCCTGCCGCCGACCGCCCTGAGCGGCCGACCGCCGACCGCCGACCGCCAGCCACCGGCAAGCGCCATGCGGCAGCCGACAGCCGACGAATGACAGATCACGGATGACAGATAACAGAATCTGAAAGCTGTCATCTGAACTCTGTCACCCCGCCCTCCCCGACACCCTCGACCCCGGGAGCCCCTCGATGCTCTTCAACCCGCGCAGCTACGACCCCGCCCAGTTCGACGAGCCGACCCGCCGGCTGCTGCGCGCGACGGTGGACTGGTTCGAGTCCCGCGGCAAGAAGGCGCTGATCGACACCTACGTCGACCGCAGCTGGTACGCCGACTTCCTGGCCTTCGCCGCCGAGGAGGGCCTGTTCGCGGAGTTCCTGACCCCCGCCACGGCCGACCCCGACAAGCGCTGGGACACCGCGCGGATCGCCGAGCTGAACGAGATCCTCGGCTTCTACGGCCTCGGCTACTGGTACACCTGGCAGGTCACCATCCTGGGCCTCGGCCCGGTCTGGCAGAGCGAGAACGAGGCCGTCCGCGCCCGCGCCGCCAAGCTGCTGGCCGAGGGCCACGTGATGGCCTTCGGCCTCTCCGAGCGCACCCACGGCGCGGACATCTACTCCACCGACATGATCCTCACCCCGGACGGCGAGGGCGGCTTCACCGCGACCGGCTCCAAGTACTACATCGGCAACGGCAACGTGGCCGGCCTGGTCTCGGTGTTCGGCCGCCGTTCGGACGTCGAGGGCCCGGAGGGCTACGTCTTCTTCGCCGCCGACAGCCGCCACGAGGCGTACCACCTGGTCAAGAACGTGGTGAACGCCCAGATGTACGTCAGCGAGTTCCGTCTGGAGGACTACCCGGTGCGCGCCGAGGACGTGCTGCACACCGGCCAGGCCGCCTTCGACGCCGCGCTCAACACCGTCAACGTCGGCAAGTTCAACCTCTGCACCGCCTCGATCGGCATCTGCGAGCACGCGATGTACGAGGCCGTCACGCACGCCGACAACCGGGTGCTGTACGGCAGGAAGGTCACCGACTTCCCGCACGTCAAGCGGGAGTTGACCGACGCGTACGTCCGTCTGGTGGCGATGAAGCTGTTCAGCGGCCGGGCCGTGGACTACTTCCGCACCGCCTCACCCGAGGACCGCCGGTACCTGCTGTTCAACCCGATGACCAAGATGAAGGTCACCACCGAGGGCGAGAAGGTCATCGACCTGATGTGGGACGTCATCGCGGCCAAGGGCTTCGAGGCGGACACCTACTTCGACAAGGCCGCGAAGGACATCCGCGGCCTCCCGAAGCTGGAGGGCACCGTCCACGTCAACCTGGCGCTGATCCTCAAGTTCATGGGCAACTACCTGTTCGCCCCGGCCGATTACGCCCCGGTACCGACCCGTCTGGACGCCACCGACGACGCCTTCCTGTTCCGCCAGGGGCCGGCCCGCGGCCTCGGCGCGATCCGCTTCCACGACTGGCGCGCCGCCTACGACCGCCACGCCCAGCTGCCCAATGTCGCCCGCTTCCGCGAACAGGCCGACGGGTTCTGCGAGTTGCTGCTCAAGAACGCGCCGAGCAGGGAGCAGCAGGCGGACCTGGACTTCCTGCTGGAGATCGGCCAGCTGTTCGCCCTGATCGTCTACGGCCAGCTGGTGCTGGAGCAGGCCGAGCTGACCGGCCTGACCGCCTCCGAGCACGGCGGGGACCTGTTGGACCGGATCTTCGACGCACTGGTCCGCGACTTCTCCGCGCACGCCACCGAGCTGCACGGCAAGGCCTCCGCCACCGAGGAGCAGGCCGGCTGGGCGCTGGCGAACGTGCGCCGCCCGGTCGCCGACCCGGCCCGGGACGCCCGGGTGTGGACGCGGGTCGAGGCGCTTTCCGGCGCGTACGAGATGCAGCCGTAGCAGCGGCGTTCAAAGACCGCCTCCGGAGAGGACCTCCGGAGGCGACGGACGAAAACGGGTTTCGGACAGGACGTACGGAGAAGACGTCCCGAAGCACCGAGACCCCGGGGGTGCCGGTCGGCGGGCCGGCACCCCCGGTTCACCTCTCCTGGCGGGTCCCGCCGTCGCCGAGGCCCATGTCGCGGGCCCGGGCGACGGCCTCGGCGCGCGTGGCGACGTGCAGTTTCTCGAAGATGTGGGTGATGTGGTTGCGGACGGTCTTCTCCGCGACCACCAGCTCGCGGGCGATCCGCCGGTTGTCCAGCCCGCGCGCGACCAGGTCCAGCACCTCGGCCTCGCGGGCGGTGAGTTCGGGGAAGAGCTGCCCCGCCTCGCGCATCCTCGCCCCGGCCAGCAGGGCGGTGATCCGGCCGGCCACCTCGCCGCCGAACACCGCGCCGCCCGCGGCGACCGTCCGCACCGCGTGCAGCACCTCCTCGCGCCCGGCGCCCTTCACCAGGTAACCGCGCGCGCCCGCCTGGAGGGCAGCGAGCAGGTTCCCGTCGTCGTCCGACATGGTCAGCATCAGCACCGGCGGCGGTGCCTCGCGGGTGGCGAGCTGCCGGACGGCCTCCAGCCCGGAGCCGTCGGGCAGCGAGAGATCCATGATCACCACGGTCGGACGATGCCGGGCCACCGCCTCCGGGACGTCGGCGACCCGCTCGGCCTCGGCGACCACGAGGACGCCCTCGGCACTCTCCAGTGCCGCTCTGAGGCCCTCCCGGAACAGGGGGTGGTCATCGACGATCAGCACCCGGACGGACGGGGCGTCACCCGGTTCCGAGGGTGCCACCGGCTGTTCTTCATCCACCCGGCCGACACTATCAGCGGCCATCGCGTGACTTTCCGTGACGAGCCCGGGAGGCCGCCCGCGTGTCGGGGCCGTCCCGGCGGCGGGCGACGACCGGCGGGCGACGACCGGCGGGCGACGACCGGCAGATGACAGCCGACAGATAACAGCAGACAGCTGACAGATTTTGAAATCTGTCAGCTGTCTGTTGCCACCACCGCGGCCGACCGGAGCGAGCCGAGGGGTCACCCCGGCCTCACCCCTGCGGACCGGCCTGCCCCGAGCACGTGGGCCTGTCGCCCCACTCCGGTCCCGGAACGGCGCCGGGTGCGCCGACCCGGCCCAGCACGACGGTGACCGGTCCGCGCCGGCCGACCCGGAGGCCGTACTGCTCCCCCGCCCTGACGTAGACCAGGTCACCGGGGAGCAGTGACTCTTCGCCGAGGTCACCGAGGAAGACGGCGGCCCCGGCGAGGACCAGCAGGAAGGCATCGGCCGCCCGGTCCCGGTACGGTCCGCAGGTGCCGCCCGGGTCGATCCGCGCCGTGCCCACGTCCACCTGCCGCCAGCTCCGGGCGGACCGGGAGTCCGACCGCTGAGCGGGGATGTCGGCCCTGGGCGTGGGGCGGACCGTGAGCACGGTGGTCGGCGCGCCGCGGACGGCGGAGATCCGGCAGGAGGTGCCGGGCCGGTGGTGCAACGCCTCGCCCGGGCAGAGGATCCGGCCGGCCGCGAACAGCCGTCCGGAGAGCACCACGGTCACCGACTCGACCGATTCGTAGGGAAGTTGCTCGATCCGGACGCCCGGCGGCAGCGCCTCGACGGTCAGTCCGGCGCGGACGGCCGGCCGCTGCTTCGGGTCGATCAGCCGCTGGAAGGCGGGCGCGGTGCGGGGCACGGCAGCGGGGACGAGTATCACGAGAGGCCTCCTCCGGGCGAGGACTGGCTGGACCGGTCAGGGCCGGTCGCAGCGGGCGGCGCGGCGCCGGGCCAGGGCGGCCCGGGTGGCGGCCGAATGCCGGGGGACGGCAAGGGTCAGGCGGAGCAGTTCCACGCCGAGCGGTCCGGCTTCGAGGTGCAGCGTGCGGCCGCGGCGGGCCAGCAGCAGGTCCCCTTCGGAGGCCAGGTGGTCCGGCTCGCCGGAGAGCCGGCCGACGACGGCGGCGCCGCGCAGCACGTGCAGGACGGTTTCGGTGTCGGACCGGCCCGGGAGGACGTGGTGGGCGCCCGGGCTCAGCCGCAGGTGGTCGAAGGCCTCGCAGGCGCTGGCGAGCATCGGGCGCCGGGCGAGGGAGCGGATCCGTACGCGCTCGCCGTTCGGGCCGATGACGACCATGGCGGAGCCGGTGTCGGTGGTGACGATCACCTGGGGTCGCCTCCTTCGGGAGGGGCTTCGGACGGGGCTGAGGAGGAGACGGGGACGGCGAGCACGGCGTGGAAGAACTCCAGCCCGGCCAGCCCGGCGGTCAGGACGGTCCGCGAGCCGAGCGGCAGCACGACGGCGGTGCCCTCGACCAGCGGCAGGCCGACGCCGTCGGATTCCGGGCGGTCCTCGGGTTCCGGGCCGTCCGCGTGGTCGGGGTGCTCGAAGCTCTCGGGCAGGTCGGCGAGCCCGGAACCGGCGGTGACGTAGATCGCGTGCTCGACGCCGTCGGCGGCCACCTCGGCGCGGTGGCCCGGGTCGAGCCGTTGCAGTCCGACGCCGCGCAGCGGACCGGCGAGCAGTCGGCCGGGGTCGACCGCGCCTCGTCGCCTCAGGTCGGTGATGACGGTTCCCGACATGACAGGCGCTCCTTCCGGTCGCGGGCGGGCTCTGTGGTCCGCCTCTGCGGTCCACCCTGCGCCGCCCGCTGTCCCGGCCACACGGGGGCGTCGTCCCGTCCGGCTCCCGGCCCGATCCCACCCGCGATCCCGGCCCCATCCCAGGCCCGATCCCAGGGCCGATCCCAGGGCCGATCCCACTTGGTCTCCCACCCGTGGTCCCGCCCTGGCCCCACCCCGTCTGCACGGCGGTCAGGACCGGTCAGGATCCAGTCAGGACCGGTCCCCGGCTCCGTCCCCCGGCCGCCGCCCGCAGCCGCCGTGAGCCCGCCCGCGACCGCCCCGAGCCGAGCGGAACGACGTACGGTGGAACCGGAGGCCGTGTCATGCACGTCACCGGAGCCCACTTCACCCACTTCGCCGACCGCACCGAGGCGGGCCGTCGGCTGGCCGCCCGGCTCGGCCGTCTGGCCGGCCCCGACACCGTGGTCGTGGCGCTGCCGAGGGGCGGCGTGCCGGTGGCGGCCGAGGTCGCGTCGGCGCTCGGCGCACCGCTGGACATCTGCGTGATCCGCAAGCTCGGCGTGCCCTACCAACCCGAGCTGGGCATGGGGGCGATCGGCGAGGACGGCGTCCGGGTGCTGAACGAACAGGTCATCCGGTTCTCCGCGGTCACCGACGAGCAGTTGGCCGAGGTCGAGCGGCAGGAGCGCACCGAACTGGCGCGCCGGGCCCGCCGCTACCGGGGCGACCGGCCGCCCGCCGACCTGCGCGGCCGCACGGTGGTCGTGGTGGACGACGGCATCGCCACCGGGTCGACCGCCCGGGCGGCCTGCCGGATCGTCCGGGAGCGCGGCGCGGCCCGGGTGGTGCTCGCCGTCCCGGTGGCGCCCGCGGACTGGACCGACCGCCTGGACGAGGTCGCCGACGAGCTGGTCTGCGTCGGCACGCCGTCCCCGTTCTTCGCGATCGGCGAGTTCTACACCGACTTCTCGCAGACCCAGGACGAGGAGGTGCTGCGACTGCTGGCGAAGGCCAGGGAGGGGGGCGGCGGCGGGATCGGGAGCGGTCCGTCCACCGGCCCCGCCGCGGTCGACCGCGAGCTGCTGCTGCCCGTCGCCGGGGTCCGTCTCGCGGGCCGGCTGACCGTCCCGGCCGGCGCGCGCGGTGTCGTCGTCTTCGCGCACGGCAGCGGCAGCGGCCGGCTCAGCCCGCGCAACCGGCACGTCGCCGAGTACCTGAACCACACCGGACTGGCCACGCTGCTCTTCGACCTGCTCACCGAGGCCGAGGAGGCCGACCGCCGGAACGTGTTCGACGTGGCGCTGCTGGGCTCCCGGCTGAGCACCGTCGCCCGGCGACTGGGCGCGGCGGAACACACCCCGGACGACCCTGACGCCCCGGACCGCGCGCATGACCCGGACGGCCCGGACGCCACGGTGCCCGAGACCCAGGGGCTGCCGCTCGGCCTGTTCGGCGCCAGCACCGGCGCCGCCGCCGCGCTGCACACCGCCGCCGACCTGGGCCCGGCGGTGCGCGCCGTGGTCTCCCGGGGCGGCCGCCCCGACCTCGCCACGCCCGACACGCTGGCCCGGGTGCGCGCCCCGACGCTGCTCCTCGTCGGTTCCCTGGATCCGGCCGTGCTCGACCTCAACCGGCAGGCCCGCATTCGGCTGCGCTGCGCGAGCGAGCTGACGGTGGTGCCGCGCGCGAGCCACCTGTTCGAGGAGCCGGGAACCCTCGACCGGGTCGCCGAGCTGGCCGCCGACTGGTTCCTCCGCCACCTCCCGCTCCCCGTCGACCCCGGAAGTGCGTGATCGTCCCATTGCGCAGACTTCGTGCATCACCCCCGGTCAGCAGCACATTTTGCGCAGCGGACCGCGGGATTTTCTAATCATCTTGTACACATTGAGCAGTCAAAATCCGACCTGTTGCCCAACCACTCCGACAGGAGCAAGCTCTCCGCAACCACACCGCCCACCCGTTCGCGGTGTGGTGGCGATCCAGCGGAAGCCTCGACGGCGAGGCCCGAAGTGGAGGAACGAGCGATGACCCCGCAGTCCCACGCCCTTGAGTTGACCCCCGAGGAGCGCGAGGCCGGTCTTGACGCCGACCAGCTGCGCCGCCTCGTCGGCCTCGTCGAACACGACGCGGCCGCCGATCCGTTCCCGGTGACGGCCCAGGACGCGGTCGTCTTCGTGGTCGGCAACGCCACCCAGACGGCCCAGTTCTACCAGGTCGTCTTCGGCATGGAGCTGGTCGCCTACTCCGGCCCCGAGACCGGCCGCCGGGACCGCAAGGCGTACGTGCTGCGCTCCGGCTCCTGCCGCTTCGTGATCAAGGGCGGCGTCCAGCCGGACAGCCCGCTGCTGGAACACCACCGCCGCCACGGCGACGGGGTCGTCGACCTCGCCCTGGAGGTCCCGGACGTCGACAAGTGCATCGAGCACGCCCGCGCGTGCGGCGCCACCGTGCTGGAGGAGCCGAACGACATCTCGGACGAGAACGGCACCGTGCGCCGCGCGGCCATCGCCACCTACGGCGAGACCCGCCACACCCTGATCGACCGCTCCCGCTACCACGGCCCGTACCTGCCGGGCTACGTCGTCGCGGAGAGCAGGGTCACCCACCCGGAGGGCTCGCCCAAGCGCCTCTTCCAGGCCCTCGACCACGCCGTCGGCAACGTCGAACTGGGCCGGATGAACGAGTGGGTGACGTTCTACAACCGCGTCATGGGCTTCGTGAACATGGCCGAGTTCGTCGGCGACGACATCGCCACCGAGTACTCCGCGCTGATGTCCAAGGTCGTCGCCAGCGGCAACCACCGGGTGAAGTTCCCGCTCAACGAGCCGGCCATCGCCAAGAAGAAGTCCCAGATCGACGAGTACCTGGAGTTCTACACCGGCCCCGGCTGCCAGCACATGGCGCTCGCCACCAACGACATCCTCACCACTGTGGACGTGCTGCGGGCCCGCGGCGTGGAGTTCCTCAACACCCCGGACGCCTACTACGACGACCCGGAGCTGCGCGAGCGGATCGGCAAGGTCCGGGTGCCGATCGAGGAGCTGAAGAAGCGCGGCATCCTGGTCGACCGCGACGAGGACGGCTACCTGCTCCAGATCTTCACCAAGCCGATCGGCGACCGCCCCACCGTCTTCTACGAGTTCATCGAGCGGCACGGTTCGCTCGGCTTCGGCAAGGGCAACTTCAAGGCGCTCTTCGAGTCCATCGAGCGCGAGCAGGACCGCCGCGGCAACCTGTGAGCGTCGGAGAGCCCTGACGGGCTCCGACGAGCCCTGAGGGACTCTGAGGGGCCCTGACGAACGGATCTCTGCCAAACGGTCGAGGAGGACCACGGAGATGGCGTACTACCGGCAGCTGGGCAGCATCCCGCCCAAGCGGCACACCCAGCACCGCACCCCCGAAGGCGGGCTGTACTACGAGGAGTTGATGGGCGAGGAGGGGTTCTCCTCGGACTCCTCCCTCCTCTACCACCGGGGCATCCCCTCGGCGGTGGTCAACGCGGTGCCGTGGGAGCTGCCGGACCAGTCCACGGTGCCCAACCACCCGCTCCTCCCCCGTCACCTCAAGCTGCACGAGCTGTTCGCGGACCAGGACTGGAAGTCCGCGGACGTCGTCGGCAGCCGCCGGCTGGTCCTCGGCAACGGCGACGTACGGATCTCGTACGTCGCCGCCGGGGCCCCGAGCGAGCTCTACCGCAACGGGCTCGGCGACGAGTGCGTGTACGTGGAGTCCGGTTCCGGCACGGTCGAGACGGTGTTCGGCTCGATCGAGGTCGGGCAGGGCGACTACGTGATCATCCCGCGCGCAACCACCCACCGCTGGGTGCCGGCCGGGGACGAGCCGCTGCGCGCGTACTGCATCGAGGCGAACAGCCACATCACCCCGGTCAAGCGCTACCTGTCCAAGTACGGGCAGTTGCTGGAGCACGCGCCGTACTGCGAGCGGGACTTCCGCGGGCCGGTCGGCCCCCTGGTCGCCGACGCCCCCGGGGACGTCGACGTGCTGGTCAAGCACCGCGGCCCGAACGGGGTCTCGGGCACCCGCTACACCGTGCCGCACCACCCCTTCGACGTGGTCGGTTGGGACGGCTGCCTGTACCCGTACGCCTTCAACATCAAGGACTTCGAGCCGATCACCGGCCGGATCCACCAGCCGCCGCCGGCCCACCAGGTGTTCGAGGGCAACGGCTTCGTGATCTGCAACTTCGTTCCGCGCAAGGTGGACTACCACCCGCTGTCGATCCCGGTTCCCTACTACCACGCCAACGTGGACAGCGACGAGGTCATGTTCTACTGCGGCGGCGACTACGCGGCCCGCAAGGGATCGGGCATCGGCCAGGGCTCGATCTCGCTGCACCCGGGCGGACACACCCACGGGCCGCAGCCGGGGGCGTACGAGCGCAGCATCGGCGTGGACTTCTTCGACGAGCTGGCCGTCATGGTGGACACCTTCCGCCCGCTGGAGCTCGGCGAGGGCGGCCGGGCCACCGAGGACCCCGACTATGCCTGGACCTGGTCCGGTCGGGGGCCGGGGCGATGAGCGCACTGCTGCCGGGGGGTGTGATCCCCGAACTGTTCCGCGGCCTGTTCGACGACGCGGCGGTGTTCCCGCCGGGGAACCTGCCGGTCGTCGAGGCGGTGCCCGCGCACCGGGCGCACCGGGCGGCCTGGTACGCCGGGGCCGTCGGGCCGCTCCTCTGCGGGGCGGGCCGGCTGGGCGAGTTGGCCGCGACGGTCGTGAACTCCCCGGCAGCCGCGGACGCTTCCGCGGCCACGAACTCCGCGGCGGTGACGGCCGCCGCGGTCGAGGGGGGCGCAGCGGGGGCGGACGGCCCGGCGGCGGGCGACTGGCCGCTCAAGGTCGGGCTGGTGCTGCCGGGGGGCAGCACCGAGCTCGCCCAGGCGCTCGCCGCCGTCGCGCCGTTCGAGCTGGCCGGCGTCGAACTGGCCACCCGGGACGCCGCCGAGGCGGTGGCCGAGCTCGACCGGCTGCTGCCTCCGGGCGTCCCGGCCGCCGTCGAGGTTCCGCGCGAACTCCTGCGCGGGGACGGGCTGGACGCCGTCCTGGACGTGCTGCTGGACAGCCCGTACCGGGCGAAGTTCCGCACCGGCGGGGTGGTCGCCGAGGCGTTCCCGGACGAGGATGAGCTGGCCGCCTTCCTCACCGGCTGCGCGCGGCGTGGACTGCCGTACAAGTGCACGGCCGGGCTGCACAACGCCGTCCGGCACACCGACCCGGAGACCGGCTTCGAGCACCACGGCTTCCTGAACGTGCTGCTGGCCGCGCAGGAGACCGACCGGGCCACCGCGGCGGCGGTGCTGGCGGAGCGCGACGGCGAGGTACTGGCCAAGGCGGTGCGCGCACTGACGGACCGTCAGATCACGGTGATCCGCAACTCGTTCACTGCGTTCGGCACCTGTAGCATCACCGAACCCCTGGGCGACCTGGCCGCGCTCGGCCTGCTCCCGCCGCCCAGTCCACTGCACCAGGAGGACCGTTGAGCACCACCCCCAGCAGCTGGCTCGCCAGTGCCCAGGACTCGCCGTTCGGCGTGCACAACCTGCCGTACGGCGTCTTCACCGCTGCCGACCGGCCCGGGCGGCGCCGGATCGGCGTGCGCGTCGGGGACTTCGTGCTGGACGCCGGGGCGGCCGCCCGTGCGGTCGGCGCGCCGTCCGTGCTGCTGGACGCCGACTCGCTCAACCCGCTGATGGCGGCCGGGCGTCCGGTCTGGACCCGGGTGAGGGCGGACCTCACCACCTGGCTCACCGACGAGTCGTTCCGCGAGGCGCTGTCGCCGGCGCTGCTGCCGGCCGACGAGGTGGAGCTGCACCTGCCGTTCGAGGTCGCCGACTACGTCGACTTCTACGCCTCGGAGCACCACGCCACCAACCTGGGCCGGATCCTCCGCCCGGGCTCGGAGGCGCTCACCCCCAACTGGAAGCACCTGCCGATCGGCTACCACGGGCGGGCGGGCACGGTCGTGGTCTCCGGCACTCCGGTGGTGCGGCCGCACGGGCAGCGCAAGGCGCCGGCCGACGCCGTGCCGAGCTTCGGGCCGTCCCGCCGGCTGGACATCGAGGCCGAGGTCGGCTTCGTCGTCGGCGCGCCGTCGGAGCTGGGCCGGCCGGTCGTGCTGGACGACTTCCGCGAGCACGTGTTCGGCGTCTGCCTGCTCAACGACTGGTCGGCGCGCGACATCCAGGGCTGGGAGTACGTGCCGCTCGGCCCGTTCCTCGGCAAGTCCTTCGCGACCTCGGTCTCACCGTGGATCGTCCCGCTGGACGCCCTGGAGCACGCCCGCATCGCGCCGCCGGAGCGCGACGTCGAGCCGCTGGCGTACCTGGACGACCGGGGCCGCGAGCCGTGGGGGCTGGACCTGGCGATGGAGGTCCGGCTGAACGGGCACCCGGTCTCCCGGCCGCCGTTCGCCACGATGTACTGGACGGCGCAGCAGCAGCTGACCCACATGACCGTCAACGGCGCCTCGCTGCGCACCGGCGACCTGTTCGCCTCGGGGACGGTCAGCGGGCCCGAGCGGGACACCCGGGGTGCGCTGATCGAGCTGACCTGGAACGGCGAGGAGCCGCTCAAGCTGCCGGACGGGACGACCCGGGCCTTCCTGGAGGACGGCGACGAGGTGACCATCACCGCCACCGCACCCGGGCCGGACGGCGCCGTGGTCGGCTTCGGCGAGGTCTCGGGGCGGGTGCGGGGCTGAAGGGTCCCGGGCGGCGGCAGGTGACAAGCCGCGGGCAACAGACAACGGGTAACAGATAACGGATCACAGATGACAGCTGACAGATTTCATCATCTGTCAGCTGTCATCTGTTTGCCCGCCCCTGCCTACAGCCGGGAGCCTCCGGTGGCGTCGACCACGCGCCCGGTCATCCACCGCGCGTCGTCCGAGGCGAGGAAGGCGACGATGTCCGCGATGTCCTCCGGCGCCCCGACCCGGCCGAGCGCGGCGAGCGCGGCCGCCTGCGCCCTCGCCTCCGGATCGGCCAGCCAGCCCGCGTTGAGGTCGGTGTCGATGATCCCGGGCGCCACCGAGTTGACGGTGATCCCACGCGGCCCGAGCTGCTGGGCCAGGTTGAGCGAGAAGGTGTCCAGGGCGCCCTTGGTCGCGCCGTAGGCCATGATCTCCGGCATCGCCATCCGGGCCAGGCCGCTGGAGACGTTGATGATCCGACCGCCGTCGCGCAGCCGCTCCAGCCCGTGCTTGACGATGAAGAACGGCGCGCGGACGTTGACCGCGAAGACCTCGTCGAACTCCTCCTCGGTCAGGCCCGCGAGGTCGGAGCTGCGTCCGATCCCGGCGTTGTTCACGATGATGTCGACGCCTCCGGTGGGCGCGTGCCCGCCTATCCGCTCGTCGAAGGCCTCCCACAACGCGACGGCGTCACCGTGCCTCCCGAGCGCGGAGGGCAACGCGAAGGCCCGCCCGCCGTCGGCGCGGATGCCCGCGACCACCTCCTCCGCAGCCGCCTCGTCCCGGGCGTACCCGACGGCGACGGTGGCGCCGTCCCGCCCGAGCCGGCGGGCGATGGCCCGGCCGATCCCCCTGCTGCCGCCGGTGACCAGCGCCGTCCTGCCCTGAAGTCCGTACCCGCCCATGGTCGAGCCCCCTCGTGCTGGATCCACATAATTATTGAGCGATCACTCAAGAAAGACGCTAGCACACATTTCTTGAGCGAGTGCTCTAAAATTCAGGGCATGACAGCGGCGCAGAAGGCGAAAGCAGCACCGGGAGGCAGGGCGACCGCCCTCGCGCCGGCCCCCACGTCGACCCCCATGCCGGCCCCCGCATCGGCCCCCCGACGCGGCCGCCCGCCGGCCTTCGACCGGGACGAGGTGCTCGCCGCGGCCACCCGGCTCTTCTGGCAGCACGGCTACGAAGCCACCTCGGTCACCGACCTCACCTCCGCCATGGGCATCCGCCCCGGCAGCCTGTACGCGGCCTTCGGCGACAAGGAGTCGCTGTTCGAGGAGGTGGTCCGCCGGTACGGCCGCTCCCCCGTCGGCGCGTTCGTGACCGTCGCCCTGGAGGAGGAACCCACCGCGCACGACGCCTTCGCCCGCATCCTGCGCGAGGCCGCCGCCGTCTACGCCGACCCGTCGCACCCGGCCGGCTGTCTGATGATCTCCGCAGCCACCAACGTCACCCCGCAGGACGCCGGCATCCAGGACCGACTGCGCGAGCTGCGCAACGGGAACCTGCGGACCTTCGAGGAGCGGCTGCGCCGGGCCCGGCAGGACGGCGAACTGCCACCCGAGGCCGATCCGAAGGCGCTGGCCGGCTACTTCGGCACGGTCCTCCAGGGAATGTCCCAGCAGGCCAGGGACGGCGCCACCACCGCCGACCTGACCCGCATCGCCGAACTCGCCCTGCGCGCCTGGCCCTGAGCCGGGCCGCACACCCCGCCTCTCCCTCGGCCCCCGCCCGCCCCCCGGCCCGGTGATCACAACTGCCCGCCTCCCCCGGTACGGTGGACCGCGGAATCCGGCCGGGGCCAGGAGGAACGGCGGAACCGGCAGGAACGGACAGCGGACGACCACGGAGCCCGGTGGACACCGGCAGGCTCCGGCGGACGTCGGCATCACCGAGGGACGGGAGCGGCACCCGATGAGCACAGAGGTGGCGGAGGTCCGGGCCTTCCTGGACGGCGGCGTCGGACGGCTCGTACTGGACCGTCCGCGGGCGCTCAACTCGCTGACCCACGGCATGGTCACCGCCCTGCGCGCCACCCTGGACGACTGGGCCGCGGACGACCGGATACGCGCCGTCGTCCTGACCGGCGCGGGCGAGCGCGGCCTGTGCGCGGGCGGCGACATCCGGGCGATGCACGACGACGCCAGGACGGGCGGGGCCGGCACCCGGGCGTTCCTCCGCGACGAGTACCGGCTGAACGCGCTGATCGCCAGCTACCCGAAGCCGTACGTCGCGGTGCTGGACGGCATCACCATGGGCGGCGGCGTCGGCGTGTCCGCCCACGGCGCGGTGCGGATCGTCACCGAGCGCTCCGCGGTCGCGATGCCCGAGACCCGGATCGGCATCGCCCCGGACGTCGGCGGCAGCCACCTGCTCGCCCGCGCCCCGGGCGAGTTGGGCACCCACCTCGGGCTCACCGCGGCCTCGATGGGCCCGGGCGACGCCCTGCTGTGCGGGTTCGCGGACCACTTCGTGCCCTCGCCGCGCATCCCCGGGCTGCTCGAAGCCCTGGGCCGGACCACCGCCGCGACGACCGGCAGCACCACCGCCGAGATCGCCGCCCTCGTCGCCGCGCACGCCGAGCCCGCGCCGCCCGCCGCGCTGGCCGCCCAGCGCCCATGGATCGACGCCTGCTACGCGGCCGACACGGTCGAGGAGATCGTCGACCGGCTGCTGGACTCCGGCGTCCCGGAGGCCAAGGAGGCCGCCGAAGCCGTCCTGGCGAACTCCCCCACCGCCGTCAAGACCACCCTGGCCGCGCTGCGCCGAGCCCGCACGCTCCCCTCGCTGGAGGCCGTGCTCGACCAGGAGTACCGGATCTCCTGCGCCGCGCTGGAGAGCCACGACATGGTCGAGGGCATCCGCGCGCAGGTGATCGACAAGGACCGCAGCCCCCGCTGGAGGCCCGGCACGCTCGCCGAGGTGACGGAGGCGGACGTCGCCCGCTCCTTCGCGCCGCGCGAGGGCGATGAACTGGGCCTCGCGCCGCGCGAGGGCGACGCACCGGGCCTCGCCTGATCCGGCCCCCGACCTCCCACCGGCACACCTGGAGCCCGTCATGAACCACCCGGTCCCGCCGCCGCCCCCGGCCGGGGAAACCGACCCGCTGTCCAGGGTCCCGCTGGGCGAGCAGGTGCGCGGGCTGCTGCTAGAGGGCCTGCTGAACGGCCGCTGGCAGCCCGGCGACCGGATCGTCGAGCGGCGCCTGGCCGTCGAGCTGAAGGTCAGCCAGGCCCCGGTCAGGGAGGCGCTGCGGGCGCTCGGGACTCTCGGGCTGCTCGATGCCGAGCCCAACCGGGGCGTGCGGGTGCGCGCGATCGGCCCGGCCGAACTGCTGGAGGTCTACCAGGTGCGGGCCTCGCTGGAGCGGCTGGCCGCCGAGTCCGCGGTGGTCCGGCTGGCCGGCGACACCACCGCCCTGGAGCGGCACGCCGAGCGGATGGCGGCCGCAGCGGCGGCGGGCGACGCGCTCGGCCAGGCCCGGCACGGGGTGGCCTTCCACCGCGAGATCGTGGCCGCCTCCGGCAACGGGACGCTGTTGCGGACCTGGGAGGGTCTCGGGGTCGAGGTGTGGACGGTGCTCTCGCTGCACCGGGTCCGGCCCGAGCTGCACGAGAACGCCGCCGACCACCAGCCGCTGATCGAGGCGTTCCGGCGGCAGGACCCGGAGGCCGGCCGACTGCTGGCCGAGCACGTCCTGGAGTACGCCCGACGCGGGAGCGCGCAGGACGAGGACACCCGGCACTCCGACTGAACCCTCCACGCAGCCGTCCACCTCGCGGGTTCTCCTTCCCTTCGTCGATAACGTTCGCACAAAGATGATCGATCATCTCTCAAATTACTCGCCGGTATCGCTTGACGCGCCACCAGAGCACTCCCTACCGTCCAAAGAGTTCCATGGAGAGGAATGTCATTCCGCATCCCGGAATGAAAACCTGAAGCGCACCGCAAAGGGGAACCACCGTGTCCCAGCCCGTGTCCCAGCTCGACCAGCTGCCAGACCCCGACCCCGAGGAGACCTCGGAGTGGCGCGCGTCCCTCGACGCCGCCCGCGACTTCGGCGGCCCCGACCGAGCCGCCCACCTGCTGCGCCGCCTCGTCGAGCACGCCGAACTGCGCCGGCTCGACATCCCTCCGCTGCTGGACACCCCGTACGTCAACACCATCCCCAGCGCCGCCGAACCCGCGTTCCCCGGCGACGAGGAGATGGAGCGCCGGATCACCGCCTGGAACCGCTGGAACGCCGCCGCCATGGTGACCAGGGGCAACCACCGCGGCGGCCTGGGCGGGCACATGGCCACCTACGCCTCCGCCGCCTGGCTGTACGAGGTCGGCTTCCAGCACTTCTTCCGCGGCAAGGAGGCCGACGGCTCCGGCGACCAGCTGTACGTCCAGGGCCACGCCGCCCCCGGCGTCTACGCCCGGGCGTTCCTGGAGGGCCGGATCTCCGAGGCCCGGCTCGACCGCTTCCGCCAGGAAGCCGGCGGCGACGGCCTGCCCTCGTACCCGCACCCGCGCCGGCTGCCCTGGTTCTGGGAGTTCCCGACCGTCTCGATGGGCCTCGGACCGCTCTCGGCGATCCACCAGGCCCGGTTCAACCGGTACCTGACCGCGCGCGGGATCAAGGACACCTCCGGCTCGCACGTCTGGGCCTTCCTCGGCGACGGCGAGATGGACGAGCCGGAGGCCACCGCCGCCCTGGGCCTGGCCGCCCGCGAGCAGCTGGACAACCTCACCTTCGTGGTCAACTGCAACCTGCAGCGCCTGGACGGGCCGGTGCGCGGCAACGGCAGGATCGTGCGGGAGCTGGAACGCCGGTTCCGCGCGGCCGGCTGGAACGTGGTCAAGTCGCTCTGGGGCGAGGCCTGGGACGAGCTGCTGGCCCGCGACACCACAGGGGCGCTGGTCCGCCGGCTGGGCGAGGTGCCGGACGGGCAGTTCCAGACCTACGCCGCCTCGGACGCCGCGTACATCCGCGCGCACCTCTTCCACGGCTCCCCCGAACTGCGGGCGCTCGCCGACACCATGGACGACCGGCGACTGGTCGAGACCGTCGCCACCTCCCGCGGCGGCCACGAGCCTCGCAAGGTGTACGCGGCCTACCGCGCGGCGCTGGAGCACCGGGGCGCGCCCACGGTCGTACTGGTGCAGACCGTCAAGGGCTGGACGCTCGGCCCCGGCTTCGAGTCCCGCAACGCCAACCACCAGATGAAGAAGCTCTCCGGCGCGGAGTTCAGGGCGATGCGCGACCTGCTCGAACTCCCCATCCCAGACAGCGTTTTGAATGACAAGATGCCGCCGTACGCGCACCCGGGACCGGACTCCCCCGAGGTCCGCTACCTGCGCGAGCGCCGCGCCGCGCTGGGCGGACCGGCGCCCGCCCGCCGGGTGCGCTTCACCCCGCTGCCCGACCTGCCCGCCAAGCCCTTCGAAGCGCTGTTCAAGGGCACCGGCGAGCAGGAGATCGCCACCACGACGGCCTTCGTCCGACTGGTCAAGGACCTGATGCGGGACAAGGAGACCGGCCGGCGCTGGGTGCCGATCGTCCCAGACGAGGCGCGCACCTTCGGCATGGAGTCGCTCTTCCCGAGCGCGGGGATCTACTCACCGCTGGGGCAGACCTACGACCCGGTCGACCGTGACCAGCTGCTCCACTACAAGGAGTCGGCAACCGGCCAGATCCTCAACGAGGGCATCACCGAAGCCGGTTCGATGGCATCGCTGACCGCCGCCGCGACCGCGTACGCCACCCACGGCGAGCCGGTCATCCCGTTCTACATCTTCTACTCGATGTTCGGCTGGCAGCGCACCGCCGACCAGATGTGGGCGCTGGGCGACCAGTTGGGCCGCGGATTCCTGATCGGCGCCACCGCCGGCCGGACGACCATGACCGGCGAGGGCCTTCAACACGCCGACGGACACTCCCAGTTGATCGCCTCCACCAACCCGGCCGCGATCTCCTACGACCCGGCGTTCGGCTACGAGGTCGCCGTGATCGTCCGCGAGGGACTGCGCCGGATGTACGGCGCCGACGAGCAGCACCCGCAGGGCGAGGACGTGTTCTACTACCTCACCGTCTACAACGAGCCGCTGCCGCAGCCCGCGCTCCCGGACGGCGAGGAGGTCGTGGACGGCATCCTGCGCGGCCTCTACCGCTACCGCACGGCGGACGCCGCCGCCCTGCCCGCCGACGCGCCGCGGCTCCAGCTGCTCGCCTCCGGCACCGCCGTGCGCTGGGCACTGGCGGCGCAGCGGCTGCTCGGCGAGGAGTGGGGTGTGGCGGCCGACGTCTGGTCCGCGCCGTCCTGGACGGAGCTGCGCCGCGAGGCGCTGGACTGCGACGCGGACGCCCTGGCCCAGGCCGCGTCCGGCACCGGGGCGGCGGGCCGCGTCCCGTACGTGACCCGGGCGTTGGCCGGGGCACCCGGGCCGGTGCTGGCGGTCAGCGACTGGATGCGCGCGGTGCCGGACCAGATCCGCCCGTGGGTGGAACAGGACTGGACCTCGCTGGGCACCGACGGCTTCGGCCTCTCGGACAGCCGGGCGGCGGCCCGGCGGCACTTCGGGGTGGACGCCGAGTCGGTGACGGTCGCGGCGCTCGCCTCGCTGGCCCGCCGGGGCGAGGTCGACGCGGAGACCGTACGGCGGGCGGCGGAGCGGTACGGCGTCCGGTTCTGACCGACCCGGCTCCGCCCCTCCCATCGCCCCCGCCGCCGCCTCCGACACCTGGTGACCGGCGTCTCGCATACCAAGACTGGCGCGAGGCGGGGCGCGTCGTAGATCGTTGGGTGGTCAGGGCGCGCCCGCGGGCGCCGAGCAGCGGACATGGGAGTCGACGGCGATGACCGAGACCGAGACCTACGAGACGATCCTGGTCGAGCGCAAGGGCCGGGTGGGGCTGATCACGCTCAACCGGCCCAAGGCGCTCAACGCGCTGAACACCCGGCTGATGAACGAGGTCGTCGCCGCCGCGACCGCCTTCGACCGGGACCCGGAGATCGGCTGTCTGGTGATCACCGGCTCGGAGAAGGCCTTCGCGGCCGGCGCCGACATCAAGGAGATGCAGGGCAACCGGTTCCCTGACGTCTACCTGGACGACTGGCTGGGCCCGTGGGACCGGATCGGTGCGCTGCGCAAGCCGGTGGTCGCGGCGGTGGCCGGGTTCGCGCTGGGCGGCGGCTGCGAGCTGGCGATGCTCTGCGACGTGCTGCTGGCGGCGGACACCGCGAAGTTCGGGCAGCCGGAGATCAAGCTCGGGGTGATCCCCGGCATCGGCGGCTCCCAGCGGCTCACCCGGGCGATCGGCAAGGCGAAGGCGATGGAGCTGTGCCTGACCGGCCGGATGATGGGCGCCGAGGAGGCCGAGCGGGCCGGACTGGTCTCCCGGATCGTCCCGGCGGACCAGCTCCTCACCGAGGCGCTGGCCACCGCCGCGACCATCGCGGCGATGTCCACCCCAGCGGCGGTCATGATGAAGGAGAGCGTCAACCGCGCCTTCGAGACCACCCTGGCCGAGGGCGTCCGCTTCGAACGCCGACTCTTCCACGCGGCCTTCGCCACGGCAGACCAGAAGGAGGGCATGGCGGCCTTCGCCGAGAAGCGCCCGCCGGAGTTCCAGAACCGCTGACGGCGCGGGACCGCGGACGACTGACGGGGTTCAGGCGACAGCTGACAGATTTCAGATGTTGAAATCTGTCAGCTGAACTCTGTTATCTGTCTTCTGGCCTCTGCCAGGTGTCGGCTGTCAGCTGTCAGCTGCTCGCCGCCGCACTCACCCCTCCCCCACCGCCACCGTGTTCAGCCGGGCGAGCCCGCTGCGGGTGGCGGCGACCACGATCTGGTCGCCCGGAGCGAGCCGCCGGGTGCGGTCGGGGAAGTTCCACTGCAACTGCCCGCCGTGGGCGAAGCGCACCGCGATCACCCGGACCCCGCCCGGGTCCTCCAGGTCATGCCGGTTCAGTCCGATCAGCCCGCTGCCGTCCTCCACCTTCAGCTCCGCGATCAGCAGCACGTGCCGGAGCACCGACAACGTCCCGCGCACCTCGCGCCCCATCAGCGCCGCCGCGAAGGCGGGCGCGGCCAGGTAGGACACCGACCGGGAGGCCGCGTTGTCCAGCGTCCGGTAGAAGTGGCTCGCGAAGTCGTCCTCGAACAGCCGCACCACCACCCGGACTTCGGGATTGCCGTGGCGCGCCTCCAGGGCCGCCTCCAGGTTGGTGGCGTCGTCCCCGCTGACCGCGACCAGCGCCCGGCTGTGCTTCAGCCTGGCCCGGCGCAGCTGCTGCTCGAACGGGCCGTCGCCCAGCACCACCGGAATCCCGAGCGCCCGTACGGCGGCGATGCCGCGGGCCTGCGGGTCCCGCTCCATGCAGACCACCGGTACGCCCATGTCGTGCAGTTGGGTCGCCACCCGGGTGCCCACGTTCCCGAGACCGACGACGATCACGTGGTCCCGGGTGCCCGCCCCCGGGTTGCGCGGCTGCCCGCGCCGCCCGGAGCCCAGCACCTCGACCGCGATGGCGGTGGCGACCGGCGCGAAGGTGATCCCGCAGACGGTGATCACCACCTGTGCGACCCGCTGCCAGAACCCGCCGGTGCCCGACCCCGAGGAGATGTCGCCGAGCTGGTCCGGCTGGGCGGCGCCGGCCAGGTCGAGCAGTGCGATGTAGACGGTCCAGCCGAAGTTCCGGTTGAGGTACCAGAGCACCCCGAAGGCCAGCAGCACCGCCGCGAAGGCGGTGAGCAGCACCAGCCTCATCCGGGCGCTGGTGAAGAAGCGCATGGTGTCGAGCACCCGCCAGCGCAGCCGCCGTTTCCAGTCGGTCGGCTCCCGGGGCTCGATCCGCAGCATCTGGAGCGCCGCCCGGCCGCCCGGCTCCTCCTCCGGGGCCGGGTCGGCCTGCGGCACCGGTTCGCGCCGTACGGTGCCGGGACGGATCGGCCCGTCGTCGCCGAACTCGCTGGCGAGCCGGACGAATTCGGCCGAGTCGCCCTGCTGTTCGGGAAGCAGCCTGATCCTGCCGACATCCTGCCGGTCGATCTGGTCGGCGACCACACAGATCCGGTCGGCGGTGATGTCGTCGTCGAACGCGATGTGCAGGTAACGTCCTTCGATCTCCACCGAGTTGGGCCGTCCGAGCGCCGCGGAGGCGAAGGCCGGGGCGGCGGTGGCGGAACCGGAGAGCGCGGCACCGTTCTTGAGCAGCCGTTCGATGTTCTCGCCGAGCCGCTGGTTGAACATCCGGAACACGATGCGGATGTCCGGGTTGTGGTTCTGGGCGCTGAGCGCGGTGTGGATGTTCTCCTGGTCGCTCCCCTCGACCAGGGCGAGGCCGCGCGCGGTGCCGATGGACACCGCGCGCAGCGCCTCCTCGGTGACGCTGGCGTACTCCACGACCGCGGCGACGCCCGTGAGTTGCTCGATCTGCGGCGCGTGGTCGCGGGTGCGGTCGGCTACCAGGACGACGACCGGGACCTCGTAGTGCTCGACGAGTTCCCGAACCAGTCGGTGGGCCAGCGCGTTGCCCCCGCAGACGATGTAGTGCTGGCTGATCGGCTCGACCGGAGGGGTCCCCCACCCTTCAGAAGTCATACCGACAGACGGTATCGACGGAGAATGTCCGGGGGATGTCGTTCCGGTGACCGAGGAGAATCCCCCGAACGGCCGAACCCGACGCGCGGTCCGACGGTGACGCGCGGAGGCTGGGGTTCGTTCCCTGCCCGCCAGCCGGGCGACCCGACACCGATCGTGACCCGACGCCCGACACCGGCCGTCGCGGCATCACACATCCGGCACGTCACCCGTCGCCCGGCGCCAGCCCGAGGAGTACGCCACCGTGGCCCCTCCGATCATCACTCCCGACGGTGCCCCGGTCCAGGGCCCGCTCGGACTGCTCGCCAAGGCCGCCTGGCAGGTCCTGCTGGTCGCCGGACTCGCCTCGCTCGCCCTCGGAATCGTGGTCTTCGCCTGGCCCCGGCAGACGCTCCTGGTGGTGGGCGTGCTGTTCGGCCTCTACCTGCTGGTGATCGGCATCGTGCAGCTGGTCGCCGCGTTCGGCACCCACTCCACCACCGCACTGCGGGTGCTGGCCTTCATCAGCGGCGCGATCTGCGTCCTGCTGGGGCTGCTCTGCTTCCGCAGCGCCGTGCAGTCGCTGCTGCTGCTCGCGCTCTGGATCGGGATCGGCTGGCTGTTCCGCGGCATCACCCAGCTCGCCGCCGCGATCTCCGACCCGCTGATGCCCGCCCGCGGCTGGCAGGCCTTCGCGGGCGTGGCCAACACCCTGGCCGGCGTGCTGCTGATGGTGTGGCCGGTCGGGTCGATCTCCGCGCTGACCGTGCTGGCCGGCTGCTGGCTGGTGATCCTGGGCCTGGTCGAGATCGTCACGGCGGTGCAGGTGCGCGGCCGGGCCAAGCGGATCCCGGCGGGGGTCTGACCGGTGCCTCCCGAAGGCTGCCCGTCCTCTCCCGGAGGGGTCACGGGCGCGGCGCGTAGCCGATCCGGTAGGTGGCGGCTTCCAGGCGCTCCGGGCTGAGCCGGGCGTCGGTCAGCCGCTCGGCGAGCGCGAACGCGGCCTCGCCGCACAGGTCGTGCTCCTCCGTCTCCAGCTCGAAGCCGCACGCGGTCAGCAGCTCCGGGATGCCGGGAGCCTCGGCGTCCGTACCGTCCCGCTGGTCGGGGAAGAGCGGCTCGAAGTGGAGCCGCCGAGTGCCGTGCTCCCACCAGTGGAAGTGGTCCGCGGCGTTGACGTCGCGGAAGTGCGAGACCAGCCGGGTGCCCTCGCCGAGCCGGGGGATCACCGTGTCCAGGACGCCGAGGTAGCCGTAGGGCTCGATCGCGAGGGCCCAGCCGTCGAGTTCGGTGACCGCGACCAGCAACCGGTCCTCGGCCGGGTCGAACAGCGCCCCGGCCTCCGCGTCCTCCCCGTCCTCGTAGGCCTCCGAGCGGACCGTCACCGCTTCCAGGCCCACGGCGTCGCTCCCCGGCAGGGCGTCGAAGCGGCGCAGCAGCTCGTCGGGCGTGAGCCCCTGGACCTGGGTGAGGCAGTAGGCCTCGGCCAGGTCCGGGTAGCGCGCCTCGAACCAGGTGAAGCCGGTGGCGTGTGCGGTCATGGCGGTGATGCTGCCAGACCCCTCGGACAGCGGCTCACCCGAGCACGTCAGAGCCAGACCGGCTCGTCCGTCCCCCAGCGCCCGGGCGGGCGCGACCAGTCGGTCGGCGCGCCCTCGTAGCCGATCGGCGGCAGGGCGTGGCGCAGCCGCCCGTACGCGGAGTCGGTCTCGGTCAGCCAGTGGGAGGGGTCGTACGGCCCGGACGGGACTCCCTGCGGCACTTCCGGTTCCGCTTCCGGTTCGATGCCGTGCAGTAGCCAGGAGGCCGTGCCGGCGAGGGAGAAGCTCAGGTGGCGGCCACCGGGGCGGCGGGTGCGCTGGTCGGTGAGGGCGCGCAGGACGGCGGCGGCGACGAGGTAGCCGGTGCCGTGGTCGAGCGCCTGGGCGGGCAGCACGCCGGGGCGGCCGTCCGCGCCGGAGTCCTGGGCCGCCTCGTGGGCTGTTTCGGGGGCCGTTTCGGGGGTCGCCTCGTGGGCGGCGATGCCGACGCCCGCCTGGACCAGGCTGTCGAAGCCCCGCCGACCGGCCCAGGGACCGGTCCGGCCCCAGGCGCGGAGCTGGGCGAGGATCAGGTCCGGGCGGCGGGCGAACAGGGCCTCCGGGCCCAGGCCGTGGGCGTCGAGGCTGCCGGGGCGGTAGCCGCTGACCACGACGTCCGCGGTGGCGAGGAGTTCCTCGAAGACCGCGCGGTCGGCCGCCTCGGCGAGGTCGAGGCGGGTGGAGCGCTTGCCGAAGCCGGTGTCCGCGTGGGCGTCCTCGGCCTCGGGCAGCCGGGGCGAGTCAATGCGCAGCACGTCGGCGCCCAGCAGGGCGAGGGTGCGGGTGGCGACCGGTCCGGCGATCACCCGGGTGAGGTCGAGGACCCGGATCCCGGCGGCGGGCCGGTCCACGGGAGCCTCGCCGAGCGGGCGCACCGGCGCGGACCCGGCCGCGGCACCGATCTCCCGATGCTCCACCAGGGGGTGTACGGCCGGGCTCACCGGCGCGACAGCCACCGCGAGCGCCCCTGCCTCGTACGCGCGCTCCTGGATCTGCTCGGCCGGCAGTCTGCGGAGCACCTCGGCGAGCTGCTCGGGCCCGGCATCGGCGGCGAGGCCGAGGGCGGAGAGCAGCCGGGTGCGGTGGTGCGGGTAGTTGGCATGGGTCCGCACCCAGCCGTCCGCGGTGCGCCAGAAACCGGAGTGCGGGGCGAAACCGACGGGCGTACGGCCGTCGATCGCCAGGTGCCGCTCGCTGACGAAGGCGGTGGCGACCGCGCCCTGGTTCACCCGGACCGCGGGAACGGGCACACCGCCGCGGTGGGCGGCGAGTTCGGCGGCGGCCAGTGAGCAGACCGCCACCGTCGCCCGGGCGAGCCGGCGCACCGGGAGACCGGAGGGCAGGACGTCGTCCGGGCCGTGGAAGGTCACCCGCTCCAGCAGTCCGGCCGGTCCGCCGAGGGCCGCCCAGGCGTGGGCGGTGGGGCGGTCGGCGACTGCGGCGGGCCCGGGAGTTCCAGGAGTTCCAGGCGCCCCAGGGACTCCGGGGGCTTCTGTGGGTCCAGTAGTTCCTGCGGTTCCTGCGGTTCCTGCGGTTCCTGCGGGCAACGGACGATCGGTCATGCCCGGCATTGTGCTCCCCTTCTCAGGCGCTCGCCGTGACGCCCGCCACCAGCATCAGCAGTACCGCCGAGACCATCGTCATCCGGCGGGCCGCCTGCGGGGTGCCGCCGAACCGCCCGCCGAGGCGCCCGCTGGCGTGGGCGACCAGCCCGTACACCACCGCGCAGGCCAGCACGTTGAGCGAGCCGAGCGCGAGCACCTGCCCGCCGACCGGCAGTGCGGCGTCCGGGTCGACGAACTGCGGCACCAGGGAGAGGTAGAGCAGCAGCCCCTTGGGGTTGAGCAGCGCGGTCAGCACGCTCTGGCGCAGCACCGTCGCGGTGGGCTGCGGCTTGGGCGCGGTCAGGGCGGCGGCGCCCCCGCCCTTGCGCAGCGCCAGCAGCATCATGACGGCCAGCACCAGCAGGTACGCGGCGCCGGTCAGGCGCAGCACGGGCAGGGCGGCCGGGACGGCGCGCAGCGCGGCGGCCAGTCCGGCGCTGGAGAGCAGGGTATGGACGGCGTACCCGGCGCAGACCCCGCCGACCGCGATCAGCGCGGCGCGCCGTCCCTGGCCGAGGCCGCGGGCGGCGATGTAGAGCCAGTCGGGGCCCGGAGTGCAGACCAGGAGCAGGTCGACTCCGAGGAAGAGGAGAAGGGCGTGGGTGTCCATGGGCGTGGGCGTGGCCTGTCGTGCTCGTCGCGGTGTGGGACCCGGCGCAGCGGGCCGGGGGCGCTCCGGCGGTCTGCCGGGGGTCCCGGCAGCTGGCCAGGGCGTCCCGGCGGCCGGTTCGGTCACTGAAGGTAGCCGGATCCGACTGGCACGCGATGGCCACTTCCTGCTGGTCGGAGCGGCGTTTTGGCAGAATGTTGCGCCATGGACCGAATCGACCGCAGAATCCTCCGCGAGCTCCAGCAGGACGGGCGGCTGACCAACGCCGAACTGGCCTCCCGGGTCGACCTCACCCCCTCCCCCTGCCTGCGCCGGGTGCGCCAGCTGGAGCAGGACGGCGTGATCCGCGGCTACCGCGCGATGCTGGACGGCGCGGCGGTCGGGCGCGGCTTCCAGCCCTTCGTGACGATCACCATGCGTCACGAGGACCAGATGACAGTCGCCGAGTTCGAACGCCGGGTGGCCGAGCTGCCGGAGGTGGTGGAGGCGCACCGCCTGTTCGGCGAGCCCGACTACCTGCTGCGGATCGCGGTGGCCGACATCGCCGCGTACGAGCGCTTCATCACCGACGTGCTGTCCGGTCTGCCGGGCATCGCGCAGGTCAATTCGCACCTGACGATGAAGCAGGTGAAGGCCGACCGGGGGCTGCCGGTCGGCGGGTAGGGTGCGAACGGGGGGCCCGCACGGCCGCCCGTACGAGGGCAGAGCGACGCACTGCGACGTGGGGGGCTGAATTGCGCGTGATCCGCCGTCTCGACCTGGGGTACTTCGTCCGGCCGGCCGGCGAGACGGGCGGCCCGGAGCCGCGCGTGGAGCCGGTGCTCGCCTACCTGGTCCGGCGTCCGGAGGGACTGCTGCTGTTCGACACCGGGATCGGCAGCGGCGAGCCGGAGACCGAGGCGCACTACCGTCCGGTCCGCCGCCCGCTGCCGGAGGCGCTCGCCGCGGCCGGGGTCGCCGTCGCCGACATCGACCTGGTGGTCAACTGCCACCTGCACTTCGACCACTGCGGCGGCAACCCGCTGTTCGCCGGCACGCCCGTCCTCGCCCAGGCCGCCGAGCTGGCCACCGCCAGGAGCGGCGGGTACACCATCGACGCGCTGGTCGACTTCCCCGGCGCCGAGTACCGCGAACTCGACGGCGAGGCGGAGGTCTGGCCCGGCGTCCGGGTGCTGCCCACGCCCGGCCACACCGGGGGCCACCAGTCGGTACTGGTGGACCGCCCGGGCAGCGGGCCGGTCCTGCTGGCCGGGCAGGCGTACGACTTCGCCTCCGAGTACGGGCAGGCGGTGCTCGCCCGGCGGGCGGCGCGCGAAGGCGTGGCCGCGCCGCTGCCCGGCTACCGGACCTGGCTCGACCGGATCGCGGAGTACGGGCCGCGCCGGGTGCTGTTCGCGCACGACCACGCGGTCTGGGAGCCGGCCGACTAGCGGCGGACCCACCCGGGCCGGGCAGCCGGGCCGGATGCCGCGGTGCCCGGCCGCTGCTCGCTCCGGCCGCTCCTTGCTCGGCCGCTCCTCGGTCCGGGCGGTTCGGAACAGTCGGTTCGGAACAGGCGGGTTCAGAAGGTGAAGCGCAGCGAGCGGACCCGGTGGTCGAAGCTGGACGGGACGAGCTGCGGCTCGCCGACCGACCGTGCCTCGGGCAGCCGGGTGAAGAGCTCGCGGAAGAGCGCCGTCATCTCCTGCTGGGCCAGGTGCGCGCCGAGGCAGTAGTGCGGACCACCGCCGCCGAAGCCGAGGTGCGGGTTGGGCGTGCGGGTGATGTCGAAGGCGTCCGGGTCGGGGAACACCGTCTCGTCCCGGTTGGCCGAGCCGTAGAACAGCGCGACCTTCTCCCCCGCCCTCAGCAGGGTGCCGCCGGTGCCGCCCAGCTCGTGGTCGGCGGCGAGGGTCCGGTTGAACTGGATGATCGGCGTGGCGTGGCGGATCATCTCGTCCACCGCGCCGCCGAGCCGCCCGTCGAGGTCGTCGAGCAGCAGGGCGCGCTGCTCGGGGTGGACGGTCAGCAGGTGAAGGCCGTGGGCCAGCGCGTTGCGGGTGGTCTCGACCCCGGCGACCAGCAGCAGGCTGAAGAAGGCGCCCAGCTCGCGCCCGGTGAGCCGGCGGCCGTCCAGGTCGGCGGTGACCAGCGCGGAGATCAGGTCCTCCTCCGGCCGGCGGCGGCGCTCGCGGCCGATCCCGGCGACGATGCCCTGCATCCGGGCGAGCGCCCGCAGCCCCCGCCCCGGCGCCCGGAACCGGCGTCGCAGCGGGCGGGCCACCCCGATGTCCTCGGAGCTGCGGTTGACCAGGTCGAGGATGGCGCCGCGCGGCCGCTCGGGGATGCCCATCATGGTGCAGATCACCTGGAACGGGAGCTCGGCGGCGACCGCGCTCACGAAGTCCTCCGGCCGCTCCCGCTCGATCCGGTCGACCAGCTCGGTGCTGATCCGCCGGACGTCCTCCTCGACCCGGTCGAGCAGCCGCGGCGTGAAGGCCCGCGAGACGATCCGGCGCAGCTGGGCGTGGCGGGGGTCGTCCAGGTTGACCATCGAGTCGCCGAACAGCAGCCGGACCCAGCGGGCCGGGGCGGGAGTGGTCACGCCGGGACCGCTGAGGAAGACGGCAGGGGTCCGACTGGCCTCGACCACGTCGGCGTGGCGGACCAACGCGTGGAAACCCCGGCCGGTGGCGCGGTCACCGAAGAACACCGGGCCGGGACGGCGGCGCAGCTCCTCGAAGGCCGCGGCGCGGTCGGCGGCGGGCAGCTGCCAGAAACGGGGGTCGGCGAGGTCGGCGGGCTCGGGCGCGGTGGCGGCCTCGGCCGCGTCGGCGGGTGGGGAGGCGTCAGCGGCCTCAGCCGCGTCGGCGGGTTCGGAGGCCTCGGATGCGTCGGCGGGTTGGGACGCCTCGGATGCGTCGGCGGGTTGGGACGCCTCGGATGCGTCGGCGGGTTCGGACGCCTCGGCTGCCTGGGTGGCCTGGGCCGGCTCGGCGGCCTCGGCGGGCTCGGACACATCGGCGGCCGGGGTCGGCTCGGCCGGC